>DKEU01000222.1:410-22992 GCA_002452635.1 Desulfovibrionaceae bacterium UBA6814 | reverse complement strand
TGGACGAGCTCCTGGACTGGGCCAACGCGGCCTACGGGGTGGCCTTCGAGCCCCTGAGCATCGACGACGTGCGCCTGGAAGTGCTCCAGATCGCGGACATGCAGGCCCACATCGAGCACCTGGCCGCGGCGGCCACGGGCCAGGGCGTGGAGCTGCCCCTGTGGTCCCGGGTCTGGCCGGCCTCGCTCATCACCAGCCACTTCCTGCGCCGGCTGCCCCCGGCCCCGGGCCGGCCCATGCTGGAAATCGGCGCGGGCCTGGGCGTGTGCGGCCTGTTCGCCGCGGCCTTCGGGCACGAGGTGCTCCTCACCGACGTGAACCTGGACGCCCTGCGCTTCGCCCGCATCAACGTCCTGCACAACGGCCTGGAAGACCGGATCACGGTGGCCCGGGCCAACTTCGCCGGGGACGTCCTGCCCCGGCGCTTCCTGCGCATCGTGGGCTCGGAGATCCTCTACCTGGAGCCCCTGTTCGTCCCCCTGCTCACCTTCCTGCGGACCCACCTGGCGGCCGAGCCCGAGGCCGAGGCCATGCTGTCCTGCAACTACATCCGCGACCACCAGTCCTTCCTGGACCTGGCCAGCCGGGACTTCGCGGTGCAGACCGCCACCATCGGCTGCAAGAGCGCGCAGCGCGAGGGCGAGGAGACCCAGCGCCACCTCATCAACATCCACCGGCTCAAGGTGCGCCATGCTTGAACTCAAGCCCTGCCCCAAGGGCTACACCACGGACCAGGACAAGACCCGCCCCCCGGCCCAGACCGTGGCCGCGGTCATGGAGAGGTTCGCCGCCACGGGCGCCGACATCCTGGCCGAGGTGCGGCAGGTGGACACCGGACGCCTGGGCATCCCGGTGTTCCTGTCCATCTGCGGCGAGGACGCCCGCCGGGTCATGCCCACCCGCAAGCAGATGGGCAAGGGCGCGTCCCCGGACCAGGCCCGGGCCTCGGCCCTGATGGAGCTGGCCGAGCGCTACAGCTTCTTCTCCTACTGGGCCTACGAGGACCGCTTCCAACGGCTGACCTGGTCCCAGGCCGAAAAGCGCTACGGCGACGCGCTCATCCCCGTGCAGGAGATCGTCGCCTCGGTGAACGACGCCGCCGGCCCGGAAGAGGCCCGGGAGATGCTGGACCTGGTGCGCTGGCGCTTCGCCCCGGCCCTGGACCTCGCCCGGGGGCGGGAGGTGCACCTGCCCCTGGACTGGTTCAAGAAGCTCAACGAATTCAATGGGTCCAGCGCGGGCAACAGCCCCGAGGAGTCCATCCTCCAGGGCCTGTGCGAACTGGTGGAGCGCCACGTGTGCGCGGTGGTGGACCGGGAGCGCCCCACCCTGCCCACCATCGACCCCGCCTCCTGCGACGACCCGGTGCTCAAGGACCTGCTGGCCGCGTTCCAGAGGAACGGGGTCCAGGTCTGGCTCAAGGACTTCACCCTGGGCCTGCCCGCCCCGACGGTGGCGGCCCTGGCCTTCGACCCGGCCACCTTCCCGGCCAGGAGCGAGATCGTGTTCACCGCGGGCACCGCGTCCTCCCCGGCCAAGGCCGCCATCCGCGCCCTGACCGAGGTGGCGCAGCTGGCCGGGGACTTCGAGACCGGGGCCAACTACGAGGCCTCGGGCCTGCCCAAGTTCACGGACCCCGCCCAGTTCGCCTGGCTCACCGCCGGGGCCACCGTCCCCCTGGCCTCGCTGCCCGGGTTCGAGCGGGCGGACATCCTGGACGAGCTCACGCACCTGGCCGCGGGCCTGCGGGCCGCGGGCTTCCCGGCCTACGCCGTGGACACCACCCACCCCGGCCTGGGGGTGGCGGCCAACTACAACCTGGTGCCGGGCTTCGCCTTCCGGGAGCGTTCGCCCCGGGCCAGCCTGGGCATGTTCGTGGGCCGCATCCTGGCCGAGGAGTGCTACCCGGAGGAGGCCCGCAAGGGGCTGGACGTCATCGCCGAGGTCTACCCCGACGCCCCCTACCTGCCCTTCTTCGCGGGCCTGGTGGCCCTGCGCGACGGGGACCTGGACCGGGCCGCGGCCCTGTTCGCGGCCTCGGAGCACGAACAGGAGGACGACGAGGACCGCGCCCTGGCCGCCTTCTACCAGGCCTACGCCCTGACCCGCGAGGAGCTCTGGGCCGAGGCCCTGCCCCACCTGGACCGGGCCGTGGCCCTGTGCCCCGAGGTCAAGGAGTACTTCAACCTGCGCGGGGTGGCGGCCTTCAAGCAGAAGAACTACGCGGCCGCGGCCAAGGACTTCGAGTCCGCCCTGGACCTGGACTCGGGCTCGGCCATGGACCTGGCCAACCTGGGCCTGTGCTACAAGTTCCTGGGCGACGGGACCAAGGCCCTGCACTGCCTGGGCAGCGCCCTGGAGCTGGACCCCTCCCTGGACTTCGCCCGCCGCCACCTGAAGGAGCTCCTGGGCGGCTGACCCCCCGCCGTCCCCCTTTTCCCGGGGATGGCATTGACAAGACGCTGGTTTGCCATTTACATCGCAAGAGCACCCGGAAACGGACCCTTCCGCCCAGGCGGTCGCCGTTCCGGGGATTTTTCAAGGGGGGTTTTTTCGCGAACGGGCGGCGGTTGCCGCTTGCTTCGCCCGGGAAACCCCGGGCGGATTTGACACCGGCCTAGGTGAACGTTACATCCCTTGGTCAACACCCTTAAGGAGGATGAATCATGGCAACCATTGATTTCAAGGGCAAATCTTTCGAGATCGACGAGGACGGCTTCCTGCAGAAATTCGAAGACTGGTGCCCCGAGTGGGTGGAGTACGTGAAGGAGTCCGAGGGCATCAAGGAGCTGACCGACGAGCACCAGAAGGTCATCGACTTCCTCCAGGACTACTACAAGAAGAACGGCATCGCCCCCATGGTCCGCATCCTCTCCAAGGTCACCGGCTTCAAGCTGAAGCACATCTACGAGTTGTTCCCCTCCGGTCCCGGCAAGGGCGCCTGCAAGATGGCCGGCCTGCCCAAGCCCACCGGCTGCGTGTAGTCCCCTACCGCATCCCATTGCGAATCAAAGGGGCGCTGGCTTTGGCCAGCGCCCCTTTTTGCGGTCCGTGGTCGGCCTCGCCTAGCCGGGCTCCAGGCCGGCGGCCGCCACCTCGCGCAGGTCGCGGGCCGGGTCCGCGCCCGGGGTGGTGAGGTAGTCGCCGATCATGAGGCCCGAGGCCCCGGAGGAGAGCACCGGCAACACCTTGTTCCCGAACACCCGGGGCCGGCCGCCGCACACCCGGATGGCCGCGCGGGGCAGGATGAACCGGGCCAGGGCCAGGATCTTCCGGGCGTCGGACGGGTCCAGCACCGGCCGGTGCTCCAGGGGCGTGCCCGGGATGGGGTTCAGGAAATTCACCGGCACGCTGTCCACGCCAAGTGCGCGCAGTTCCAGCAGGAACTCGGCCCGCTGCTCCCAGGTCTCGCCCAGGCCGAAGATGCCGCCCGAGCACACGTACAGGCCCAGGTCCCTGGCCGCGGCCACCGCGGCCACGTCCTCGTCGTAGGCGTGGGTGGTGCAGATCTGCGGAAAGAAGGACCGCGCGGTCTCCAGGTTGTGGTGGTACCCGGACAATCCGGCCTCCTGCAGCGCGGCCAGCTCCTCCCGGTCCAGAATGCCCGGCGAGGTGTCGGCCGCCAGGCCCAGGGCGCTGATGGCCCGCACCATGTCCACCAGGATGGCGAACTCGCCCGGGTTGGGCCGGGTGCCGGAGAGCACCACCGAGAAACGCCGCGCGCCCGCGGCCCGGGCCTGCCGGGCCGCCTCCACCACCTTCTCCAGGTCCACCAGGGCGTAGCAGGGCGCATCGGCCCGGCCGTGCGCGGACTGGGCGCAGAAGGCGCAGTCCTCGGGGCAGGACCCGCTCTTGGCGTTGACGATGGCGCACAGGGACACGGTGCGGCCGAAGGCCAGGCGGGCCAACTCCCGGGCCAGGGAGAGCATCTCGGGCAACTGCTCCGGGCCCACGTCCAGCAGGGCCCTGACCTCGGCGGCGGTGAGGGGCCGGTTCTCGGCGGCGTGGGAGAAGATGCTGGCAAGGGACACGGCGGCTCCTGGACTGCGCGGCCGGAATCCGGCCGCGCGGTGCACTCGTTTCCGCAGGGTACGCCAAAGCCCGGGCTTTGCCCAGTGCGGGCAACCCCGCGGGATTGCGGGAAACCCCGTCCGGTCAGCGGCCGTTGCGGCGGC
Source organism: Desulfovibrionaceae bacterium UBA6814 (assembly GCA_002452635.1). Taxonomy (GTDB): domain Bacteria; phylum Desulfobacterota; class Desulfovibrionia; order Desulfovibrionales; family Desulfovibrionaceae; genus UBA6814. The sequence continues at coordinate 18,817 of DKEU01000222.1, read as the reverse complement.
GGGAGTCGCGGACGGCGCGAGCGGCCCGCTCCTGGGCCTCCTGCTCCTCGAAGAGCTTGGCCTTCTTCTTGTCGAAGACCATGGCCGTGCGCAGCAGGGAGATGGTGAGCGCGCCCACCGAGAGCACGATGATGAGCCCTTTCTGCAGGCCCCACTTCTGGTTCACGATGATGTCCCGCCAGAAGCCGGGCGGCGACTTCTCCGCGAAGTAGACGATGACCGGCATGAGCACCAGGGCCAGGCCCAGGCCGATGATCTCCAGCCACATGAAGCTCTTGCCCAGGATCATGGCGAACAGGGTGGAGTCGCGCACGATCTTGAGCGTCACCAGGCTGCGCGAGAGCTTGGTGAGCTTCTCGTCCACCTGGTCGTAGAACTCCCGGCTGCGCCGGAAGTTCTCCGCGATCTGGAAGTGCTGCTCCTTGACCCACTTGAGCTTCTGCACGCAGAAGTTGAAGTCCTTGTTGAAGTCGCGCAGGGTCTTGGGGAAGGGGAACCAGGACACCTCGCGGTGGATGTCCTTGAGCCGGTCCCGGAACTCCTCGCCCTGGCGCTGGATGACCCGGACCTCGGCCTCCACCTTGTTCTTGAGGGTCTTCATGAGCCGGCCGTGGCCCGAGACCATGCGGCTCATGGCCACGTAGTTGTCCACCGCGTGCAGGTCCAGCAGTTGCCGGATGACCTTCTGGTTCTCCTGGCCGAACTCCGAATCCCGGCCGAACCACTCGCCGAACTCCTCGGACAGCTCCTCCAGCTTCTTCTTGCTGGCGTCGGCCTCCTCCTTGGCGCTCATCCACCGGCCCCAGAGGTAGGACATGAGCTGGATGGCCCCGCGCTCCAGCTCCGGGTCGATGATGATCCGGTTGAACATGTTGGGATCGCGGGCGATCAGGTCGTCGAACATGGGCAGGGCGTGTTCGGAAAAGCCCATCTTCACCATGGCCGCGGCCTGGCGGTACAAGGGCTCGAGCCACTTGGGGGCCAGCTCCGCGGCCTGGCGGTAGGCGGCCATGGCCTGGTCGTAGTTGGCCTGGACCTCGTGAATCCGACCCTGCATGTAGCGGTGGTAGGCGTACTGCAGGGAGTTCTGGCTCACCAGGTCGCCCTCCCGGAACAGGCCTCCGGCCCGCTCGAACTCCCCGCGCTCCAGGCAGATCACGGCCTGTATGTTGTAGTACTGGAAATCCCGGGGCGCGCGCAGGGATTCCTGGCGGGCCATGCGCTCGGCCTTGAGCGGGTCCCCGGCCAGCACGTTCTCCAACTGCACCACGTAGGGATGGCGCTCGGCCGGGGCCACCCGGACCAGGCCGTCGGGCATGTCCTCGCCCAGGGCGCGCCAGACCAGGTTCATGGTGCGGAACTGGGCGTAGCCGTTGATCTCGTAGATGCAGCGCAGGATCACCTGGGGCGGGTCGCCGCCCCTGAGGTTGTTGGACATGGCGGACAGGGGATTGTCCTTGACCAGGTCGCCCAGCTCCTTGAGCCCGGTGTTGATCCTCTCCATGGGCAGCAGGGCCAGTTCGCTCCAGGCCCCCAGATCCCGGGAATTGAGCTCCCGGCTGGGGCACTGGTTCTCGGTGTGGTTGCGCAGGCCGCAGTAGAAGCAGGGCTGGCCCGGGCCGGCCAGGAGCGCCACGGGCAAGGACACCTGCAGGCTGCCCGAGACCTCGGCCAGGTCGCCCGCGGCCAAGTGCACGTAGCACCAGTCCGTGAGCTTGCTGCGCTCCAGGCTGTAGCTCACGTCCTTGATCTTGAACCCCTCCCCCAGGAGGAAGGCGGTGCGGTAGGACATGTGCGGGAAGTCCGGGGTCATCTGGTTCCAGTCCAGGCCCACCTTGTTGGGCAGCTCCTCGTTGAAGTGCAGCCCTCCCTTCTCCACCGCGGCCATGACGCTGGGCCAGTAGAGGCCCTCCTCGCTGTCCTTGGAGCTGCGGATCATGTGCAGCAGGTCCGAGCACCACTGGCGCAGGGTCCGGTAGGAATCGAGCTGGAAGATCAGGTAGTTGTTGTGCAGGATGTACTTGAGCTTCATGCGGGTGAGCATGCGCTGCAGCTCCCCGAAGAAGTTGCGCCACCCCTCGATGAAGGCCTTGTCCAGGGGGTTGCCGAGGGGCTTGAGGATGAAGTACCACCCAAGGGTCGAGCCGAAGGAGAGCCGGGGATCGGCCCGCAGGGTGCGCCAGGAGGCCGAGGCCAGGCCGGTCATGGACTCCACGTCCTCCAGGGTGATGCCCGGGATGTTCTCCACGTCCTGGCGGACCTGGGGGTGGATCCACACCGCGAACTCGTCCGGGGTCATGGCCTGCTGGCTGAACAACTCCGAGGCGATGGACAGGGTGATCTCCAGTTGGAAGCCCACGTGGAGCTTGGCCGGCAGGACCTGGATGTAGACCGGCAGGGCGTTCATCTTGGCCCAGACCTGGAGCCGGGCCAGGCCGTGGAACACGTCCTTGGTGAAGAAGAACCACAGGGACTGGCCGCGGTCCTCGGCGATGCGCATGCCGCCGTAGTCCTGGAAGGTGCGCGGGATGGCCTCGGCCAGGTCGCCCTTCCAGACCATCCAGACCACGAACCCCGGACCGGTCATGCGCGGTTCGCGCATGGACGGCAGGTCCTTCATCAACGTGGCGAATTTGTACATGTCCCTCTCACATCACCGCGGAGCACCCATGGATATCAGCGCCACCATCGCGAAGCTCAAGCAGGACCCCCAGTTCGCCCAGAAGGTGGGCATGGTCCTGGTCCACAACGGCATCGTGCGCGGCACGTCGCGCAAGGACGGCTTGGCCGTGACCTGCGTGGAGGTCACGCCCGACCACGCCCGCATCGCCGAAATCTGCCGGGAGTACGAGGCCAAGCCCGGCATCTACCGGGTCCTGGCCGAGGCCTCCGAAGGCCGCCTGAACGTGGGCGACGACCTGCTCTTCATCATAGTGGCCGGGGATTTCCGGGAAAACGTCAAGCCCGTGCTGGCCGAGGTGCTGGACCGCATCAAGGCCGAAGCCGTGGTCAAACAGGAGATGTGCTCCGTTTAACCGTTCGGCCGGGGCCCTGCGCCCCCCGTGTTCATGCCCGTGCCCGTCCATGGCGTGGCGTGCTCCCCGGGACCCGTGCGGCCGGGCCGGCGTCGAAAAACCGACGCTTGCGGCCCGGGCCGGACGGCCCCGGCAAAAGGCATTCAAATTCCGTGCCTTGAAAAGCATGCGGCGCCCGGCTCCCCGGGCCTGCCCTGTCCTACCCCATCCCCGGGCGTAGGGCAAAGGTTCCGCCGGGACCTTGCCAAGGCCCGGCCGGGGTGGCATTGTCCGCTCGGTCCGCGCCCCTGCCTTGGCTGCATCTGGGGCATTCGGGCCGCATCGCCATGCGCACCATCCAGGTCGCCAACGTCCGCTGGTTCAACGCCACCGCCTGGTACGCCCTGTACCTGGCCCGCCTCTTGCGCGAGGCCGGGCACGAAACCCTGTGCCTCACCCTGCCCGGCACCGAGGCCGAGGCCCAGGCCCGGGACTGGGGCCTTCCCGTGCGCAGCATGGACCTGAACGCCAAGAACCCCCTGGCCCAACTGGCCCTCTACCCCGCTCTGCGCCGGTTGGTGCAGGAGTTCCGGCCCGACGTGGTGAACTGCCACCGGGGCGAGGCCTTCCTGCACTTCGGTCTCTTGCGCCGCCGCCTGGGCTCCTTCGCCCTGGTGCGCACCCGGGGCGACCAGCGCCTGCCCAAGGCCAATGCGGTGAACCGCTGGCTGCACGCCGGCGCGGCCGACGCGGTGGTGGCCACCAACTCCCGCATGCAGCGCCACTTCCTGGAGACCTTCGGCCTGCCCGCCGAGCGGGTGCGGCTCATCCCGGGCGGGGTGGACGCCGCGCGCTTCGCCTTCGACCCCGCGGGCCGGGAGCGGGTGCGCGCCGAGTTCGGCTACGGGCCGGAGGAGTTCGTCATCGGGCTCCTGGGCCGGTTCGACGCGGTGAAGGGCCAGCGGGAGCTCATCCGGGCCTGCGCCGACCTGGTGCGCGGGCAGGGGCTCTCCAATCTGAGGCTCCTCCTCATCGGCTTCACCACCGCCACCACGCAGGAAGAGGTGGAGGGCTGGATCCGGGCGGCGGGCATGGAGAGGCACGTGGCCATCACCGGGGCGCGGCCCGACGTGGCCGCCTGCGTGAGCGCCCTGGACCTGGGCGTGGTGGCCTCCCTGTGGTCCGAGACCATCGCCCGGGCCGCCCTGGAGATCATGGCCTGCGGCGTGCCCCTGGTCTCCACCGACGTGGGGGTCATGCCCGACCTGCTGGCGGCCGAGGCCCTGGCCCCGGCCGGGGACCAGGCGGCGCTCACGGCCCTGCTGGCCCGGGCCGCGAAGGACGCGGCCTGGCGCGGGGAGTTGCGCGCGGAGCAGGCCCGCACCGTGGGGGGCCTGCACGGCGAGGATTTCCTGGAGACCACCCTGGAGCTGTACCGCGAGGTCGCCGGATGAGCCGGCTGGGCCTGTTCCTGCCCCGGCTGTCCGCCTACGGCGGGGCCGAGGGGTTCGCCCTGCGCCTGGCCGCGGCCCTGGCCGGCGACGGGCACGGGGTGGACTTCGTGTGCGGCCGGCAGGAGGCCGAACCCCCGGCCGGGGTGAACGTCCGGCTGGTGGGCCGGCCGCTCCTGCCGCGGGCGGCCAAGATCGCCTGGTACGCGGCCCAGGCCGAGCGGGTGCGGCGCAAGGAGAAGTACGACCTCACCATCTCCCTGGGCAAGACCCTGCGCCAGGACCTGCTGCGCATGAGCGGCGGCCCGCTGGACGTGTTCTGGCGGCTGTCCGGCCGGGCCTACAACGCGGGGCTGGCCCGCACCTGGAAGACCGCGCGGCGGCGGGTGGCCCCGGCCAACGCCCTGATCCGGGCCATCGAGCAGCGCACCCTGGACAACTCCCGGGTCATCGTGGCCGTGTCGCACCGGGTGCGGGACTGGCTCCTGGAGGCGCACCCCTGGCTGGAGAGCCGGGACATCCGCATCATCTACAACCGGCCGGACCTGGCCCGCTTCACCCCGCCCTCCCCGGACGCCAGGGAGGCCGCGCGCGCGGCCTGGGGCCTGGATTCCGGCCAGGTGGCCCTGGTCCTGGCCGGCACCAACTTCGCGCTCAAGGGCGTGGACCAGATGGTCCGCGCCCTGGCCCTGCTGCCCAGGGACTACGTGCTGCTGGTGGCCGGGGGCCGCAAGCCCGGCCGGTTCGCGGCCCGGGCCGAAAAGCTGGGCCTGGCCGGCCGGGTGCGCTTCCTGGGCCGGGTGGAGGACATGCCCTCGCTCTACGCGGCCTGCGACGTGTTCGTGCTCCCGACCTTCTACGACACCTGCTCCAACGCGAGCCTGGAGGCCCTGGCCGCGGGCTGCCGGGTGGTCACCAGCCGCGACAACGGGGCCAGCCACTTCCTGCCGGAGCGCTGGATCATCGCGGACCCGGCCGACGTGCCGGCCCTGGCCGAGACCATCGCCTGCGCCGCAGTGGAGCCCCCGCCCCCGCCCTTCGCCTGGCCCGCCGACGTGGCCGCGGGCATCGAGCCCTACCTCGCCCTGGTCCGGGAGATGCTGCTCTAGCCTTTTGCCTTCCCCGCGCCCCGGCCCAGGGACGCCCCGAGCCCCACGCAGGAATAGGCCGCAAAGGCCGCCAGGCAGACCTGCATGCTGGTGAGGAAGCCGGGCACGGTCTGCGGCGACACGGCCTGGCCGCCCATGAGCAGGGAGAAGACCAGGGTGACCGTGGTCATGCTCATGGCCAGGCCCAGGGTGCGCATGGTGCCCACGATGCCCGAGGCCATGCCGTACTGCCGCGGCTCCACCCCGGCCAGGATGACCACGGTGTTGGGGGTGATGAAGATGCCCACCCCCAGGCCGATGCAGGCCAGCACCGCGCCCACCAGCCACAGGGGAGTGTCCGGCCCCAGGAAGGCCGCGGCCAGGACCAGGCCCGTGGTGCTCACCCCCATCCCGAGATTGGCCAGGCGCTCGGGCGGGATGCGGTCCGCCAGCCGGCCGGCCAGGGGCGACACCACGGTCTGGATCACCGGCGAGATGAGGAGCACGAGCCCGGCCGCGCTGGCGGTGAGGCCCCGGGCCACCTGCAAGTACAGGCTCATGAAGAACATGACCCCCAGGGTGGCGGCGTAGATGCCCATGGCCGCCACGCAGCTCAGGGAGAAGAACCGGCTCCGGGCGAACAGGGACACGTCCAGCAGCGGGTGCGTGGTCCGGTACTCCAGGCGCGCGAAGCCGGCCAGGCCGATGAGGCCGGCGGCCATCATGCCCCCGCCCAGGCCCGGCCGGTCGCCCAGGTGCGAGGCCCCGAGCATGACCAGGGACACGGCCGCGGCGAAGAGCCCGCTGCCCCGCCAGTCCATGGACTCGCCCCGCGCCTCGCGCCACTCCCCGCGCATGCGCAGGACGCCCAGGGCGCAGGCCGCCGCGCCCAGGGGCACGGCCATCCAGAACACGGAGCGCCAGCCCAGGCGGGTGGTCACGAACCCGCCCAGCATGGGCCCCAGGGTCAGGCCCGCGTAGGTGAAGCCCGACACCACCCCCAGCATGCGGCCCCGCACCTGGGGCGGGAAGGCCGAGGCCACCAGGGCCATGCTGCCCGACAGGAGCATGGCCGCGGCCAGGCCCTGGGCGAACCGCTGCACGATGAGCAACTCCACGCTGCGGGCCAGGGCCAGGGCCGCGGTGAGCAGGGTGAACAGGGCCAGGCCCGCGAGGAACACCCGCTTGCGGCCGACGAGGTCGCCCAACCGGCCGAAGGTGAGCATGGTGGCGGCCAGGGACAGGGCGTACAACTGCTCCACCAGGCCGAGCTGCAGCGCGGTGGCGCCCAGGTCCCGGCCCATGGCGGGCAGGGCCACGCCCACGGCCGTGAACATGAAGGGCACCAGGAACTGGGCCAGGCACACGGTGGCCAGCACGGTGCGCCGGGAAGCGTCGGAATCCTGCCGCATGGTCCATCCCCATTCCCGGCCGCATTCTGCCGGGAAACTGCGATCCTTACCCCTTCCGCCTCCGGCAGTCCATGCCCAGGGCCCGGCCGCAGCGCGTCCGGCGGTTGTCTTCCCCTGCCGGGCATGGCATAGCCAGGCGGGCAGGCTGCGCCTTTACGGCGCGGGTACGGTTCTGGCATGCACTCCCCGGGAGGAACTTTCGTCCCATGCGCCACCTCGTCATCGCCATCCTGGCCGGGCTTGCGCTGCTCCTGGGAGCCGCCGGCTGCACCCACGTGTCCCCGGCCTCGGGCCAGGCCACGGTGGCGGGCACGGGCGACGCGTTCCAGCACTTCCGCGGCGAGTACGAGAACACCCCGCTCCTGCGCTCGGCCCCGCCCCGCTCGGTGGCGGTGCTGCCCTTCAGCGGCAACCCGGCCCAGTGGTCGTCCGCGCCCGAGGACCAGGACCCGCGCCGGGTGCTGCGCACCTCGTTCTACAACCATCTCTCCTCCCTGCCCTTCGCGGACCTGGAGCTGGCCGAGGTGGACCGCCGCCTGCGCGAGGCCGGCCTGGCCGACCCCGCGGCCCAGGCCAAGGCCCTGGCCGAAAACCCGGGCCGGCTGCGCTCGGTGCTCGGGGTGGACGCGGTGGTCACGGCCGAGGTGTCCCACTTCGACCGGGTCTGGCTGGGCATCGCCTCCCTGGTGTCCGTGGGCTGCGAGGTGAAGCTGGTGAGCCTGGCCAGCGGCGGCCTCCTGTGGCGCGCCCGGCACGTGTCCCGCAGCCTGGGCGGCGGGGTGTCGGAATCGCCCGTCGGCCTGGTGGCCGGGGCGCTCTCCGCCATCTGGAACCTGCGCCACGAAGAACTCTACTCCCAGACCGACGACCTGTTCCGGGAGATGGTGGGCACCATCGACATCCCGGACAAGCTGCCCATGCCGCGCGGCATCCCGTCCATCACCCTGTTCGCGGCCCTGCGGCCCGAGCGCCCCCTGCGCCGGGGCGAGGAGGTGCGGCTGCGCCTGGTGGGCGACCCGGACTGCGACGCCTACGCCGACCTGGGCAGCTTCCGCACCCACATCCCGCTGCTCCCCCTGGGCCCGGCCGAGGCCGCGGCACTGCGCCAGGACATCCTGCGCCAGGCCGGGGAACGCGCCCAGGCCGCGGGCCGGCCCCTGACCCCGGAGCTGGCCCAGCTCCTGGAGGCCGAACTGGCCGCCCGCACGGTCTACGAGGGCGTCTACGCCGTGGAGCCCGAGGACGAGGCCTACGGGCTCACGGCCAAGGGCTACCTGGTGGCCGTGTCCGGGGCCCAGGCCCGGCGGGTGGACCCCGGCCCGCCCCTGGACATCGACGCCCGGCCTCCGGCCCCGCCCCAGGGCCTCAGGGCCGAGCCCCTGGACCGCCGCCTGCGCCTCACCTGGACCGAGTCCCCGGACCCGGACCTGGCCGGGTACGAGGTGTACGTAAGCGACTCGGGGCTCACCGGCTTCGCGCTGGCGGCCACAAGCGAGCACGGCCAGGCGGACGTGGACGGGCTGGAGAATTTCGCGCCCGTGTTCCTGCGGGTGGCGGCCCGGGACAAGGCCGGCAACCTGAGCGAGATGAGCGCCTACCTGAAGGCCGCGCCCCTGCCCGACCCGGCCCTGGCCAAGCTGCCCGCGGCCGGGCCGGCCCTGGAGGGGGTGCTCAAGGACGCCGTGCTCCTGCGCGCGGACCAGGGTCCCTTCCTGGTGCGCGACATCCTGGTGGTGGGCCGCGGCGCGGCCCTGCACGTGGAGCCCGGGGCCATCCTCCGCTTCGCCCCGGGCGCGGGCCTGGCGGTGCGCGGCGGCGACCTGGCGGTGTACGGCACGGCCAAGCGCCCGGTGCGCTTCATCCCCGCGGACGCGGCCGCGCCGGCCGGGTCCTGGAGCGGGGTGGTGCTGGAGGGCGGCGGCCGCCTGAGCCTGGACCATGTGGAGATCCAGGGGGCCGAGGTGGGGGTCACGGTGCAGGAGGCCGCGCCGGCCCTGCGCGCGGTGCGCATCCTGGGCAGCTCCCAGGCCGGCCTCATGCTGGACCAGGGCGCGCGGCCGGTGGTCACCTGTTCCCGCATCGCGGGCAACGCGGGCATGGGCGGGCTGGTGGCCCAGGGGTCGGGCCTGGCCCTGTCCCTCACGGCCACCACGTTCCAGGACAACGAACCGTTCGACGTGCAGAATTTCGCGCCCCTGGAGCTGGACCTGTCCGGCAACTGGTGGGGCGGCTCGGCCCGGGGACCCAAGGTCCTGGGTCCGGCCCGCATGGACCCGGCCCTGGAGTATCCGCCCAAGGACTGCCCATGACCCTGCGCCGCCACACCGGGAGCCGCACGTTTTTTTCAATCAGAGACCTGACGGCACCTGATCGGCCCAAGGAGATTCCCATGCCCATGCGCCGCCTGCTCCCTGCCCTGCTGCTCCCGGCCCTGCTGCTCGCGCTGTCCCTCCCGGCCCGCGCGGCCGACGGCTCCCCGGGCTACGTGGACTGGGAGCGCCAGGTGGCGGTGGGGGTGGGCACGGCCCCGGTGCGCCAGAACGCCATGGGCGCGACCCAGGCCCGGGCCATGGCCCAGCGCGCGGCCATGCTCGACGCCCGGCGCAACCTCCTGGAGGTGGTGGGCCAGGTGCGGGTGGACTCGGCCAGCGTGGTGGAGAACTTCATGACCGTGTCCGACCGCGTCACCACCACGGTCCAGGGCCTGCTGGCCGGGGCCACGGTGGCGGCCGAGCGGCTGCGGCCCGACGGCGCCTACGAGCTGACCCTCACCATCCCCCTGGCCGGCCCCCTGACCCGGGAGATACTGGCCGCCGGCCCGCCCGCCGGGCTCCCCGCGGCGCAAGCCGCAGCCCCGGCCGAGGCCCCGGACCCGGTCCTGGGCAACCGCCTGGCCCGGGCCGAGGCCCAGGCCGCCCTGCTGCACACCCACGCCGCCCGGCTGGAGACGCGGGTGGCCGCCCTGGAGCGCCAGGGCTCGGGCCTGCCCCCGGCCGGAGAGCCCGAATCCGCCCCCTCCATCTCGCCCGTGGACGGGTCCCAGACCGGCCGGCTGCTCCAGTTGGAGAACCGGGTGTCCTACCTGGGCTCCCGCCTGGCCCGGCTGGAGACCCGGGTGACGGCCCTGGAGCTCAAGGGCGCGTCCCAGGCCGCGGCCGAGCCCGCCGCCTTTCCCGGGGACGGGGCGCTCATGAACCGGGTGTCCCAGGTGGAGTCCCGGCTGGCCCTGTACGCCGGCCACGCGGCCCAGTTGGAGACCCGGGTGGCCGCCCTGGAGCGCAACGCCCCGGCCCGTGCCGTGGAGGCCGCGCCCGCGCCCCTGGCCTCGGCCCCCCTGCCTCCTGCCGCCCTGGCGACCCCGCCTGCGCCGGAACCCGCCCCGGCCCTCCCGGCCGCCCTGGAACCGGCCAAGGCCCCGGCCATCGCAGTGCCGCCCGGCCTGGCCCAGGCCTTCACCGGCCTGGTGGTGGACGCCCGGGGCACCGGGTTCGCGCCGTCGCTTGCGCCCACCTTCATGCAGGGCGCGGAGCAGCTCTACCCCGGCCCGGCCCTGGACCAGGCCGTGGCCGTGCGGCGCGGGCTGGTGCGCTACTACCGCGACCTGGGCAAGGCCCAGCAGAGCCGCGAAGTCGGGGCCACGCCCAAGACCGTCAAGGCCGCGTCCGGCAGCCCCGGCTCCCTGGACCTGGCCCCGACCGACGCCGCCCTGCTCCGCGCGGTGCTCGCCCAACCGGGCAACTTCCTGGACCAGTGCAAGGTCGTGGTGGTGTTTTAATAAAAAACCTTCGGTTTTTTGGATCAGTTGCCCAGCCGGGCAACTTCCTGGACCAGTGCAAGGTCGTGGTGCCTATGTCCCGCAAGCGATCGAAACCTGCCGCGCCCCACGCGGGCGCGGAGCGCGGCTACCGCCGCTCGATGAGTCCGGCCGCCGGGGAGGTGGCCTTCCAGGTGGTGGTGGGGCAGACCGATCTGCACGTGGTGGCGCGGACCGATTTGTCCAGCCCCATGGGCAGCTTCCTGCACGGCCTGCGCGCGCCGCTGCAAGCCTACATCGCGGCCCACCCCGAGTTCCTGGCCAGCCTCACGCCCGTGGACGTGCCCGAATCGGCCCCGGCCCTGGTCCGGGACATGGCCGACGCGGCCCGGGCCTGCGGGGTCGGCCCCATGGCCGCGGTGGCCGGGGCCATCGCCCAGGCCGTGGCCGACCGTTTCGCGCCCCAGAGCCCGGACATCCTCGTGGAAAACGGCGGGGACTGCTTTCTCCACTCCACCCGGCCCCGCACCGTGGCCCTGCTCGCCGACCCGTCCGGCGGCCCGGCCCTGGGCCTGCGCCTGGACACGGCCGACTTCCCCTGCTCGCTCTGCTCCTCCTCGGCCAGCATCGGCCACTCCCTGAGCCTGGGCGCGGGCGACCTGGTGGCCGTGCGCGCAAAAAGCGGTGCCCTGGCCGACGCCGCGGCCACCGCCCTGTGCAACCTCCTGCGCACCCGCCGCGACCTGGACCGGGTCACCGCCGCGGCCCAGGCCCTCCAGCCCGCGGGCGTGGACGGGGTCTTCGCCCAGCTCGGCGGGTCCATCGCAGCCTGGGGCAGGATGGAGCTGGTGGCCCTGGGCTGACCCTGCTTGACGCCGCCCCGGCGCGGGGATAGATTCCGCCCACCAAAGGGGAGTAGCCCCGCAAGGCGCGGTCAACAGCCCCGCGGTTCTCCGCTGGCCGCGCCGCCGGTTCCCACCGGTCGGCAAGACCTTTGGCATGTGCGTCAGCGCGTGCCGGAGGTTTTTTTATCGGCCGCGCCAAACCGGACCAAGGAGAACCGCCGTGACCAAGCTGCTCCCCCTGTACCTGGCCGTCCTGGCCTGCCTGCCCGGCCTGACCCTGAACCTGGCCGGGGTCCACCTCTCCCCCCCGGCTACCGCGGCCATCGCCGGAGCGGCCATCCTGGGCGCGTCCTTCCTCCTGCTCTGGGCCTGCGACGTGGCCCAGGCCGACATCCCCCAGGCCCTGGCCCTGGCGGTGGTGGCCTTCATCGCCGTGCTGCCCGAATACGCGGTGGACATGTACTTCACCTGGATGGCCGGGACCCACCCGGAATCGAACTACGCCCACTACGCCATCGCCAACATGACCGGGGCCAACCGGCTGCTCATCGGCGTGGCCTGGCCGGCCATCGCGTTCCTGGCCTGGTGGAAGACCCGTCGGCCCGTGGTCCTGGACCAGGACCGCCGCACCGAGGTGCTCTTCCTGGGCATGGCCACCCTGTACGCCCTGCTCATCCCCCTGAAGGGGAGCCTGGCCTGGTACGACGGGGTGGCCCTGGTGAGCCTCTACGCCTGGTACATCCGCATCGCGGCCGGTCGCCCCTGCGAGGAGTGCGAGCTGGAAGGGCCGGCCGCGGTCCTGGGCCGGCTGCCCCGCAACCGGCGGAGGCTGGCCACCCTGCTCCTGTTCCTGTTCGCGGCCGGGGTCATCCTGGCCAATGCGGAGTCCTTCTCCGAGGGCCTGGTGGCCACCGGCCGGCTGCTGGGCATCAACGAATTCCTCCTGGTGCAGTGGCTGGCCCCCATCGCCTCCGAGGCCCCGGAGTTCATCGTGGCCATCATGTTCACCCTGCGCGGCCACCCCGGGGTGGCCCTGGCCTCGCTGCTCTCCTCCAAGCTCAACCAATGGACCCTGCTGGTGGGCATGATCCCCGGGGTCTACGGCGTGGCCGCGGGCTCCCTGACCAAGCACATCCCCCTGGACCACTTCCAGATGAACGAACTCCTGCTCACCGCGGCCCAGTCCCTGCTGGCCGTGGCCCTGCTGGCCGGCCTGCGGCTGTCGGCGCGGGGGGCCGTCCTGCTCCTGGCCCTGTTCGCGGCCCAGTTCCTGGCCCCCCTGGTCCCGGACCACTGGCTGGCCGGCCTGCACGTCCCGGCCACCGGCCAGGAGCTGCACGCCCTGGCCAGCGCGGCCTACGCCCTGGCCTTCCTCCTGCTCCTGCCCCGGCGGGGCCGCCAGATGCTCGCGCTGCGGCGCGGCGTGCGGGCCTGACCCGGGGGAAGAGCTTCCCTCCGGGGGCCCAAGGGCCGACGGCCCTTGGGAATCCCCATTTCATGGGCGGACTCCGATGTCCGGCCCGGCCGACGCGGCTATCTGTGGCCCTCCCCCTTGACTGCTGGAGCAGGCTTCTTAATAGTTTCTAGCTGAAACTATTTCGAGGTGGAAACGTATGGAGACGCTGGTGGAGTCCTGCGCGCGGGAGCTGGTGGAGGCTGCGCCGCAGTTCATGCAGTTCTTCCGGGAGGAGATGCGGGCCGGCCGGGGCGCGGACCTGTCCGTGCCGCAGTTCCGCTGCCTGGCCTGGCTGAACCGCCACCCGGGCTGCGGCCTGGGCGAGGTGGCCGAGGGCATGGGGCTCTCGGACCCGTCCATGTCCAAGCTGGTGGACGGGCTGGTGCGGCGCGGCCTGGTGGCCCGCGCCCCGGGGCGGGAGGACCGCCGCCGGGTGGTGCTGGACCTGACCGGGGCCGGGGCCGGCCTGCTGGCCGAGTGCCGCGCCGGCGCGGCCCAGGCGTTCGCCCGGCGTCTGGCCGGGCTGCCCGAGGCCGAACTGGCCCAGGTGGCCGCCACCCTGCGCACCCTGCGCAGCCTGTTCACCCCCCGCGCTGCGGGCTACGGCCCCCCGGCCCAGGCCGAGGCCCGCTGACCCATGCCCGAGAACCTTTCCGCGCCTGCCGTCCCGACCCGGCCCGGCGGGGCCTGGTCCCTGCTCACCCGCTCGTTTAGGCACCGCAACTTCCGGCTCTTCTTCGCCGGCCAGTTCGTGTCCCTCACCGGCACCTGGATGCAGAACGTGGCCGAGGCCTGGCTGGTCTACCGCCTGACCCAGTCCAGCGCGGCCCTGGGCTCGGTGCGCTTCGCGGCCCTGGCCCCCATCTTCCTCCTGGCCCTGGTGGGCGGCGACTGGGCCGACCGGGCCGACCGCCGCAGGATCCTCCTGGGCACCCAGACCGCGGCCATGCTCCTGGCCTTCGCCCTGGCCGCGCTCTGCCTCACCGGGACCGTCCAGGTCTGGCACATCGTGGCCCTGGCCACCCTGCTCGGCATAACCTCCGCCCTGGACGTGCCCACCCGCCAGACCTTCCTCTCGGACATGGTGCCCCGGGACGACCTGCCCAACGCCATCGGGCTCAACTCCTCCATGTTCCACCTGGCCCGGGTGGTGGGCCCCACCGCCGCGGGCGTGGTGCTGGCCGCAGTGGGCGAGGGCTGGTGCTTCTTCCTGAACGGCGTGTCCTTCCTGGCGGTGCTGGCCAGCCTGGCGGCCATGCGCGTGGCCCCGCGGCCCGTGGTCCTCGACCGGCCGCCCTTCCTCACCCGGCTGCGCGAGGGGCTGGAATACGCCTGGCGCACCCGGGAGATACGGCAGGTGCTGGCCCTCATCGCCCTGGGCAGCCTGTTCGGCTCCTCCTACCTGGTGCTCATGCCGGTGTTCGCCTCGGACGTGCTGGGGTCCGGGGCCGGCGGGTTCGGCCTGCTCATGACCGCGGCCGGCGCGGGCAGCCTGGCCGGGGCCCTGGTCCTGACCCTGCGCAAGGACCCCGCCGGGCTGTGGCGGCTGCGCTCCCGCTCCTCCCTGCTCTTCGGCGCGGCCCTGGTCTGCTTCGCCCAGTCGTCCGCCTTCTGGCTCTCCGCCGCCCTGCTGGTCCCGGTGGGCTTCGGCATGATCCTGTTCATGGCCACGTCCAACACCCTGCTCCAGACCCTGGCCCCGGACGCCCTACGCGGCCGGATCATGGCCCTGTTCTCCATGATGTTCATGGGCGTGGCCCCGTTCGGGGCGCTCCTGGCGGGATTCCTGGCCGAGAGCCTGGGCGCGCAGACCACCGTGGCCCTGTGCGGCGCGGCCTGCCTGCTGGGCAGCCTGGTGCTGGGCCGGCCGTCCCCCGCGACCCGCTAGCACGAGAGAGGGGGCCGCGGCGTGTGCCGCGGCCCCCCTCCCCTCCTGCGCACCGGCCGGCCGGTGTGGCGTCGTCGCCCTTCCCCTGGCTGCCGGTGAAAATGGCCGCTGGCAGCCCGGACGACGGCTAGAGGCGTCCGATACGCTCCATGGTGTGGGAGAACTGCCGGCCGAGTGGGGTGTCGGTGGCTATCTCCCGCTCCACGTTGGTTATGGCCTTCAGTACCGTGGAATGACGCCGGTTGAACCGCGACCCGATCTGCTCCAGGGACAGGGACGTGTGCTTGCGCGCCAGGTAGCAGGCCAGGTTCCGGGCCATGACCACCTGCCGCTTGCGGCTCTTGGAGGCCAGCTCCGTGACCGAGAGCCCGAAGTTCCGGCACGCGAAATCGATGATCCCGTCCAGGGTGATGGCCAGCGCAGGCGCGGACGCGTAGTTCTGCAGCACCTCCATGGCCAGGCCCAGGTCGATGCCCGCGCCCAGGAGCCGCGCCTTGAGGGCCAGGTTCTGCAGGCAGCTCTCCAACTGGCGCACGTCCGAGGACAGGCGCTCGGCCAAAAGCTCGGTCACGTTCTCGGGCAGGGCCACCTGGTAGGTGGCGGCCTTGCGCTGCAGGATCTTGAGCCTGGTCTCCAGGCAGGGCCGCTCGATGGAGGCCATGAGCCCGGAACAGAACCGCGAGGCCAGGCAGTTGTCCACGCCCGAGAGCTCCCGGGGCAGGAAGGAGCTGGTGTACACCACCTTGCAGCCCCGGTCGTGCAGGGCCTTCAGGGTGCAGAGCAATTCGTCCTGCACCTTGGCCTTGCCCTGCAGAAAATGGATATCCTCCAAGAGGAGGACATCGAGGTTCTGGCGGAACTTGGCGCGGAAACGGTCCATCTCCGCGGATTTGATGGCCATGACCAGGGAGGAGGTGAACTCCTCGGCCGTGAGGTAGGCCACCCGCAGGCTGGAGCGGTTGGTCTCCAAGGCCAGTTGCCGGCCGATGGCGTGCATGAGGTGGGTCTTGCCCAGGCCCGGCGCGGAGCAGAGATAGAAGTGCTCCGAGGCCAGGGCCCCCTTGCACAGGCCGCGGGCGGCCATGAAGGCCAGCTCGTTGCAGGGGCCCACCACGAAGTCGTCGAAGGAGAA
This sequence comes from Desulfovibrionaceae bacterium UBA6814, assembly GCA_002452635.1. GTDB lineage: Bacteria > Desulfobacterota > Desulfovibrionia > Desulfovibrionales > Desulfovibrionaceae > UBA6814. The sequence goes on along the minus strand of DKEU01000222.1, from coordinate 2,777 downwards.
CCGCCAGGTTTGGGTGGCCAGGGGCCGGGAGGCCAGGCCGGGCAGGCCCACGGCCCGGGGGGCCTTGCCGTTGCCCGCGCCGTTGCCCGAACCGCCGGCCGCGACAGGGGCCGGGGCCGCGCCGTTGCCCGGGGCCACCAGCTTGGGCTTCACCCGGACCGAGAGCTCGGGCTTGCGGCCCAGGGCCTGTTGCGCGGCCTGGAGGATGTCGTCGGCCAGGCGCTCCCGCACCCAGGCGGCCACGAACTCGTTGGGGGCCAGCAGGGTCAGGGCGTTGTCCGCGACCACGGCTTCCAGGGGCTTGATCCAGACCTGGAACAGGCCGGGATTCAGGGTCTTTTCCAGGAGGGAGAGGATGAGTTGCCAAGGTCCGCGCATGGGACGAGGGAATACCTTCTGGAGAGTGTTTCGGGCAAGGAGGGAATACACCCGGCCGGCCGGCCCCGGCCCCTGGATTCTCCCCAAGGCATTATCAAGACAACCCGCTGAAATATTGAATTTTATTGAGATGTGACGAAGCTGTGTCGTGTTCTGGGACCCAGGAGGAAACCCAGGCCGGGCATGGCCTCCTCGCTGTCAAGGCGATTCTTCTGCACATGGGCTGAAAAAGTTTTAAACAGGGTCCTTGCCATTTTTCTTTGATTTTTGGAGGCACACTGATATTTTTACCCATGACGTCAGTTCGCCACCCCCCGCCTGCGCCGGAATTCCGCCCGCCGGGGCCGGGATCCCGGCAAAGCCGAAGCCCGCCGCCATTCCCCGGCGGATGCGGCAATCCAGAGTGATAGAAAGGGAATCAGAAGAGGGGGGATTACGCCGTATACCCCGCCCGGCAAGGGCTGGCATACTATCGGCAGTCCCGTGACGGACCGCTGATGTGAATAACTGTTCATGCTTACCCCGGCCATCCCGGAGCATTTCCCGATTATCCCCTGTTACAGCTCTGTTTCTCGGAATGTGAAACACCGCCGGGGCATCAGCCCAGGAGGGGGTATACCTCCCGGGCCAGATCCTCGGGATAGGGATCCGCGCTATACCTGGCCCACACGCTCCGCGGGGCCTTGAGCTCGCGCAGGATGTCCGTGACGTGCTTGCCGCCCTTGACCCACCACTGGTACTCGGGCCCGCACCCGGCCGGGACCACCAGGGTCCCCTCCGGGGTGAGGTAGGGCCGGTCCGCGGGCGTCGCGATGGGGGTCTCGGTCTCGCTCATGCCAGCGGGAGGTGTTTGAAGCGTTCCATGTCGGCCGCGAAGCGCTCGCGCAGGTCCGCGAACAGCACCGGCACCCGGCGGTCGAACTCCTCCAGGAGGGGCAGCATGATCTGGCGGATCTGGGGATGGGCCGCCCCGTCGCAGCGGAGCTTGAACACGTGCCGCCACTCCCGGAAGTTGGCGGTCATGACGATCTCGGTCTTGAGGGAGTTGGGCAGCACGCTGCGCGCCTCCTGGGCCTTGGCCCCTGCACGGGTGAGGGCCAGGTAGGCGGCCTCGGCCTCCGCCATGCTCTGCTTCCAGAGGCGGTAGGGCTCCGAGTCCTCGGCCCAGAACGGCGGCCGGATCACGGTGATCTCGCTGCCGAACTTGTCCTTGGCGTAGTTGGCGTAGCGGGTGGACTCCTGGGAATAGGCGGCCAGGCGGTGGCGCACCAGCTCGTGGGTCACTCCCCGGTCGGTGACGAAGCGCACCGTGGCCGAGCTGTGCTCGATCACGCTCTCGTGGCCCGAGCGCACGATGCGGCCCACGAAATCCGAGGCCGTGCCCGCGGCGATCTTGTCCTCGCTCTTGTAGCAGGTGCGGCCGGCCATCTCGATGATCTTGAGCGCCGCCTCCCCCTCGGGCATGGCCAGAATCTCGAAGCTCGGGTCGATGATGCGCATGGTCTCCCCTTTATTGCCGGAAACCCGTCCTGGGTTTCCGGCTCCTCGGCTCGGGGAAGTCGCGGCCTTCCCCGGCCTCGCGGCGGCCATTGGCCGCCGGGGGCGGCGTCCTGCCGCCCGTTACAGAAGATTGCCCTGCCCGCCGCCCTCGGCCATGGCCTTCATGTGGGCGAAGGCCTTGGCCGTGGCCACCCGGCCGCGGGAGGTTCGTTTCAGGAAGCCGCACTGGATCAGGTAGGGCTCGTAGATGTCCTCCAGGGTGCGCACCTCCTCGGAGCAGGCCACGGCCAGGGTCTTCACCCCCACCGGCCCGCCCTGGTAGTGGCGGATGAGCACGTCCAGGATCTTGCGGTCCATCTGGTCCAGGCCCTGTTCGTCCACGTCCATGCGGTCCAGGGCCGCCTCGGCCAGTTCCGCGTCCACCACCCCGGCCCCGCGCACCTGGGCGAAGTCCCGCACCCGGCGCAGCAGCCGGTTGGCGATGCGCGG
>DKEU01000222.1:236-401 GCA_002452635.1 Desulfovibrionaceae bacterium UBA6814 | reverse complement strand
GCCGCGCCCTCGGGCGTGACCTCGGCCCCGATGATGCGCGCCGCGCGCAGCACGATCCTGGCCAGGTCCGCCGGGGCGTAGAACTCCAGCCGGGCGATGACCCCGAACCGGTCGCGCAGGGGCGAGGTGAGCAGCCCCAGCCGGGTGGTGGCCCCCACCAGGGTG
>DKEU01000222.1:0-164 GCA_002452635.1 Desulfovibrionaceae bacterium UBA6814 | reverse complement strand
GGCATGCGGTGGATCTCGTCCACGAACAGGATGTCGTGGCGGGAGAGATTCGTGAGGATGGCGGCCAGGTCGCCCGAGCGCTCCAGCACCGGGCCGGAGGTGGACACCAGGTTCACCCCCAGCTCCCGGGCCATGATCTGGGCCAGGGTGGTCTTGCCCAGGCC
>DKEU01000193.1 GCA_002452635.1 Desulfovibrionaceae bacterium UBA6814 | reverse complement strand
GCGCAGGTTTCCCGCCACGGCGTTTCTCACGAAGGCAAGCCTTCGCATTCACATACAACCAGCGTGGTTCCGAGGGGGCGGGTGTGGGCCGGCGTGTCCGGACCCAGGTTTGCCGACGCATCCCGACGACATGAAAAAAGGGGAAGGCCGGAGGCGGCCTTCCCCTGTTCGTTCGGCATCTGGCAGCGCTTACGCGGCCTTGTCGTCCTGCTTGGACTGGCCCAGGATCTTCTGGGTCCAGGCGGTGGACTTGGCGTAGAGCACCGCGGCCTGGTCCTGCTTGACCCCGTAGCTGGCCAGGGCCTCTTCGGTGGCGTCCCAGACTCCGGCCTCCACGGTCTCCAGGAAGTCCAGGAGATGGCTGGCCGGGTTCTGCTGCCCCACCAGGGCGGACTTGATGTCGTCCTCCAGGGGCAGGTCGTCCAGGATCTGGTCCATGGGCTGGTTGAGCAGGGCGTCCAGCTTGGAGAACAGGCCCAGGAGGAAGGCCGTGTCCTTGGACAAGACCGGCTTGGGCATGGCCTCCACCAGGGTCTCCAGGAAGCGGCCCCGCTGGATGGACTGGAAGGAGAGCTCCTCGGCCCGGGGGGTGGGGGCCAGGTCCGAGAGGGAGACCACCATGATCCACTGCTTCAGCGGCCGCCGGCCCAGCAGGGCCACGGCCTGCTCCACGCTGGTCAGGGTCTTGGCCAGGCCGAAGGCCGCGGAGTTCATGAAGCGCAGCAGGCGGTAGGACAGCGACAGGTCGCCCTCGATGATCTTGGCCAGCTCCTTGGTCTCGGACTCCTCCCGGGTCAGGGCCTGCAGGAGCCGCATCTTGGATATCTGGTTGGCCGAGATCTTGCGGCCCGGGATGATCTCGGGCTTGGAGAAGAAGTAGCCCTGGAAGTACTCGTAGCCCAGGGACTTGGTGAGCTGGTAGGCCTTCTGGTCCTCGATCTTCTCGGCCAGGAGCTTGGTGCCGCTCTTCTTGAGGGCCTGGGAAATCTTGATGATGTTGGGGGTGGGCTGGCCCAGGATCTCCACCTTCACGATGTCCGCGATCTTGAGGATCTCCTCGAACCCGGGCTGGCCCACGAAGTCGTCCAGGGCCAGGATGTAGCCGGCCTCCTTGATCTTCTTGCAGGCGTCCACGATCTCCGGGGTGGCCTGCACGGTCTCCAGGATCTCCACCACGCAGATGTCCTTGGGCAGGGCGAAGGCCGCGCCGCGCAGGATGAGGTTCTGCGGGAAGTTGATGAGCGTGCGCCGGCCCGGGGGCATGCCGGTGAGCGCCAGGGTGAAGCCGTCGGCGATGACCTTGGCCGTGGCCACGTCCGGGTCCGTGACCTGGGCGCTGCCGGCCGTGCCGCTGTGCCGGAAGAGGAGTTCGTATCCCCAGATGTTCTGGTTGCGGTCGAATATGGGTTGCCGGGCCACGAATATGGGCTCGAACTGTTCGTCCTGCTTGAGGAGTTCGTCTTGCATGGCTGCGCCGCCTGGTTTTGCCCGCGGCCGGAAAAGGGCGGACTTTTCTTCTATAATCACCGGCGGGGATTAGGGCAACGAGTTTTCCGGGAAGCCTCGGCCGTGGCTCAACTGGCCATGAATTCCACGGCCAGTTGCACGTAGTCGCCGATGACTCGCCTGTTGTCCTCTTCCAGGTCCTCGAACTTGAGGCCGATGATGCTCTTGCTCCCGTCCAGGGTGGTGCCCTTGATGATGCTGCGGGCATAGAGCTCGGCGTCGGCCCCGGGCATGGAGAACTGGCAGAACGCCTCGGCGTCCTTGGGGAACTCGGGGGCGGCCCCGTTCTTCAGGGGCCAGACGAACTTGGCCCCGCCTGCGGAGATGTTCACGATGTAGCCGGCCATCTCGTCGCCCTCGTGGTAGAGGTTGGCCGGCAGGAAGCACTGCACCCGGTCGTGCCGGCGCAGGTTCACGGTCTCGATGGTGAAGGGGTGGGTGATGACCAGCATGGGCGAGGGCCGGGCGATGGTGCCCACCACCGTGGACTTGAACCCGAAGATGGAGCCCTCGCTGTCCATGTAGCGGGCGGTGATGGGCTGGTCCTTGTTGAGCAGGTCCTTGAAGGACGCGTTCATGGGATGGCGCAGCAGGATGAATTCCTCCCGGATGCGGCCGTAGGCCTCTGTCCAGAAGCGCTTGCCCGTGCCTTCCACATCCACGAGCACCTTCTCGCCGATGCGGAAGTCCAGGGGGTGTTTTTCCTGCTTTTTCATGCCCGAAATCGCCCCGCATCTCTTCGGCACATCTCTCCAGCTACTTTATCATTTTCGCATAAAAAAGAGGGCAGTGCAACTGGACCTGCGGCCAAGGGGAGTCCGGGCGGCGGGGGGGCGGCTAAACCAGGGGGACGGGCGGCCGGGTCTCGGCCGGGGTCATCCTTCGACCAGCACCGAGACCTGGTCCTCGGGCAGGGCGGACTCGAACCGGACCCCGAACTCGCGGCGGTCGGGGTTGTACCAGGCCACGGTGCCCGTGCGCCCCTCCAGGAACCGGTTGCGGGCGGACAGGAAGGAGCGGAATTCTATCTCCTGCCCCATGTCCGGGGCCGGGATGCCCTTTTTCTCGGAGTTGATGCTCATGCGCAGCCCGCCCCGGCTCACGTCCAGGATGGAGCAGTCCAGGAAGGTCCCGGGGTCCAGGGCGATGGTGCAGGAGTTGTGGGAGCCGAACACCTTGAGGCTGAATCGCTCGTGGCGGCGGCGCTCGGTGCCGTCGGGCAGCTTCACACCCTGGCTCATGCGCGCCCTCCTTGGGACCGGTCCTGGGCCGGGGTCACCCGGACCTCGTATTTCTTGAGGTAGTCCACGGGGTTGTATGATTCCTTGGCCTTGCGCAGGCCGGGATCGTCCAGGTCCTGTTCGCGGTTCACCAGGGCGAACTCCCCAGCCGCGTTGGCCAGGAAGAGCTGGTTCATGGCCTGGTAGATGCCCTTGAATTCCGCATGGCCCTTTTCAAAATGGATGACAAGGGTTTTCTCGTCAAGCCGCTCGGCCACGGTGTAGGCCACGATGTTCCGGTTCACCTCGATGACCCCCCCGAACATGCCCGGCATGTTGTCCCAGTTCTCCAGCACCCGGCGGATGGCCTCGTTCTCGGAGATGAGGGTGTCGCCGGATTCGCAGTCCCGCCAGGAGCACCACTGCTCCTGCATCTGGAGCACGCCCTCCACGCAGTCCGGGGTCATGGGGTGGTAGACGTGGGCGTAGGTGCGCAGGAACTGGTTGAGCAGGTTCTTCTTTTTATGGAATCGGTTGCCCTTGAGCTCCACCAACTCGGGCACGGAGTACACGTAGTCCCAGTGGCCGCGGCATTCGATGAGCTCCACCCGCTGCGGCAGGCGCTCGGCCCACAGCCGGGCCAGGGCCTCGGGCACCCGGGTGAATGCGCCGCCCCCGGCCAGGACCGGGCACCTCTCCCAGTCCTCGGCGGACCAGGGCCCCACCGGCCCCCAGTACACGGTCTCGGGCCGGGTCTGGCGCAGCCACACGTGGCTGCGGCCGAAGCGCCACTCCAGCCCGTACACCTCGCGCCAGCCCCAGATGTTGCCGAAGGACACGTCCGAGGTCACGGTGGGGCACTGGGCCAGACGCTTCAGGTATTCCTCGCGGCCGGCGAGGTTCACCGGCCGCCAATCGTTGGGCGCGGTCACGGGTTCTCCTTGGGGCAGCCGGGATCGTCCTCGCAGGCCAGGGTGGTGGGCTCGCCCACCGCGCCCTTGACCGGGGGCTCCGGCGTCTTGCGCCGGCGGCCGCCCAGGGCGAAGCGCCGCCAGTTTCCGAATTGGTAGAAGTAGAGCAGGGTCATGGACTGGACCATCTGGGAGGCGAGCTGGGCCATCCACACCCCTTCGGCCCGGCCCAGGAGCTTGTGCCCCAGAAACCAGGCCAGGGGCAGGCGCAGGCCCCACACCGTGGTCCCGAATATGGCCAGGTTGTAGATGGTGGCCCCGGCCCCCACGAAGGCCCCGCCCAGGATCATGCTGGTCAGGGTGAAGGGGATGGCCAGGAAGTTGTAGAACAGGTAGCTGCGCATCTGGGCCTGCACCGCGGGCTCGGGCGAGAGCAGGGCCGAGATCTCGGGCACGAACTGCCACACCGCCAGGGTGAGCAGGCCGATGGAGGCGACGCCCACGCCCCAGATGCGGTAGCCGAAGGCCTTGGCCTCGGCCGGCCGGCCCGCGCCCAGGAAGTTGCCCACCAGCACCGAGGCGGTCATGTTGAAGGCGAACCCGGGCAGGAACAGGATGGACTCCACCCGCAGGCCCGCGGTCATGCCGGCCAGGGCGTTGATGTTGTCCGCGGGCAGGGCCGCGGTGATGGCGAAGAGCACCAGGAACCCGGTCTGCCACAACACCTGCATGAGGCCCGCGGGCCAGGCCACCCGGAAGAGGTAGGCCAGGGCCGGCTTGGCCCAGCGCCAGGCGGGCAGGGCCGCGCGCACCAGGAGCCCCTGGCCGCGCAGCACCCAGAGGTTCAGGGCCGCGCCCGCGCTCACCGCGCCGAAGGTGGCCCAGGCCAGGCCCCGGAACCCCATGTCCGGCAGGCCCCACCAGCCCAGGCCCAGGCCCAGGTCCAGGAAGGTGTTGAGCACCGCGGACAGGCCCATGGCGTAGAGCGGCACCATCACCTGCCGCCGGGCGCGGAACACCGCGTTGCCCACCAAAAACAGGTAGTAGATGGGCAACAGCAGCAGGTAGACCGAGAAGAAGTAGCGGGTGACGTCGTTGATCTCCGGCGGCACCTGGAGCAGGGCGAAGAACAGGTCCTGGCCCGCGAAGCCCAGGCCGGTGAACGCCAGGCCGCAGACCAGCCCCATGGCCAGGGTCAGGCCCACGAAGCGCAGGGCCCGGGCCGTGCGGCCCGCGCCCAGGGACTGGCTGATGGCCGCCACCGCGCCGTTGGCCGCGGCCGTGGCCACGATGAGCAGGAAGAACAGGCAGGAGGTGATGAGCCCCAGCGACGCCTGCACCCGCACGTCCAGCATCCCGGCCACGTACACGTCCACGAAGCCGATGATGAAGTGGAAGAACATCATGAGCACCTGGGGCCAGGCCAGGCGCCAGATGGTCCGCCACGGGGCGTCCTCGGGAAGCATGTGGGCAGCGCTCGTCATGGGATTGCCTNNCATACTAAGACCGCCCCCGGGCCGGGTCAACACGGCCCCCCGCGGGTCACGGGATTTTCCGCTTTCGCCGTCGCGCCCCGGCCTTGCGGGGAAGGCCGGCCGGCCGTATCCTCGCGCCCATGCACTTCTCCCTGCGCATCGCCCTGGCCTCCCTGGCCACCCACAAGCTGCGGGCCGCGCTGGCCATGCTCGGGGTGTTCCTGGGAGCGCTGGCGCTCACCGGGGTGCAGCACATGTCCCTGGCCATGGTGCGCAAGGCCGAGGCCGAGGTGGAGAAGCTCGGGCCCAACCTGTTCATGGCCCGGGCCGGGCAGATCAGGTTCCGCCGCGCCGGGGTGGGCGTGGGCGCGGACCCCCACACCTTCACCCTGCACGACGCGGCGGCCCTGGCCTCGGGCATGCCCTCGGCCCGCACCGCCGCGCCCTTCGCGTCCCGCAACATGCCGGTGCGGGTGGGCGACACCAAGGTCCTCTGCCAGATGGTGGGCACCGTCCCGGCCTACCAGCAGGTGCGCAGCTTCCGGCCCGAGTTCGGCCGCTTCTTCACCGAGCAGGAGAACGAGGAATCGGCCAAGGTCTGCGTGCTCGGCCGCACCGTCGCGGAGCGCCTGTTCCGCCGGCCCGAGGCCGCCCTGGGCCGGGAGGTCTACTTCTTCCGCGCCGCCCTGCGGGTGGTCGGGGTCATGGAGGCCAAGGGCGCGGACATCGCGGGCACGGACCAGGACGAACAGGTCTTCGTGCCCCTGGCCACGGCCATGCGCCGCCTGGGCAACCAGGACTACATCAGCGGCGTGTACCTGGAGCTGGCCCCGGGCGCGGACCCCGAGGCGGCCAAGGACACCGCCGCCGCCATCCTGCGCGCCCGGCACAACATCGGCCCCGGGGCCAAGGACGACTTCGCGGTGCTCACGGCCAAGGACACCATCCAACTCCAGAAGCAGGCCCTGGACCTGGTGGGCGTGCTGGGCCTCATCAGCTCCACCGTGTCCTTCGCCGTGGGGGGGCTGGGCATCCTGTCCATCATGATCCTGCTGGTGCGCGCCCGCCGCCTGGAGATCGGGGTGCGCCGCGCCGTGGGCGCGCGCCGCTCGGACATCATGCTCCAGTTCGTGTTCGAGGCCGGCCTGCTCTCGGGAACCGGCGGCCTGGCCGGGGTGGCCGCCTCCCTGGCCCTGGTCAGCGTGGTCTACGCCCTGGGCGGGTTCCCGCCCACCTACCACCCCCTGGTCATCACCGGCACCCTGGCCGGCTCCGCCGCCCTGGGCCTGGCGGCCGGCGCCTACCCCGCCTGGCAGGCGTCGCGACTCGACATTCTGACGGTTCTCCGCAATCAGGAATAGGCAAGGGGGCTCCTCGCCCCCTTGCATCCCCCCCGCCAGGGGGTAACCCCCTGGACCTTATCGGGCGTGGCAGCGCCGTCGTCCCGTCGCGAGGCCGAGGCCGCACGGAAAGGCCCCTTACCCTGAGGGGATTCTCAAGGGCCGTCGGCCCTTGAGCCCCCCGGGAGGGTACGGGGCCTTCCGCGCTGCTCCCGGCCCTACGCCTCGGGCGCGGCCGTGGCCGCGGCCGCGGGCTTGAAGGCGCGGGCCAGGCGGGTCTGCAGCTTGTCCAGGTAGATGTAGTAGACCGGGGTTATGTACAGGGTGAGCGCCTGGGACACGATGAGGCCGCCCATGACCGCCAGGCCCAGGGGCCGCCGGGACTCCGCGCCCGCGCCCAGGCCCAGGGCGATGGGCAGGGTGCCCATGAGCGCGGCCATGGTGGTCATCATGATGGGCC
>DKEU01000114.1 GCA_002452635.1 Desulfovibrionaceae bacterium UBA6814 | reverse complement strand
CATCAATTCACGAATCGCCCGTCTTTTCTTGTGCGGCGTTCTGCAGCGCCGCCATGATGGCCTCGGCCTGGGCCGTGTCGCCCATCTGGTGGTGGCAGACCGCGGCGAGGTGCAGGGCGTCCGGCAGCTTGTCAAAGGGCTTGAGGTAGCCCAGGGCCGCCTGGAAGTGCCCCTGGTTCATGAGGCTCACGGCCAGGGACAGGGCGATGTCCGGGTTCTTGGGGAAGTGGGTGAGCCCGGTGGCCAGGATGTGGCCGGCCTCCTCGTAGCGCTTGTGCTGCTGCAGCAGAGCGCCCAGGGCCGCGTAGGCCGTGGGCTCGGGCGCGAAGCGCAGGGCGCGCTCCAAGAGCAGGGCCGCGGTCTTGTGCTTGTCCGGGATGGCCGGATTCTCGGCCATGTCGCCCTGCAGCAGGGTCAGGGCCAGCCGGGTCAGGAAGTCCGCGTGCAGCGGGGCCAGCACCGGGTCCGGGTCCAGGTTCTCGGCGATGTCCAGGGCAAAGGAGGGGATGAGGCCGAAGTGGGCCTCCTTCATGCTGCGGCCCCACTCGTACACCGTGCGTTCGGGCATCCGGGAATCGAGTTCGTAGTACTTCACGTCCTCGATGGGCTTCTTCCAGGTCTCGTCGCCCAGGCGGAACTCTTGCCGGAACCGGTCGTAGAGCGCCGAGCCGGGATAGAGGGTGAGCACGAAGAAGTGCACCACCAGCGGCTTGAGGGCCTTGATGAGGGCCACGTTCTCCCGGATGGTGGCCGCCGAGTCGCCGGGGTTGCCGTAGATGAAGTAGGCCCGGGCCAGGAGCCCGGCGCGGTGGGCCGCGGCAAAGGCGTCCTTGGCCGCCTGGTCGGTGATGCGCTTGCCCAGGAAGTCGCGCACCTCCCGGGACGCGCTCTCCACCCCGAAACTCACCTGGATGCACCCGGCCCGGCGCATGAGCTGCAAGGTCTCGTAATCCACCAGGTCCACCCGGGAGATGGCGTTCCAGGTGACCCGCAGGCCCCGCTCCAGGATGAGCTCGCACACCCGGCGGGCCCGCGGCCTGTCCAGGGTGAAGGTGTCGTCGGACACGTAGAAGTGGTCCACGCCCTTTTCGTGCAGGAGCTGCATCTGGTCCACGAAGTATTCCGGCGAGTGGAAGCGCACCTTGGGCCCCCAGAAGCGGGGCGAGCCGCAGAAGGTGCACTTGCCCGGACAGCCCCGGGTCAGGGCCAGGTGCTGGTAGGTGTAGCGCTTGGCCGGGTTGGGCAGGGAGTCCAGGTCGGCCAGGGGCTCGGCGCAGGGGTTGGCCCGGGCGGTCCCGTTGTCGCGCCAGGCCAGGTTGGGCAGGTCGGCGCAGCGCTCCTCCCCGGACTCCAGGCGCTGGGCCAGGGCCAGCATGGCGGCCTCGCCCTCGCCGCGGATCACGAAGTCCACGGCCGGGTACTGCTCCAGGAAGAATTTCCAGAGGAAGGTGGCGGCCACCCCGCCCAGCACGGTGCGCACCCCGGGCAGCACGGCCTTGGCCCGGCGCGCCAGGTCCAGGGCCGCGTGCCGGTTGGCCTGGAGCACGGTGAAGCCCACCAGGTCCGGGGCCAGCTCCTTGAGCGTGGCCTCGCACGCGGCCGGGTCGCGGCCCGCGGCGTGCCAGTTGAGCACTTCGACCGCGTGCCCGGCCTCGGCCAGGGTTGCGGCGATGAACCACACCCCCATGGGCGGGTGCACCACGTCCTCGGTGTGGGCGCGCTCCTCCAGCCAGGGCGCGTAGATCAGGGCGATGCGCATGGGCGGTGCAATAGACCAAGAGCCGGGAGAAGGCCAGGGGAAGTCTCGGCCCGGTCCGCGCACCGCCGGGCGCGGGCTACAGGTCGGCCTTCATGGCCTGGAACTGGTCGCGGGTGATCTCGCCCGACGCGTAGCGGCGCTTGAGGATGTCCAGGGGAGTCTCCCGGGCCTGGTCACAGCCCGGGGCCCCGCCCCGGCGCATCACCCAGAACAGGAGCGCCAGCAGGAGCACCACCCAGATGAGCATGCCCCACCCGCCGAAGAAGGGCATCATGTGCCAGCCCCAGCCCGAGCCATGGCCCCAGCCGTAGGCCGCCGGGGTGGCGTACGAGAGGACGTATCCGTTCATGGTTGCCTCCGATCCCGGCCCGCATGGCGCGGGCCGGGCAGGTTGGTTTCGATCGTCAGCCATGGGAATGCATTGCCTGTGCCATGGCTTACTGCCATGGAATCATGGAATTTTTTCCCACAAGGGGCAGGGCGGTGTGCAAGACCGTGCACTGCCGCCGGGCCGGCGCATGTGCAAGGGACTGCACGCCGGTGCACCAGGGCAGGGCGGCTAGGCGTCCAGTTCGGCGGCGTGCTTGCGCACCAGGGCGCGGAGCTGGTGGTAGGTGAGGCCCAGGAGCTTGGCCGCGGCGCGCTGGTTGTGGCGGGCCTGGGCCAGGGCCGAGCGGAGCAGGGTGAGCTCCAGGCGCTTCACCTCGTGCTTGAGGGAGGCCGGGAAGGCGGGCTGGGCCGGGGAGGCCGGTGCGGGGGCCGGAGCGGCCGGGGCCGCCGTCTCCTCGGGCCGGGGCCGCCAGGGCGAGGCAAAGGGGTCCAGGTCCAGGAGTTCGATGGGCCGGCCGCCCGAGGTGTGCACAGCGCGCTCCACCGCGTTCTTGAGCTCGCGCACGTTGCCCGGCCAGGGGTGGGAGGCGAGCTGCTCCAGGGCCGCGGGGTCGAAGTCCGGGGCCGCGGCCAGGCCCAGCTCCACGGCCATGCGCGCCGCGAAGTGCGCGGCCAGGAGCAGGGCGTCGCCCTCGCGCGCCCGCAGGGGCGGCAGGGTGAGCACCGCGAAGCAGAGGCGGTCCAGCAAATCGCGCTTGAACTTCCCGGCTGCGGCCAGGGAGGGCAGGTCCGCGTTGGTGGCCCCCACCACCCGCACGTCGGCCCGGACCGGCGCGCTGCCGCCCACCCGCTCGAACTCGCCGTACTCCACCACCCGCAGGATCTTCTCCTGCACCGGCAGGGGCATGGCCCCGATCTCGTCCAGGAACAGGGTGCCGCCGTCGGCCAGCTCGAACCGGCCGCGGCGGCGGCCGGCCGCGCCGGTGAAGGCCCCGGCCTCGTGGCCGAACAGTTCGCTCTCCACCAGGGACGGGGCCAGGGCAGCGCAGTTGAGGGTGATGAGCGGCCCCTGCCAGCGCGGGGAGAGGTAGTGCAGGCGCTGGGCCGCCAGCTCCTTGCCCGTGCCGCGCTCGCCGATGAGCAGCACCGGCCGGTCCACGGTGGCGGCCCGGGACAGGTCTTCGGAGAACTCCAGGAAGGCGTCGGACTGGCCCAGGCTCTCCAGGGTGGCGCGGGATGGCGTCATGGTGAAATTGACCAACTATAAGTTTAATTAGCTAAGTAATTCTACATTACGCCAGGTACGCCAAAAAGGTCAAATAAAAATACTATTGTATTTCATGTTGTTAAAGAAAAACAGCAACTGGCACGCTCCCTGCTTTCCCTGGGGCAAACGCACACATCGCTCCCAGGAGGTCCGCCATGGGCGTGTTTTCCCGATTCAAGGACATCGTGAGTTCCAACCTGAACTCCCTGCTGGACAAGGCCGAGGACCCCAAGAAGCTCATCCGCCTCATGATCCAGGAGATGGAGGAGACCTTGGTGGAGCTCAAGGCCGGCTGCGCCAAGGCCATGGCCGACCGAAAGACCCTGGACCGGGAGCTGGCCTCGGCCGAGAGCCTGGCCGCCACCTGGGAGGAGCGCGCCGCCCTGGCCGTGGACAAGGGCCGCGACGACCTGGCCCGCGAGGCCCTGGCCGAGAAGCGCCGCTTCCTGGACCGGGCCGACGGCCTGCACGCCGAGGCCGCCCACCTGGACGAGCTCATCGCCCAGGCGAGGTCGGACATCGGCCGGCTGGACGAGAAGCTGGCCGCGGCCCGCGACAAGCAGCGCCTGCTCATCTCCCGCCACGCCCGGGCCAGCGCCCGGCTGCGCGCCGGGGAGAAGGCCCGGCCCGTGGACAACGGCGACGCCATGCTGCGCTTCGACCAGTTCGAGCGGCGCATCGAGCGCCTGGAGGCCGAGGCCGAGTTGTCCGCGCCGCAGGCCTCCTCCGGCCTGGAGCGCGAGTTCGCGGCCCTGGCCGGGGACGAGGCCCTGGAGCGCGAGCTGGCCGCGCTCAAGCAGCGCAAGGCCGGCGGGGCCGGCGAGGGTGCGGGCCAGGAGTAATTCTGCTAGGCTCCGGGAAAAACGACTCGCAAGGACGGACGCACCATGCACGGACTCGGCTTCGCCCTCATCTGGTTCATCCTCATCCCGGTGGCGGTGATCATGGGCACCCTCATCCTGGGGGGCCGCGTGCTCTCCGGCCTGTTCTCCCGCACCAAGCGCGAGGAGTCCGCGGACGAGGCCCGCATGGTCCAGGAGATGTACCAGGTCCTCTCCCGCCTGGAAGAGCGGGTGGAGGTGCTGGAGACCCTGCTCATCGACGCGGAGCGCCGCGCCCAGGGAGGCCCCCATGCCTGACCGCGACTCCTCCTCCCGCGGCCTGTACCGCTCCCGTCACGGCGTGCTGCTGGGCGTGTGCCGCGGCTTCGCCGACTACTTCGACATCTCGGTGTTCTGGCTGCGCGTCCTGGTGGCCCTGGGCATCCTGTTCACCGGCCTGTGGCCCGGGGTGGCCATCTACCTGGTGGCGGCCCTGCTCATGAAGCCCGAGCCCGTGCTGGACGCCCGCAGCGAGGACGAGCGCGAGTTCTACCACTCCTACGTGTCCTCCCGGTCGCTGGGCCTGTCCCGGCTCAAGGCCCAGTTCGACCGCCTGGACCGCCGCATCCGCCGCATGGAGGACGTGGTGACCTCCAAGGATTTCTCCTGGCAGCGGAGGTTCGAGCAGGACCGGTAAACGGAGGATGCCCGGGCCGGCCCCGCTCCGGAGTCGCGCGGCCGGAGGTGCGCCGGGGCGGGATGGAAGGCCGCAGGTGAAGTGAATGTGGCACCCCCTCCGGGGGTGAGCCCCCTGGGGATGAGAGGTTCCGGGCGGAGAGGGAAGAGGGCGGTTCGCGAACCGCCCCTGCCGAAGAGAAGACAGTCCTGCGTCGGGGCGCGGATGCCTTGTGTAGGGGCGGATCGCGATCCGCCCATCTTCCGGAAACCCCGCGCCACTCCAGCCCCGCCGGCCCGGCGAGATTTCAGCAAGCGTTCTTGTCCTCCTCCTGCAGGGGCGGCCTCCGGGCCGCCCCAATTTTCTTTTTGAGCCCCCCACCCGCCCCTTGCCATCCGTCCGCCGGATGCCTACACGTACCAGCCGGCCCCGATGGGCCGGGATTTTCCTGTTCCGAGGTGACCGATGACGGCTTCCCCTTCCTCTTCCCAACCGCAGGGCGTGGTGCTGGTGCACGGCAAGAGCGGCAGCCCGCGCCGGCACGTGACCGTGCTGGGCCTGGCCCTGGAGCAGGCCGGTTTTCTGGTGGACATCCCGGAGATGCCCTGGTCGCGCAGCCGCGCCTTTGACCGCTCCTATGACGAGGCCATGGCCGAGATCGACGCCGCCGTGGCCCGGCTGGCCACCCGCGGGGCCCGGGCCGTGGCCCTGGCCGGGCACAGCCTGGGGGCCAACGCGGCCATGGGCTACGCCGCCCGCCGCTCGGGCCTGAAGGCCGTGGTGGGCCTGGCCCCGGGCCATACCCCGGAGTTCACCGCCGAGCTGCTGGCCGAGAGCCTGGAGCGCGCCCGGTTCATGGTGGCCCAGGGCCGCGGCTCGGAGCGGGCCGACTTCTTCGGCACCTTCCAGGGCCGCGCCGTGCCCATGCCCATGCGCGCCGCGGACCACCTGAGCTACGACGACCCCGCCGGCCCGGCGGTGATGCCCCGCAGCACCGCGGCCTGGACTGCGCCGCTGCCCTTCCTCTGGGTGGTGGGCGACGCCGACCCCATGGCTCGGCGCGGCCCGGAATACGCCTTCGCCAAGGCCCCGGCCCATCCCTCCAGCCGCTACGTCACCGTGGCCGCGGACCACTTCACCGCGCCCGAGGTGGCGGCGGGGCTGGTGGTCGAGTGGCTGCTCGGCCTGGACTAGCAGGCCGCTGAAAACTCCGCGATGGCTGCGTTGCTCGAGCCCGCCAAACCCTCACGTATGTGCGAATACGCTTCGGGCTTGGCGGGTTCTCGCGCCTTGCCCTCGCGGTTTTTGCGCGGCCTGCTGGAGTCGTTCCATCGGTCGGCCCGGGCTATCCCCAGCCCTTTGATTGCGTAGGGTTTGGTGGTATGCCGCGACCGGAGCCCGCATGGAAACCCTGACCCTTATCGCCTCGGTGGCCGCGGCCATCGTGCTGGAGGCCGCGCCCTTCCTGCTGGTGGGGTCGCTGCTGGGCTCCCTGGTGCACGTGCTGGTGCCGGACTCGGCCCTGCGCCGCCTGCCCAAGTCCGTCGGGGGCCAGCTCCTGGCCGGCCTGGGCGCCGGGCTGGTGCTGCCGGTGTGCGAGTGCGGCATGGTGCCCCTGGCCCGGCGGCTGCTGGGCCGCGGCGTGCCCCCCCGCATGGTGGTGGCCTACATGCTGGCCGGGCCGGTGCTCAACCCCGTGGCCCTGGCCTCCACCCTGGCCGCGTACCGCGGGGACTGGGGCATGGTCCTGTGGCGGGCCATCCTGGTCCTGGCCCCGGCCGCGGCTATGGGCCTGGCCCTGGGCGACGCCCCGGCCGAGGCCCTGCTGCGGCCGGCCCGGGACGGGCTGGGCGACCTGCGCGGCAAGCCCGCTCCCGCGGCCTGCGGCTGCGGCCACGACTTCTCCGGCTCGCGCTGGCGCGCGGTGGCTGCGCACACCGCCTCAGAGTTCCTGGACATGCTGGGCTTCCTGCTCCTTGGCGCGCTGGCCGCGGGCGTCTGCAAGGTCCTGCTCCCGCCCGAGGCGGTGCGCCTCCTGGCCGGCAGCCCCCTGCTGGCCGTGGCCGGCCTGATGGGCCTGGCCGTGCTCCTGTCCGTGTGCTCCGAGGCCGACGCCTTTGTGGCCGCCTCGTTCAACGCCTTTCCCATCCCGGCCCAGCTCGCCTTCCTGGCCATCGGGCCCATGCTCGACCTCAAGCTCATCCCCATGTACCTGGCGGTGTTCAGGCGGCGCGCGGCCCTGGCCCTGATCCTGGTGCCGGCCGTGGTGGTGTTCCTGGAATGCGCGGCCATGGCCCTGGCCGCGGCGGGGTACTGACGTGGCCGCTTCCCGCTTTTCCCTGCCCCGCGCCCTGGAGGGCCTGTGCCTGGCCGGCCTGGGCGCGGTCATGCTCTGGCTGCCCCTGGCCGGGAACTACTGGTATTTCCTGCACCCGCGCTTCAAGCCCCTGACCGGGGCCGCGGGCGCGCTGCTCCTCCTGTTGGGGCTCCTGGCGGTCCTGGCCGGGAGCCGGCCCCGCCTGCGCCGCGTCCTGGCCGCGGCGGGCAGCGTGGCCCTGGTCCTGGGGGCCTACGCCGCCACCCTGCCGCCCGCCCCGGCAACCGGGCCCGGGGCCGAGCCCTTTGCCCAGCCTGCGCCCGCCGCGCCCGAGCCCCGGGTGGAGTTCAGCGGCGAGAGCTACCAACGCATGAACCTGGCCGAGTTGCAGGCCCTGGTGGCCCGGGGCCGGCCCTCGGGCCGGGTGGCGGTGCGCGGGGTGGTGCGCCGCACCCCGGACATGGACCGGGAGGGCCGGTTCGCCCTGCTGCGGCCGGTGGTGGTCTGCTGCCTGGCCGACACCGTGGCTGCGGGCTACGTGGTCCAGGCCCCGGGGGAGCTGCCCCCGGAGTCCACCTGGGCCGAGGTCCTGGGCGAGACCCGGCCCGCGCCCAGCGCCCTGGATCCCCAGGTCTCCCTGCCCGGGGTCCTGGCCCTGGCCGTGGATCCGGAGCGCTTGCTCGCCGCCCACCAGGTGCGGCCCGCCCCGGCCCCGGCCATCCCCTTCATCTTCACCGTGTCCGAGCGCGAGCCCTTCACCTGGTGACCCTGGGCCGCCACGGCCCGCAGGGTTGCTTGCCTTCCAAGGGGCTTGACAGGAAATGCAACTCGGTTGCATAAGCTGGGGGAAGAAAATGCAACTGAGTTGCAAAATATCGCCAAGAAATGCAACTGAGTTGCAAAAATCAGGGCAATCCGCTAGGAGGTTTCCCATGCGCGCATCCGCTCTCGTCCTTCCCCTTATCCTCTCCCTGGCCCTCTGCCTGGGCCTGGCGGCCGGCGCGGCCCCGGCCCGGGCGGCCGAGCCCCTCACCGTGGCCGTGACCATCGCGCCCCAGGAGTACTTCTTGAAAAAGGTGGGGGGCAGCCGGATCGCGCCCCTGGTCCTGGTCCCGGCCGGGGCCGATCCCCACGTGTTCGAGCCCAAGCCGCGCCAGATGAAGGAACTGGCCCGGGCCGCGGTCTGGTTCACCGTGGGGCTGGAGATGGAGGAGGCCTGGGCGGAGCGGTTCAAGGCCGCCAACCCCGGCATGCAGGTGGTGGCCACCGACGCGGGCCTGGCCAAGCTGCCCATGGCCGCGCACCACCATGAGGCGGAGGGCGAGCCCGGCCATGCCAAGGCCGAGGAGCACGAACCCGGGCAGGAGAAGGCCGAGGAGCACGGACACGGCCATGAACAGGCTGAGGAGCACGAGCACCACCACGGCCTGCAGGACCCCCACACCTGGCTCTCGCCGGCCCTGGCCAAGCTCCAGGCCTCGGCCATGGCCCGCGCCCTGGCCGGCCTGGACCCGGCCGGCGCGGCCGAGTACGCGGCCAACGCCGCCGCCTTTGCCGCCGAGTGCGACGACCTGGCCCGGGACCTGGCGACCCTGCTCTCGGACCTGCCCTCCCGGACCTTCATGGTCTTCCACCCCTCCTGGGGGTATTTCGCCCGCGACTTCGGCCTGGTCCAGCTTCCCATCGAGGTGGAGGGCAAGGAGCCCAGCCCGCGGGAGCTGGCCAGCCTGGTGGACGAGGCCCGGGAGCACGGCATCCGGGCCATCTTCGTGGCTCCCCAGTTCTCCCGGCGCACCGCCGGGGTGGTGGCCCGCGAGATCGGGGCCGGCCTGGTGGAGGCCGACCCCCTGGCCGACGATTGGGCCGACAACCTGCGCCGCGTGGCCCGCGCCCTGGCCGCGGCCAAGACCCGGAGCTGACATGCGCGAGATCGTGGCCGAACTGTCCGGCGTCACCTATGCCTACGCCGCGGGCAATCCGGTGCTGGACAAGGTGGACCTGGTGCTGCACCGGGGCGACTACCTGGCGGTGCTGGGCCCCAACGGCGGGGGCAAGTCCACCCTGCTCAAGCTGCTCCTGGGCATGCTGGCCCCCACCGCGGGCCTGGTGCGGGTGTTCGGCGGCCCGCCGGCCCGGGTGCGCGGCCGCATGGGCTACATGCCCCAACTGCTCAAGCCCCGGGTGGACTATCCGGTCATGGTGCTGGACGCGGTGCTCATGGGCCTGGCCGGCCGCTCGGGACGGGGCTTCCGCTACCGCGGGGAGGAGCTGGACGCCGCCCGCCGCGCCCTGGACCGGGTGGGCCTGGCCG
>DKEU01000205.1 GCA_002452635.1 Desulfovibrionaceae bacterium UBA6814 | reverse complement strand
TTGAACACTTCGAAGAGGCAGATGGCGGGGACCAGCAGGTTGGCTTCGTCCGCCAGCGCCGGCGCAAAGAAGGCCGCGTTGGGGCCGTCGGCAAAGAATTCGAGCCAGCCGCAGGAGTCAACCAGGTTCACACCCGGTCACCGTCCCGTTCCACCCGCGTATCCAGGCCGGGCAGAAAACCGCGCAATTCGGAGATGGGCCGCTCGGGCACGCATTCGATGCGGTCACCGTAGGCAAAAACCCGCAGCCGCTGCCCCGGAGCCAGATTCAAGGCCGCACGCACCGATTTGGGAATCACGATGCGGTAGGACGAGGACAGGGTCACACTTTCCATGGCGGTCTCCATGCGCCAACCATAGGAGCCGATCGGCCGGCGGTCAAGGCGCCCTCCGCGCCGCCCCCGCACCCCGGAAATGCAGATCATCGGCCCCAGCCCGGACACGTTCTTCCGCCGCCGGGAGTACGGGGTGGGCAAGTTCAGCGACGCGGTTCTAGGCTAATACAGTCCGGTCTCGTCGCCGAACTCCTTGTAGATGCCGTCCATGTAGCCGACCATCTCGTCGTACACGGCCTCCAGGGCGGCCTTGTGGGTGCTCCAGTCCTCGTCGCCCGCGGACTTGGCCTGCTCGATCTTGTCCGTGATCTGGGAGCGCAGGGCCTTGTAGTAGAAATACTGCTTCTGGCTGTCCAGCTTCTCCTCGCCGCCGCTCTTCCGGATCCTCTCGGCCACGGCCTCCATCTTGCCGTCCAGTTCCTTGATCCGGGCCTCCAAGGCTGCGATGTACTGCGCGTGCATGGCGTCCTCCCGTGGCATGCCGATTCCTGGGGTTCCTGGCCCCAGCCTACCCCATTCCCGCAGCCAAGTACATGCCCGCCCAGGAAAAACAGCGCGGCCCGGGTCGCCCCGGGCCGCACCATGCGCCGCCTCGCTGCGGCTGCGGCACGCATCGCCCTACTGCTCGGGCTCCTGCTGCCGGGCCAGCTCCGCCAGGCGGGAGCGCAGGAAGGCCGCGGCCACGGCCCCGGCGTCCCGGTCGCCGGAGCGCTCCAGGCCGTAGCGCTCCAGGTCTTCCTGCACCCGCGCCTCCATGCGCTCGGACTCCAGGAACATGATGAAGGCCAGGGCCAGGGCGGCCTCGTCCTCGACCCGGCCCGAGCACAGGGCCTCCAGGGCGTCGCGGGGCACGGTCTCCAGCAGCCGGTCCACGAACATGTCGGTCCAGCGGGCGTAGAGTTCGCCCAGGAGCGGCGGCACCATGTCCGCCAGCCTGGCGGCCTCGTCCTCGGCCACGTTGGGCATGGACACGGACATGTACTCCCGCAGGGCGTGGGCCCGGCCCGCGTCGTCCGCGGCCAGGCGGCGCATCACCGCGCGGTGGGCGAAGGCCCTGATTTCCAGCTCGCTCTTGGGCATGACCACGCGACCTACCGGGCCCCTAGTGGGCCAAGGTGCTGTTGGGGCAGGCCGCGCTCTGGGAGCAGAGTTCGCAGCCGCCCTGATAGGGCATGAGGGTGAACAGGGCGTACTGCCGGTCCAGCTTGTCGATCTGCTGGTTCCAGCGCACGCCCACCTCCTCGAACGCGGACTGCATGGCCTTGCTGGGCTTGGGCAGGGGCGCGCAGGCCTCCAGGAGTTCGGGCATGAGGTTCTGGGCCGCGGCCATGACCAGGGTGACGGCCAGGTTGTGGAAGGCCTCGCCGTGCTGGGGCGAGTTCTCCCAGGCCGCCTCCACCGCCTGCTCCACGGCCTCGGGCAAAAAGACCAGCAGATAGCCCTCGCCCTTCTTGGCCTTTTCCGGCGCGATGCGGAAGGCCTGCACCTGGTGCATCCAGTCGTCCCAGCCGCCCTCCAGGGCGTCCAGCATCTCCTGCTCGATGCGGTTCAGGCCGGACATCTCCAGGAAGTAGATGATGTCGAACTCGGGGCTGGGGGTGAGGCGCTCTATCTGCATGGGAGGCTCCTGTCGTGTGGGATGAAGGGGGTCAATACCCGCTTTGCGCCCCGGGCTCAACCCCGGGCAGGCGCGGGCCCGCACGCGCCTGCCAGTGGGGCGGAGGGCCGAATCCCGAGCGATGAAAGTTTTATCTTTTTCAAGATACCCAAGGGGTATCTAGAGGCCCCCCGCCTGGACGGCCGGCGCAAAGTGCGCTACCCAGGCCGCGCGGCCCGCGCCGCCATTTTCCGCAAGGAGGACCCCATGTCCAATCCCCTGGTGCTCATCGAGACCTCCATGGGCGAGATCCTGGTCGAGCTCTTCGCCGACAAGGCCCCCCAGACCGTGTCGAACTTCCTGCAGTACGTGGACGACGAGTTCTACAACGGCGTCATCTTCCACCGGGTCATCAAGAACTTCATGATCCAGGGCGGGGGCATGACCTTCGACATGAAGGAAAAGCCCACCCGCGCGCCCATCAAGAACGAGGCCTCGCCCGAGCTGCCCAACCTGGCCGGCACCCTGGCCATGGCCCGCACCCCGGACCCCCACTCGGCCTCGGCCCAGTTCTTCATCAACCTGAAGGACAACGGCTTCCTGAACCACACCGCGCCCACCATGGACGGCTTCGGCTACTGCGTGTTCGGCAAGGTGGTGGAGGGGTTCGAGAACGTGGAGAAGATCGGCAAGGTCAAGACCCGCAGCTACCTGGGCCACGACGACGTGCCGGCGGACCCGGTCAGCATCATCTCGGCCGCAAGGTTCGAAGCGTAGAGCGATTCCCCGGCCGCCCGGCCTGAGGTGAAAACCACCTAAAATACCTTGGTATTTTAGATGACCTCCCCGGCTGCCCGCCCGAGGCGAAAACCATCTAAAATACCTTGGTATTTTAGATGACTTCCCCGGCCGCCCGGCCCGAGGCGAAGGCCCAGAGCAGGTTGAAGCCGCCCAGGCGGCCGGTCACGTCCAGAAGCTCCCCGACCACATGGAGGCCCGGCACTGCCCGGGCCTCCATGGTCTTGGAGGAGATTCCCGCGCAGTCCACCCCGCCCCGGGTGACCTCGGCCGCGGTCCAGCCCGCAGTGCCCCGGGGGTGCAGCTCCCGGGCCGTGATCCGGCGGCGCAACTCCGCCCGCCGCTCCTTGGACAGGTCCCCCACCCGCAGCTCGCCCAGGTCGCCGCAGGCAGCCGCGGCCAGGCGCTCGGGCAGGGCCTTGGCCAGCAGGTTGCGCACCTTGGACTTGCCCAACTCGCTGCGCAGGAGCCCGTCCAGGTCCGTCCCGGGCAGCAGGTCCAAGGCCAGGGCCTGGCCCTTGTCCCAGAAGAGCGAGATGTCCAGGGCCGCCGGGCCCGAGAGCCCGGCGTGAGTGACCAGCAGGTCGCCGAAGGCGCTGCCCCCGGCGCAGGCCAGCCGCGCCCGGCAGGACACCCCGGACAGCCCGGCCCACTCCCAGCCCCGGCCCATGACCAGCGGAACCAGGCCCGGGGCCAGGGACGTGACCCCCAGGCCCTGGCTGCGGGCCAGTTCGTAGCCCAGGGACGTGGCCCCGGCCGAGGCCCAGGACCGGCCGCCCAGGGCCAGCACCAGGCGCGGCGCGCTGAACATGCCCGCGTCGGTGAACACCGTGAAGCCGCCGCCGTCGCGCTCCATCCCCCGGATGCGGCAGCCCAGCACCAGCTGCGCCCCGGCCTCCCGCGCCGCGCGCTCCAGCCAGCGGGCCGCCTCGGCCGCGCCCTGGTCGCAGAAGAGCTTGCCCCCCTCCTCCTCGTGCAGGGTCAGCCCGCCGGCAGCGAACAGGGCCTCCACGTCGGCCGGGCCGAACCGGGCCAGAGCCGAGCGCACGAAGTGCGGGGTGCCGCACACGTAGTCCGCCTCGGTGGCCAGCCGGTTGGCCGCGTTGCAGCGCCCGCCCCCGGACAGCCGCACCTTGCGGCCCGCCACCTTGCCGTGGTCCAGCACCAGCACCCGGCGGCCCCGGGAGGCCGCGGCCTGCGCACAGACCAGGCCGGCCGCGCCGGCGCCCAGAATTATGGCGTCGTTGTCACCCATACTCATACTCTCATCTACGCAGGCCGTTCAAAAAACGCGAGGGCAAGGCGCAAGAACCCGCCAAGGCCGACGGCCTTGAGCCGTTGGTGAGTCCCCGAGCCGTACGGATCAAGAGAGCAGCGCTGTATTCTTACATACGCGAGGGCTTGGCGGGGTCGCAGCAACACAGCCATCGTGGATTTTTCAACGGCCTGCTAGGCACACGGAATGCTGATGGCCACCGGCCCGGGGTCGTAGCCCTCCACGGACACCGCGTTCTCGGCCAGGCCGAAGGAGAGGCCGTAGTCCGGGAAGGCCACATGTCCCGCGTCCGGGAACTCGATGCGCAGGGGCACCGGCACCTTGGCCCCGTCGCCGCAGGCGTTCTCGGTGAAGCCCGGGCCGAAGAGCAGAGGCCGCACCCCGGACGGGGCCACCCGCACCAGATGGTGGATGGTGGACAGGGCCTCCACCCGGCCGTCGGGCGCAAAGCGCAGGGAATTCACGTCGCCGGTGATGCCGCAGGGGTCCGGGTCGTAGGCCTTGAGCCGGCCCAGGACCGTGTCCGCCGCCAGGGGATCGGCAGGCTCCAGGGAGCGCACCGCGCCCGAGGGATGGAAGGCGATGCCCACCCGCACCCGGGCCGGGCCGGCCGGGCTGTCGAACCGGTGCACCTCGCCCGGCCAGAAGGTCAGGCTGGCCATGGCACCTTCCAAGGTGAACAGCACGGACATGGCCCTGAGCGTGCGCCGCCCCTGGGGGGTGTCCAGGTCCAGATCCGGGGCCAGGCGGTGCTCGTCGCGCCAGGACCAGTAGCCGCCGCAGCGGCCGTACAGGGGAAACACCCGGCGCAGCGCGCCGTTCCTGTGCAGGGTGATGAGCTCGGCCGGGACGACGCCGGCCGGGGTGGCCACGGGCGTGGGCTCCTGCA
>DKEU01000086.1:379-4662 GCA_002452635.1 Desulfovibrionaceae bacterium UBA6814 | reverse complement strand
GGTCGTAGCCCAGGAGGTAGGTGGCATCACCCTGCGGGTCCTGCACGGTCACGGCCTGGGTAGCTAGCCCTGCAGATTCAGGCTTTGCGCTGGAATGCCCCTTGCAAGCTTATTGATTTTTAAATTTGAGTGATTCAATGATGCGTTGATACATGTCAAAATCATTAATACTGCCATTGTATATTACCTTTATGGCATGGTCATTAATGATGTAAGTTATATGCAATTTTCTGTCGGCAATATACACACCATTAATCCTAGTGCAACTAAACCCTGCTATATTTGTCGATTCAACACTTTGGATTTCAATAGTAGTATTTTTTTTGCGAAGATTTTGAAGAATATTTTCCGAAGTTGAGTTCGATTCATATATGACCAAG
The DNA here is from genome assembly GCA_002452635.1 of Desulfovibrionaceae bacterium UBA6814. Lineage (GTDB taxonomy): Bacteria > Desulfobacterota > Desulfovibrionia > Desulfovibrionales > Desulfovibrionaceae > UBA6814. Next base: position 4,282 of record DKEU01000086.1, on the reverse strand, counting down.
AAACTACGTGGATTTTTTTCTTCATTTGATATTATCGCTATATTGTCTTTATCTTGAAGCATGAAATCCATCGGTGTGGCGATTTCTACGCCTTTCCATGTATATATATTTACCTGAGACGAATGAGATGCGTAGCTATACATTATACATATACATATAAATATCGTTATTTTTATTGCCTTCATAATTTCTCCTTATTATTGCGCGCAGAAGCATTGCGTTCTTCGGCGCGCAATATGCGAATGGTCTATTCCCTCTTGTCCTCTGCCTGGGCACTGGAGAACCAGCCAACAGGAATTGAAATTGGTCCAATCCACTTGTAGTAGTCCTTAACTACCTGGCCAGATTCTCCTCCAATAAACTTGGAGGTCTCGTCAACCCCCTCTTCATTCAAGCGGATGGCTGCACGAGCCTGATCTTCAAGACTTCCATGAGTTGCATCATACAAGGCGGCATCTTGACGTGCTTCAAAGGCATCTGACCTTGCCCGGAGCCCGGTTGCCGCCTCATGCGCCTCCTGCGGCATGGTTATCTTGCCGGCTATGTCCGCGCCCTTGGCGATGTCGTCCAACTCTGGCCGGACCGAATTGATCGCATTCTTGGCTTTCTTCAGGGTTGAATCCACGTCCCGGGACACGATGTCCATCTTTTTCAGGACATCGGCCTCGGTATCCGGGGCCGGCGGAGTGTCGGATTCGAACTTGCTGGCAATGGAATCCCAGCCGGACTTCATGCTGTCCCAGACGCCGGACCAGAACCCCTGCTCCTCCAACCCCTCCGGATCGACCCTCCCCACCGGCTCGTCCACGCAGTAGTCATAGAGGTCGTGGTCGCCGCCGGTGTCGCCCAGGGGGTCGGGGGCGGTGAATCTTCCCACGGTCGGGTCGTAGTCGCGGTGGCAGAAGCGGACCAAGCCGGTGAAGCGGTCGCGCAGGCCGCCGGCAAAGGCGAGGGGCAGGAACAGGGCGGGGTTCGAGTCGGCCAGGACGTTGCCGAAGGCGTCGTAGTCCATGACCTTGACCACCCGGCCCTCGTTTTCGCCGTCCATGGCGGCCACGGCCTTGAGGCTGCCCACCTGGTCGTAGCCGAGCAGGTAGGTGGTTTCGCCCTGCGGGTCCTGTACGGTCACGGCCTGGGGCAGGCGCTCCTGGCCGGTGTAGTGGAACTGCATCTTCACCCCGCGCTGGTGGTCGCGGTAGAAGGCCAGTTGCAGCGGGCTGCGCCAGGTGAAGGACTCCACGGGCACGGTGTTGACGTACTTTTCCGTGGGCAGGCCGGGCGAGACGGTCTCGCTGCGCAGCACGCGGCCCCCGGGCAGCACCATGCGGCACAGGCCGCCGGCCTGGTCGTAGGCCAGGCGGAAGGACGCCTGCGGGGTCCAGGCCTCGCGCAGGGAGCCGTCCTCGGCGTAGGTGAAGGTCCACGGCCCGGCCGAGGCCAGTCGGCCGCGCTCGTCGTAGGCGTATTTCCACTGGCCGTCCTTGGCGTTCCAGGACGCGATGCGCGCGCCGCGCGGGTCGTAGGCGTACTCCTCGGTGAGCCGGCCGTCGCGCCAGGCGCGCAGCAGGTGGCCGGCCTGGTCGTACTCGTAGATGAAATAGGACTCGTTGCCGGCCACGTTCTCGTGCCTGGCCGCGATGCGGCCGTCCTCGCCGACGAGCAGTTCGTAGCTCACCAGCCGGTTGCCGCCGCGCACCCGGCGGAACTTGGCGGGCAGGGCCGGGGGCTCCAGGCCCTGCCGGGGGCCGAGGGTGAGCGGCGGTTCGGGCTTGGCGAAGAGTTCGCGGAAGAACTCCTCGGTGCTCATCTCCTGGAACTGCCCGGGGGCCGGGGCGGCCGGGGCCTCCGGCTCCGGTGGGGCCTCGTCCTGGTCGCGGGCAAAGAGCTGGCGAAAGAACTCCTCGGTGCTGATCTCCTCCGGGTTGGCCGGGTTGATGGGCGGGCCGGGCGCGCGGCTGGCCGAGGGCGCGGGCCTTTCCTTTCTGGCGAACAGTTGGCGAAAGAACTCCTCGGTGCTGATCTCCTCGGGGTTGGCCGGGTTGAAGGGCCGCTGCGGGGCCGGGCGGGCCGGGGCTGCGGGCTGTTTCTTCTCGGCGAACAGCGAGCAATAGAACTGCTCGATTTCCGCGCGGTGGCTGATGGGGCGGGAAGCGTGGGTGTTCATGGTATTTCCTTTCTTCTACGTGATTCCTTGTTGCATGAAAAGGCCTCTGGCGCAGGGAAGCCGGGGGCGCAGGGCCGGCTGGCTACTCCACCTGCACCTCGGGCACCACGCTGACCACGGTCATGGGCAGGGGGTCGTCCTGGCGGATGGTGAACAGGCCCTCCCGGTCGATGCCGCCGGCCAGGCGCAGGATGCGGTCGCCGGAGAACAGGGGCGGCGCGGCCCCGGCCTGGGCGTTGCGGGCGTGGGGAAAGACCGGCTCGTAGCGCGCCGCCTCGTCGTCGCCCGCGCACACCGCCCCGCCCACGGTGTGCATGAACCGCGCGGCCACGGACAGGATGCGCTTGCGCCGGCCCTGGGCCGTGCCGCCCGGGGCGGGCACCTCCAGGCGCATGGGCTGGAGCACGCAGGGGTACGCGTACCCCACGTGCACCCGCGCGGCCGGGGCGTCCAGGGTGATGCTGCCGCCCGCGACCACGCGCGGCCGCTTCACCGCGCCGTCGGCCACCACCGCCACGGTCTCGCCCTCCAGGTGGCCCAGGCCGCCGAACGACGTGGCCGGGTCGCCCGCGTAGGACACCCCGCAGTCCAGGTGGAAGGCCTCGGCCGCGTCTTCTTGGCCCGCGCCGTCGAACACCGGGTCCAGCCGCTCCACGTAGCGCCGGGTCTGCCCGCCGATCACCCGCCGCACCACGGCCCACAGCTCGTCGCCGCCCTGGCCCGGGATGGCGGCCAGGCTCTCCACGGCCCCGTTCCCGCCCAGGGGATGGCGGTGCCAGGCCGTGACGTTCTGGTCCTTGAGGTAGGTGCAGCCCACCAGCATCCCGTCGGCGCGCGCGGCCCACAGCACCCCGCCCGGCTCGCCGCAGTAGGCCAGGTCCGCCAGGCCCGGGCCGGTCACGTGCTCGGCCAGGATGGTGATCTCCGGGGCGTGGTACTTGTACGAGCTGAGGTCGAAGGCCAGCTCCCGCACCTTGCGGCCGCTGCGGGTCACGAAGAGCACCGCCCCGCCCACCAGCCGGGCGGCCAGGCCGCTGGAGCCGTGCGGGCTCTGGCGGCGGGCCTGGGGCTTCTTCTCCGCGGTCAGGGGTTCGCCCTCGCTGCCCGAGCCCAGGCGGATCTCGGCCGCGTTGGTGCCGATGAGCAGGTCGTCCTGGTCCACCATCCAGCGGATGATGTTCACCCGGTCCCCGGACAGGTCGTGCTCGATGGCGTCGTCGGCCAGGGCGCCGGGGCCGAAGTCCGGGTAGTCGCCGAAGCGCGAGAACCACACGGTGCGCGGCTGGGCCGGGCTGCCGGCGAATGCCAGCCGGTTCTCGTACAGCGCGGCGCAGGCCGGGTAGCCGTTCTTCTCGCACCAGGCCCCCATGCGCCAGCGGGTGGTGGCCAGGTCCTTGCGGGCCAGGCGCACCGCGTCCAGGCTCGCCGCGTCGCCCGCGCTCGCGCCGGAGCTGTCCAGGGTGAGGTACAGGGTGCTGCCCGACGGGGTGATCTCGTGGCTCACGGCGCCCGGCGCGGTGATGGCCTGGGGCTCGAGCACGCCCGTGCCGCCGCTGTTCGCGCCCGCGTACACCCGCATCTGGTGCGGCACGGCCGCCACCTCCAGGGTGAGCACGTAGGTCACGTTGGCGGTGAGGGAGATCTTGGCCTCGGCCACGGCCGTGCCGGTGGCGGCCTGGGTGAGCACCAGGCGGCGGTTGCCCGCGTCGTGGGTCACGGTGCTCTCCCCGCCGCTCTGG
>DKEU01000086.1:0-356 GCA_002452635.1 Desulfovibrionaceae bacterium UBA6814 | reverse complement strand
GCCGGTCCGCGTCCACGTCCACCTGGGCCGAGGTGGCGGAGTTGACCGCGGCGATGGTTCCCCAGCCCCACTGCATCTCGCCGTCCTCGTCCTCGTAGCCCAGGCGCAGGTGCGCGCCCGCGTGCCCGGCGGCGAAGGCGTCGGCGCTGGCGGCGACCGCCACGCCCGAGCCGGTGCGCGCCCCCGGGGTGAGCACCACCGCGCCCGAGGCGTCCTCGGGCAGGTAGGGGCCGTCCTTGGCCGCAAAGGGCGTCAGGGTCCAGGTCACGTTGTCCGCGTCGTCCAGGCTGCGCACCAGGGTCTGGGGCCGCACCCGGGGGTGGACCAGGTACAGGGTGTCCGCGCTCTGCACGCAG
>DKEU01000244.1 GCA_002452635.1 Desulfovibrionaceae bacterium UBA6814 | reverse complement strand
CCCGGGCCGCTCGGGCACGGGCCGGCCCCAGGCCGCGGCGAACTTCTCCCGGACCGCGGGGTCGGCCACCTTCTGGTAGCCGGGCAGCACGTCGGGCAGCGCGCCCATGTCGCAGGCCCCCTGCACGTTGTTCTGGCCGCGCAGGGGGTTGATGCCGCCCCCGGGCCGGCCGATGTTGCCGGTGAGCAGGGCCAGGTTGCAGCAGGCCCGGACCTGGTCCACCCCGTTGCTGTGCTGGGTGATGCCCATGGCGTAGCAGATGGCCGCGGGCGCGCTCCCGGCGTAGAGGCGGGCCAGCTCCACGATCTGTTCGGCCGGGACCCCGGTGCATTCCGCGGCCTGCTCCAGGGTGAAGCCCTCCAGGCCCGCCCGCAATTCCTCGAACCCCTCGGTGCGCTCGGCGATGTAGTCCCCGTCCTGCCAGCCGTTGTCCAGGATGGCCCGGGCCATGCCGTTGAGGAGCGCCACGTCCGAGCCGGGCCGCTGCCGCACCGCCAGGTCCGCCTGTCCGGCGAGTTGGATGCGGCGCGGGTCGGCCACCAGGAGCCGGGCGCCCCGGGCCTTGGCCCGCATGATCCGCCGCGCCACCAGGGGGTGGCACTCGGTGGTGTTGGACCCGATGACCAGGATGCAGGCCGCCTGCTCCAGGTCCGCGATGGAATTGGTCATGGCCCCGCTGCCCAGGGACGCGGCCAGGCCGGCCACGGTGGAGCTGTGGCAGAGCCGGGCGCAGTGGTCCACGTTGTTGGTGCCGAGCACCGCCCGGGCGAACTTCTGGGCCAGGTAGTTCTCCTCGTTGCCGGCCCGGGCCGAGGCCAGGAACCCCACCGCGTCGGGCCCGTGCGCGGCCGCGATCTCCCGGAGCCGGCCCCTGGCGAACCACACGGCCTGGTCCCAGGTGCAGGGGGCCAACTCCCCGTTCCGGCGCAGCAGGGGCCGGGTCAGGCGCTTTTCGCTGGCCACGTGCTCGTGGCAGTTCCAGCCCTTGATGCACAGGCCGCCCTGGTTCACCGGGTAGGCCCGGTTGGGCAGGGTGGCCAGGATGCGGTCCCCCGCCACCTGGTAGAGCACCCCGCAGCCGGTGCCGCAGTAGGAGCACAGGGAGGGAACCAGTCGGTGTTGCATGACGAGCGCTCCGTGTCGTGTCTCCGCCGCCCTAGGTCGCATTCAGCCCCGCCGCGGCGATGGCGGAGTTCAGGGTTTCGCCGGTCCACCGGCCCGCGGTCCAGAGGTCCAGAAGAACCTCGGGGCAGCGCTGCATGAGAATCGGACAGATCCCGAGCACCATGCCCGCGGCCCGCCGGCCGCCGGCCCAGGCCTCCGGCGCGCTGGGCGCGCCCGCCTCCGGGGCCGGGGCCGGAGCGGGCAGGCTTTCCCTGCCCTCGGCCCAGGCCGCGCAGAGCCCGGCAGGGTCCTCGCCTCCCCGCCCGGCCAGGACCGGGGCCAGGGCCAGGGCGTCGAACCCGAAGCGGGAACAGGCGTGCAGGGCCGAGGGCGCGGCCTCGCCCAGCGCCGCGGCGAGCGCGGCGTACCCGGCGTGGTCCGCGCAGAGCACCCCGCCTTCCGCGCCCGCCGACCCGGCCGCGCCGGGCAGGTAGGCCAGGCAGGGCCGGGGACAGAGATGGCAGGCCGCGGCCCGGCCGGGGGGGCTCCCAACCGCCATGCCCGAACCGTACCAACCCAGGACTTCGACGAATCCCGCCGGGCCGTGCTGTGGGGAGAGCGCGGCGAACAGCGGGGTGTCCAGGGAGGCCGGCCCGGGCAGGGAGCCGCCCCCGGCCAGGATCACGGCAAGGAGATTGTGTGCGGCCAGCCAGCCGGCCAGGAGCCCGCGATCCAGGCTCTGCCCGGCCTCCAGGCTGGCGGCGGCGCAGGCCAGGCCGCGCCGGGCCGCGGGGCCGCAGAGGAGCAGGCTGGGCCGGGCGTCGGGCAGGCGCGCCCGCAGGCGGGAGCGCATGGCGAAGACGTCCGCCCCGGCCAGGTCCCGGGCCGGCCCCAGCCGGATGGCCCGGTGTTCGACCGTGAGCAGCGCGGGCTCCGCAGCCCGGCCCTCCAGCACCAGGAAGTCCACGCCCGCGGCCTTGAGGGCCGGACCGTGCCGCAGCAGGAGCGGCGTGTGGACGGGCCGGCCGTCCGGGCCGGCGCAGGTGGCGACCAGCAGGCAGGTTCCGGGCGCGGCCACTCCGGTGAGCGGTCCGCAGGCCAGCACCAGGGCTTCGGGATGGCGGGCCAGGAGCCGCACTCCGGCCGCCGCGCCGCCCAGGCCTCCGGTCTCGTCCTCCAGCCCGACGGGCCAGGCCGCCCGCTCCACGCTCCCCGTGTCGAGCCGGACCAGGGCCCAGACGCCGTGGGTGGTCCCGTTCGTAGTCATGCCGCGCCTCCTTCCCGGCCGGCGGGACCCGCTGCACAGCCGCCGCAGGGCGCAGGCCCCCGGCGCTCGGCAGGCGTGGACTTCTGCCAGGCGAACCGGATGACCGCCGCGCCGTGCGGGCAGATGTCCACACAGCGCAGGCAGCCGATGCACTCGGCCATGTCCAGCCGGGGGCTCACGCCCTCCCGCAGGTCGTTCTCGGAAATGATGCCCATGGGACAGACCGAGGCGCAGCGCATGCACGAGAACTTCTTGCAGCGCGCCGCGCCGATGGAGATCTTGAGCAGCCCCACCTTGGCGCACAGGCCCAGGAGCGCGCCCACCGGGCAGAGATAGCGGCACCAACTGCGCTTCTCCCCGGCCTCCAGCAGGGCCAGGGCCGGGATGAGGGAGAACTCGGCCCCGGCCACCGTGGACTGGAATCCGTAGGAGCGGCAGACCGTGCCGATGGGGCAGACCGCGCAGAAGGCCTGGTACCCCACCACTCCGCTCACGCCCACGGCCGCGCCGGCCACCCCGTACTTGGCCAGCCGGTTGCGCATGACTTCGGGCAGCCGCAGCTTCTCGCCCAGCCGCCGCGGCAGGATCGTGCCGGCCAGGTCCAGCAAAAAGCCGAAGGGGCAGAGCCAGCCGCAGAACAGGCGGCCGGCCAGCAGGGCCAGGACCAGCAGCACCAGCCCGGCGGCCAGGGAGGTCAGCAGGATGGTCTTGCTGGAGAACACGTTCTGCAGCACGCCCAGGGGGCAGGCCAGGGACCAGCCGGCCACCCGCAGGGAGCACACCGCGCCGGTGAGCACCACCACCAGGAGCAGGAAGGCCAGGGTCTGCACGGTCCAGCGCAGGTACTTGATCCAGTGTACGGACTTGCCCGGGGAGAAGGACAGGGCTCCCTGCGGGCAGGCGGCCACGCAGAGCGGCTCGCCGTCGCACAGGTCGCACTTGACGGTCCGGCCGTCCACCCGGCGCGGGGCGGCCTCGGGGCAGGCGGCCACGCACAGGCCGCAGTGCGCGCACAGCCGGGAGTCGATGCGCACGATGCCGTCCTTGCCCCGGGTGATGGCCTGCTGCGGGCAGGCCGCCAGGCAGAGCGGGTCCAGGCAGTGCTGGCAGAACACCGCGAAATTGCCCCCCGCGCCCTCGTCGCGCAGCACCTGGAGCCGGGCCGCCTCGGGCCGGGCCGGGCCGCCGTCCCGGGCGGAACAGGCCATCTCGCACGCCCCGCACCCGGTGCAGCGCGCCGGGTCCAGGACCAGGGTGGGCCGGCGCGGCGGGAAGAGCCGCTCCAGCCACCCCGGCTTGCGGGCCGGCCGGAGGCTCGCCAGGCTCGCATGCCGGGCATGGCCCGGCTCCGCGCCGGCCGCGCCGGCCTTGGACAGGACTGGAGGAACAGCCTGCGCCGCGGGAGTTGGGGATTCCTGGATTGAGGCCACCGCTTCACTCCTGGGTCAGCTGTTGTTGCGGATGTACCGCTCCCTGCGGCAGGCAGGGCACAAATCCAGATATTCCAGGGGAACCTGGGGCAGGGCCCGGCGCAGGTAGGCGAGCACCGGCGCGGGCGGCAGCGGCGCGCCGCACATGGCGCAAACCGCCTCGGCCGCGGGCTCCCCGCCCAGCTCGGCCCGGGCCAGGGGCCGCAGGTCGGCCACCAGGCCGCAGCAGTCCACCCCGGCCGGGCAGGTCCGGGTGCAGGCCTCGCACTGGGTGCAGCGCCACAGCCCCTGGCCGGCGAGCAGCTCCCTGCCGCGCAGGGCCAGTTGCACCAGCCCCCGCGGCGAGGTCTCCCAGCCGAAGTCCGGGTACATCTCGGCCATGGGGCACACGGTCACGCACTTGCCGCACTCCACACAGAGCCCGGCCGAGCGCGCCGCGAGAATCGGACCGAATTCAGCGTCCATGGGCCGCTCCTGTCCCGCCGCCCGGGCGGGTGTCCTCCCAGGCCGGTTCCGGCGCGCCCAGCACGCCCTCCTCCCGGGCCGCGGCGAACACCGGCGAGGCCGCCGCGCTCCCGCTCTGGTAGGCGAAGCCCTGGCGCAGCGACTGCCGCAGCCACTGGTGCAGGGCCAGGAGGGGCAGGCCCGCGGGGCAGGCCTCCTGGCAGGCTCCGCAGCCCACGCAGCGGTCGGCCAGGTGCATGGCCCGGATCAGGTGGAAGGCCAGGGGCTCGGGCGGGATCCGGCCCTGGGCCACGTACCCGTCCTCCTCCAGCTTGCACTCCGGGCAGGTGCAGATGGGGCAGGCGTTGCGGCAGCCGTAGCACTTGATGCAGCGCGCGAAGTGCTCCCGCCAGCGGTCGGCCCGGTCAGCGTCCAGGAGCAGGGAGGCGGTGGCCGCGTCGGCCAGGAAATCCGCCCCGGGCGCGCCCTCGCCCCCCGGGGGCCAGGGCGTGGGGCACAGGCAGGACGCGGCCTGCTCGGCCGAACACGTCACCGGAACCGGCCGGATGGCCCCGGGCCGGAGCTGTCCGGCCTTTTCCAGCTCCGCCAGGGCGCGCAGGTCGCAGCCCCGGCCCACCAGGCCCAGGGACTCGCCCTCGGCCAGTTCCCGGGCCGCGCGCCAGGCGATCTTGGCCAGGGGCCACTTGGGCTCGGTGACCAGTAAATCCAGCTCGCCGGCCGCGACAAAGAACCAGGGCGCGGCCCCGTCCCACCCGGCCCGCAGGCCGAGCACCGCAGTCACGCCGGGTTCCGCGAGCAGGGCCTCAGCATGTTCCCGGATGATCTTCAGCATGACGCGTCACTCCCTTGCCGCAGGGGGAAGAGGCCCGGATCCGGGGCGGGAAGCTCCTCCAGCACTGCGGCGAAATCGCGCACCAGCCCGGCGAACTGGGCGGCCTCGTGGGCCGTGCCCCAGGACAGGAGCAGCCGCCGGCGGTCCAGGCCCACCGCGTCCAGGAGGTCGCCCAGCAGATCCAGGCGCACCTTGGCCGCGCGGTTGGCCTCGTTGTGCCGGCAACCGCCCAGGTGGCAGCCCAGTACCGCCACCCCGTCCGCGCCGTCGGCCAGGGCGCGCAGCACCAGGTCGGGCTCCACCGCGGCGGCGCACTCCACCGGCACCACCCGGAAGAACGGGGGCAGGTCCAGGCGCTCCCGGCCCGCCCGGTCCGCGCCCAGCAGCGCGCACCAGCGGCAGGCGAAGACGACGGCCCGCATGGGGCGCGGAGCAGGGACTGTGGGTTCGCTCATAGGTCGACTCCCGGGGCCCCGCCCATGGCCTCGCGCAGCATGGCGCGCAGGGAGGGGCCGTTGGATTCGGGCACCGCGGCCGCCCCGCTCGGGCACACCGCGGCGCACGCGCCGCAGCCCCGGCAGCGGGCCGCGGACACGGCGATGGACCCGTCCGCCTCGCGGCGGCAGGCGTTGTAGGGACAGATGGCCACGCACTGGCCGCACCGGCTGCACGCGGCGGAACGGACCGCGCTGGTCCCGGGCCAGGGGCCGGGCAGGCCCAGGCCGGCCGGGTCCAGCTCCCCGGAGGCCAGCAGGGCCGCGGCCTTGATCCCGGCCGCCCGGCCCTGGTCCGCGGCCTGGGCGGCGTACACCGGCCAGCGCGCGGACCCGCACACGAAGATTCCCGGCGTCGCGGCGGCCAGCGGGGCCACCGGCTCGCGGCCGCAGGCGAAGCCCAGGCTGTCCAGCCGCAGCCCGAGCGCGCGGGCCATGCCTTCCAGCGCCGGCTGGGGCTTGAGCGGGGTGCTCAGCACCACCAGGGAGGCCGGCAGGTCGAGGCTGCGGCCGGAGAAGGCGTCGCGCACCTGCACGCCCGCGGCCCGGCCTTGGCCCAGGACCTCCGGCGGCGACTCCGGGGCGAACCCGTAGAAGCGGACTCCCGCGGCCAGGGCCCGGCGGTAGAGTTCCTCCAGGGCCACGCCCGGGGCCATCACCCCGCGGTGCAGGATGCTCACCGCGGTGTCCTGCCGCAGGGCCTTGAGCCGCAGGGCGTTCTTGAGGGCCGTGGGGCAGCAGACCGTGCTGCAATAGGGGCGCTCCGCATCGCGCGCGGCCAGGCACTGGATGAACACCGCGGCGTCCAGGTCCCAGCCGGCCGGCTCGGCCTCGGCCCGCCGGAGCCGGGTCTCCAGCTCCATCTGGCTGATGACCCCGGCCAGATCCTTGGCCCGGTACCGGCCCTCGGGCAGCACGGGCATGGCCCCGCAGGCCAGGACCACCGCGCCCGCCTCCAGTTCGCTCTCCCCGGCCCCGTTGGCCAGCCGGGCCCGGAACCGCCCGGGGTCCCCGGCCAGGCCGGCCAGGGTGGTCTTGGGCAGGAAGCTGACCAGGGGATTGCCCAGCTCCTCCTCCAGGGGCGCGAGGAAATCCTGGCTGGGAATATTGTCCGGGAAGAGCCGGCCGATCTGGCGCAGCAAGCCGCCCGGCCGGTCCTGCCGGTCCACGAGGGTGACCGGCACGCCCAACCCGGCCAGGGTTCCGGCCGCGGCCATGCCCGCCGGCCCCGCGCCCACCACCAGGACCCGCTGCACCGCGGGCAGGGAGGCCCGCGGGCTGCGGCCCCGGCGCTCCAGGCCGGCCCGGGCCATGGCCGCCAGGTCCGCGGCCTTGGCCACGGCTCCTGCCGGATCCTGGGCGTGGAGCCAGGCGCAGCCCTCGCGCAGGTCGGCCAGGGCCAGGGCCGCGGCGCAGCCCCGCTCCTCCAGGCCCGCCAACACCTCGCGGCCCCGGGCAAAGGGGGAACAGGCCGCCGCCACGCAGGCCGCGGCCCCCTCCTCGGCCAGCAGCCCGGCCAGCCGGTCCAGGTCGCCGGCCCGGCACAGGCCCGGGAAGAATTCGATCCGCGCCCCGGCAAGGCGGGCGGACAGCCCGGCCTCCAGGTCCCGGCGCGGCAGGGCCCGGCCCAGGGTCCCGAAACACTCGCAAACCGCGATGACGGTGCGCGCGCTCATGGCCTTCCCCCTGCCCGGCGAACCAGGCGTTGCGCCACCAGCGCCGCGGCCCGCGCGCCCTGGACCACGGACTGGGCCACGTCCGCGGGCTCGGCGCAGAACCCGCACGAGCGGCCGGCGACCGGCCCCTCCTTCGGGCGGATGCGCTCCGCCCCGGGCAGGGGACAGGCGGCCAGCCCGCCGTTCAGCACCACCAGGTCGAACTCCGCGGTGACGGCCCGGCCCGTGGCGAAATCCTCGTAGCGCACGGCCACCGCCGCCCCGGGCGCGTCCGCCGCCGCGGGCTCCGGAGCCAGCACCAGGCCGGGCCGGCTGCGCAGGAGCAGTATCCCCTCGTCCGCGGCGGCCCGGGCGTAGGCCTCGTAGCCCTTGCCCACGGCGCGCAGGTCGGTGAAGAACACGGCGCAGGCCAGCCCGGGCATGCGCCGCCTGGCCCACCGCGCCTGCTTGAGGGCGTGCATGCAGCAGACCCCGGCGCAGTACGGGAGGTAGCGCGCATCCCGCGCGCCCGCGCACTGGATGAAGGCCAGGCTGCGCGGCGTCGCCCCGTTGGAGCGGCGGCGCAGTTCTCCGCCGTTGGCCTCGGCGCTCAGGGCCTCGAACTCCAGGGCGGTCAGGATGTCCGGGTGGCTGCCCCGGCCGAATTCCGGGGCCAGGGGCCCGGCGGGCTCGGCAAAGCCCGTGGCGAAGACCACGTCGGCCACCGGCGTCCGCTCCACTGCCGGGGCGCGCTCCAGGGCCACGGCCTGCACCGGGCAGGCGGCCACGCACGCGCCGCAGCGGTTGCAGAGGGAGAAATCTATGGATGGGCAGGGCGGCCCGGCCGGGTCCCAGGTCCGGTCCACGGGCCGGTCCTGCATGGCCCCGGCCACGCCGCGGGCGGCGCAGGCCTCCCGGCACAGGCCGCAGGCCACGCAGAGCGCGGGGTCCACGGCCGGGACGCGGGTCTCCAGCACGGCCACCGCGCCCTCCTCCCCGGTTGCGGGCGGCTCCAGGTCCAGGAGCCGGGTGTGCCGGCGCACGGCGACCAGGGGGTGGGCCAGGGCCGCCGCGGACTCGGTCCAGACCGGGCAGAAGCCGCAGTGGTCGGTGGGATACAGCTTGTCCAGCCGCATGACCTGCCCGCCCAGGAACCCGTCCCGCTCCACCAGGAGCACGGGGACGCCCAGCCGGCCCAGGTCCAGGGCCGCGGCCAGGCCGGCCACTCCGCCGCCCACCACCAGCACCGGCAGGGCCGGGGTCCGGGGAGCGGGGTCCGAATCGGAGGTGAAGGCGCGCATGGCATCCGTCACTTGATGTTGAGGTACAGTTCGCCCAGCTTGCGCAGCCGGTTCACGAACCACTCGGAATACGGGGGCGGGGCGACCTCGTAGGGCCCCACCCGGTCCTCCAGGGCCGCCAGGAAGCGGGCCTCGGGCCGGGTGGTGCGCTTGGCCCCCTCGGGAGAGATGAAGATGGCCTTGGGATCGGTGGGGCAGCGCCGCATGCAGATGCCGCAGCCGTTGCACTTGTCCGCCACGATCTCCGGGAAGCGGCCCTGCTTCATGGTCACCGCGTCCAGCGGGCAGGCCTTCTCGCAGTCCCGGCACCGCCGGGTCTTGAGCCAGGCCAGGCAGAGGTCCTGCTGGATGACCGCGAGGCCCAGGAAGACCTCGGCCTTGGGGATCTTGGTCAGGGCCCCGGTGGGGCAGGCCCGGATGCACTCCATGCACAGGACGCACTTGTTGGTGTCCAGCACCGGGGTGCCCAGGTTGGCCAGCCCGCTGCCCAGGTGGGCGGGCGTGATGGCCAGGGGCGCGCAGACGTCCACGCAGCGGGAACAGCGGGCGCACATGGCCAGGAAGTCCGGCTCGGCCACCGCGCCGGGCGGCCGGACCAGGTCGTCGGCCCGGCTGACCGCGGTCAGGCCGAGCACGCCGCCCGAGACCGCGGCGCTCGCCAGTATCTGCAGAAGGGTTCGACGCGACATGCCCATGGACGTTCCCCTGGGCGGGGCTCATACCCGCCGTGCTGCTCCCGGCCGGGGCCGGGACCTCGTAGTAGGGGCAGGAACCCGCGCCGGCCGGCGTCAGGCTCCTGCCCCTCTGTTCAGACTAGGCCTTCTTGGTCACTTCCATGGCATAGTCGAGCTTGAGGCTCTTCAGGGTCTCCGGGGTGGGGATGCCGTTGGCGTCCCACCCGTAGTAGGCATAGTAGTCGTCCTGCATCTTCTTGGTGTCTTCCTCGGTAAACACCGCGCCCTGCTTGGGTCCCTCGGGCAGCGGCTCGGTGGTCATGCGCACCGGCAGCACGTCGTCCTTGCGCGAGATGCCGGCCTCCCGGATGTTGAACACCCGGGCCGCGGTGATGAACCGCTTGCCCATGGTCCAGAAGTCCTCGTCCTTCATGTTCCATCCGCACAGGGAGTTGAGCATCTCGCACACGATGCCGGGCCGGCGCTTGGCCCAAGGCGTGGCCGTGGCCAGGGTGCAGGTCACCGCGGAGCAGCACCAGGCGAAGACCGCCTGGCCGTCCGGGGTGTTGCCCTCGTGGTGGTCGCCGCCCTGCTGGCCCATGGCGTAGCTCACGCCGCGGGGCTTGAAGCCGCGCGGGTCGTGCGCCGCCATCTCCTGGCCCTTGGTGTGGATCGCGTACTTGGAGGCGTCGCCGCCGAGCTTGTCGGCCATGCGCTTGATGCCCAGGGAGAGCAGGGCGCCGGCCTTGCCCTCCTTGCGGGCGATCTTGCGGACCATGGCGATGGCCGCCTCGGCGTTGCCGAACTCCAGCTTGACGCCGTCCAGGTCCGCGGGCTTGAGCAGGCCGCGCTGCACCAGCTCCATGGCGTAGCCGATCACGTTGCCGGTGGAGATGGTGCACAGGCCCATGGCGTCGCATTCCTCGATGCCCTTCATGGCGCCCTCGAACTCCACGAGCCCGAGGTTGGTGCCCATCATGACGCCGGTCTCGTACTCGGGACCCTCGGCGATGAGGCCGTCGTACTTGCCGCCGGTGCGGAGCACGCCCAGCTTCATGCAGTGCATGGGGCAGTTGGGGCAGGCGGTGTGCCGCTTCCAGAAGGTGCGGTTCGCCTCCTCCGCGCCCAGGTACTCCACGTCCGGGTACCAGGAGGTCTGGTAGTTCTTGGCCACCAGGCTGCCGGCCACGAAGTTGGCGAACTCCATGAGGCCGGCGGTGCCCCAACGCTTGACGCCCTGCCAGGCCTCCACGTTGCTGCACATGTCCTTGGCCTCGGCGGCCAGCTTGTTGTAGGCCTCCACGTTGGCCACCGGCACCGCCTTGGTGCCCTTGATCGCCACGGCCTTGAGGTTCTTGCTGCCCATCACCGCCCCGCCGCCGCTGCGGCCCGCGGCCCGGAACCGGTCCACGATGATGCAGGCGTAGGTGACCTTGTTCTCGCCGGCCGGGCCGATGACGATGGTGCGGAACTCGTCGTCCTTGAGCTCGGCCTTGATGGCCTCGTCGGTCTCGTAGGTGTCCTTGCCCCACAGCTTGGAGGCGTCGCGCAGCTCCACCTTGTCGTTGTGGATGACCAGGTAGGTGGGCTTGGCCGCCTTGCCCTTGACGATGACGCCGTCCCAGCCGGTCCACTTGAACTCGTTGCCGGCGTTGCCGCCCACCTCGGTGTGGGCGAAGATGCCGGTGTGCGGGCTCTTGAAGCACATGTTCAGCCGGGTGGACGGACAGGACGTGCCGTTGAACGGCCCGGGCAGGATCAAGAGGATGTTCTGGGGGGAAAGCGGATCGGTCTTGGGGGGCAACTCCTTGTACAGGAGATGGGCGCCCAGTCCATAGCCGCCTACGTAGTCCTTGTAGATCTGCTCATCCATGGCGCGGGTCGAGATCTTGCCGGACGAGAGATCCACCTCCAGCATCTTGCCGAAATAGCCGCCCTTGGGAGTTGCCATGGCGCCTACCTCCTTCCGCCGTCAGTGTTGGGATAATAGAGGGTCTGCATGAGGCCCTCGGCGGCGTCCTTCACATTGACGTTGCGGTACGCCAGGTTGACGCCGAAGCCCTTCTTGGCCGTGCTCAACACCGGGGCGGTATCCGTGGCCTGGGCCTGGCACGCCTTCACGCACTGGGGATCGCCGCCGCACAGGTCGCAGAAGATCGGCCATCCGGTGTCGGGGTGGCGGCGCAGGAACCCGGACGGACAGGCCTCGATGCACTTGTTGCACTTGGCGCCAAGACAGGTCTTGTCGTCAATGTACTTGATGATGTTGGTCTCCTTGTCCTTGACGATGGCCTGCGGGGTGGTGGGGCAGGCCTTGACGCAGGGCGCGTCCTCGCAGTGCCAGCAGATCATCGGGATATCGATGACGTTCTTGTACTTCTTGACGTGGACCGCGGACACCGAAGGCCGTACCAGCCCGTTGTTGTGGTACATCGAGCAGGCATACTCGCAGGACCGGCAGCCGGTGCACCCCTCGCGCACGGCGTAGAGGTACTTCATCATCTCTTCCGGCTTGAGCTTGCCCGGCGCATCCGCCGCAAACAGCAGCCCCGGGCCCACCAGCTTGCTCGCCTCGATGGCCAGGAGCATCCCGCCCACCAGGGTGAACGAGCCCTTCACGAAGCCCCGTCGGTCCAAAGTGACCTGAACCACTTCTCCCTTCTGCCCTTCCTTACTCTCACTCATCGCCTGTGCTCCTTGGTGGCACTTCTGGGTTGCCCACCCGGCTGCCGCCGAAAACCAAGGTCCGAACAACAACACGACGTTGCGCGTGAGGCTATTTTCATTGCGCTCTCCCTACTTTCCTCCGTCGTGGGTCCTGTCGACGCCTCGACATCAGGATGAAAAATATTCCATCCATATAAACCCGTTGAGGAAAGCATAACGCCCGACATAAAAGAGTCAAGTGAATTTTTTCACACTAAATTTGCTTTGAACAATGCACTGCAGTATGCATTTTAAACAGTTATTATGTCAGATTTGGCAGAAAATAAAATCCAAAATGTAGGGATACTGCGAAGGATGAATTACGGATGGCCGCCAATGCGGAGGACGGGAAAAACAGGCAACGGCGGGCCTGTTCCTCCAAATAATAATATAACTATATTATATTATTTATTAAAGATGAGAGCGGAAGACTCCATCCCCGTGCATCCAGGAGCGCCCATGTGAATTTTTTAACGTAAGCGCCCGGCCCCGGCAGGAGGCGGACCCACGGCCGGGACGCACGCCGCCAAGCCGCGGCCTGCGCCGGCAGGTGCGCGGGCCGGGACCACCCGGGGCGAAAAGGAAAAACGGGACTACTCAGGCGTATGAAGCGACGGCGTGCGGGACAGCCCGCCGCCCAGTGAGGGGAGGCCCGTCGGCCCCCCCTCGGCGGGTGGGGAGACATGGGTGGGGAGGTGTGGCACCACCCATATCACTATGGTGACAACGGCGGTCAGAGCGGTCCGCCGCTGCTACCTACTCCATGCACAGCGATTCCCCGGCCGCAACCCGGCTCGGCTCCCGGTCCGGCCGCTGCCGGCGGGGCGCGCCCAGGCGCGGGGTGTAGACCTTGAACCGGTAGCGGCCGGTGCGCTCGGCCTGGCGCATGGCCAACTGGGCTCTCCCGAACAGGGTGCCGGGATTCTCCTGGCCGCGCCGGTCGATGGCCACGCCCAGGCTGGCCCGGAGATTCAATTCGCAGCCGTCCACCTGGAACGGCCGGTCCAGGGAGGTCCGTATCCGCCGGCAGACCCGCACCGCCTCGCGGGGCGCGGCCAAGCCCTCCAGGAACACCGCGAACTCGTCCCCTTCCAGGCAGGAGACCGTGTCCAGCCTGCGCACGCAGCCCCCCAGCCGGGTGGCGATGGCCGAGCGCAGCCGGTCCTCCTTGTCCACCCCGCAGCACCGGGAAAAGAAGCTGAAGCGGTCCAGGCGCACGCAGACCAGGGCCAGGGTATAGCCGTCCCGGCGCCGGGAGCGCTCCAGGGCCTGCACCACGCGGTCCAGGAGCAGGACCTGGCCGGGCAGGCCGGTGCTGGCGTCGCGCAGGGCCTCGGCCTGGAGCAGGGCCTCGGCGTACTTCTGCTCGGAGATGTCGCGGATGCTCAGGCGCAGTCCCAGGTCCCGGCCCTCGGCCGAGCGGACCCGCACCGTGGACTGGGAGACCCAGCGCTCGAACCCGTCCCGGTGCACGATGCGGAATTCCGCGCACGGGCAGTGCAGCATGGTCCCGTCCACCATGGACCGGCGCCATTGCTCCAGGTCGTCGGGGTGGATGACCGCCTCCAGCAGGGAGGGGTCCTGGCGGAAACTCCGGGGCGGATGCCCGCAGATGCGCTCGCAGGAAGGGCTGGCGCCGAGGACTCCGCCGTCCGGCGACAGCCACATCTCCCAGTCGTGGACGTTCTCGGCCATGACCCGCCACTGCTCCCCGGACTGGCGCAGGAACTCGCACTGCTTGCGCGAGACCCTGATCTCGGACAGGAGCCGGCGCCGGATGCCCACGGACCTCGTCCGGTCCGCCCAGCCCCGGACCACCGTGCCCAGGAGCGAGGCCAGCAGACCCATGAGCGGCAGGTCCTCGTCGGGATCATGGATGCCGTAGGGCCGCAGGGCCACCATGTGCCCCTGGCTCCGACGCCGTCCCGGGCCCGGGAGCGGGATGCCTGCGGCCAGCGCGCGGCAGCCGGCCACGTCCAGGACCACCGGCTCCCGCACGGTGTCGCGCACCAACTCCAGCAGGGGATCGTACCCCGAGTCCGGAGCCCCGGCCTCGCCCCGGCGGTCCTTGGCCAACGCGCAGCGCAGGCCGTCGCCGTCGTCCATCTGCAGGAGCACGGTCCGGTACTGGAGCACGTTGGACACCAGGTCGCACACCTGGCCGGCCAGGTCCTCCACCCCGCACGGGGAGCACCTCAGGAAGGCGGCCAGATGGTGGTTGAACCGCTCCAGAATGGAAGAGACCCGATGCGGGTCGATGCAATTGGCGAACATGCGCTGCGATCCGATCCCCTGCCCTGGCCGGGCCTTTCGGCGGGCCGGCCCCGATGGCTGCAAGCCGGTCTGCGGTATCCCCCGCGCGGCCTGCCGGGCAGGCCGCAACCGTGCAGAGCCGCTCCCCCCTGGGGCCGGCCCGTCCCCCTAGCGAGGTTCGCCTTACCAAAGAACGTGCCAAGGCTGCCGGCCTGGCCATGCGCACGCAACTGGCTGGAATATCGCCGTGTTTCTGAAACGGCCGGACAGGCTGGGCAGGGACGCGGCCGAGCCGCGCTCGGTCCCGAGCGTTGGTTTTCGAACGGTGCTCGCTGGCGAGCGCCGGCCGGGGGCGGCCGGCCTAGGGGAGATGCCCGGCGGCCGCCGACGGTTCGACGCCCCGGGCGGCCCGCAACCGGGGCCGGTCGGAGCCGGCCTCCCTGGGGCCAAGAGCCGAAAGGCCCCGGTGGTGCCGGCCGTTGGCCACCAGGGCCTCGGCCTCCCGCCGGGGCAGGGGGTGGGAAAAGAAGAACCCCTGGCCGAACTCGCACTCCAGCGCGGTGAGGTGCTCCCGGTGCTCCTCCTTCTCGATGCCCTCGGCCACCACCTGCAGCCCCAGGCTGTGGGCCAGGCTGATGATGGCCTTGACGATGAGCTGGTTCTCCGGCGCGGACTCGATGCGGCTGACGAAGCTCAGGTCGATCTTGAGGATGTCCAGGGGGAAGCGCTGGAGATAGGCCATGGAGGAATAGCCCGTGCCGAAGTCGTCCACGCTGATGGTGATGCCCAGGCCCTTGAGCCGGAGCAGCTTGTCCACGGCCGCGGCCGCGTTGTCCATGATGGCCGTCTCGGTGATCTCCAGGCGCAGCCGGTTCGCGGGGATGCGGGTCTCGGCCAGGATGTGGGCGATGCAGGGGACCAGGTCGGCCTGGGTGAACTGCCGGGCCGAGATATTGACCGACATCTTCAGGTCCTCGGCGGCGGGGTAGGCCTCCCGCCAGCGGGACAGGGTGTCGCAGGCCTCCCGCAGGGCCCATTTGCCCAGGTCCAGGATGAGCCCGGTCTCCTCGGCCAGGGGGATGAACTCGCCGGGATCGGTGAAGGTGCGGCCGGGGTGGTCCCAGCGCAGCAGGGCCTCGAAGCCCACCAGCCGGTGCTCGCGCAGGGAGTAGATGGGCTGGTAGACCAGGCGGAACTCGTCGCGGTCCAGGGCCCGGCGCATGTCGTTCTCCAGGGTCATGTACAGGATGGCCTGCTCCAGCATGCGGGAGTTGAAGACCTTGATCTGGTCGCGGCCCATCTCCTTGGCCCGGTGCATGGCGATGTTGGCCTTGTGCAGCAGCTCCTCGGGCTGCTCGTCCTCGTTGCCCGCGAAGGCGATGCCGAAGCTGGCGGTGAGCCGGACCTCGTACCCCTGCACCGTGAAGGGGGCGGCCAGGGAGGCGCGGACCCGCTTCACGAAACGGATGGTCTCGCGCAGGGAGGCCAGCTCCTCCAGGAGGATGACGAACTCGTCCCCGCCGAAGCGGGCCAGGGTGTCCAGGCTGCGGACGATCCCGGACATGCGCTGGCTGAACTCCATCAGCAGGTTGTCCCCGCAGGAATGCCCGAAGCCGTCGTTGATGGACTTGAACCGGTCCAGGTCCACGAACACCACGGCGAACTGGTAGTTCCGCCGCCGGGAGGCCCGCTGGATGGCCCGCTGGATGCGCTCCAGGCACAGGTTGCGGTTGGCCAGGCCGGTCAGGGGATCGTGCAGGGCCTGGTGGGCCAGCTTCTGCTCCATGTGCTTGCGGTCGGTGATGTCCCGGATGCTGGTCCGGATTCCCAGGTCCCGGCCGTCGTCGTCGCAGACCGCCCGCCACTCCTGGGAGACCCAGCGCACCGTGCCGCACGGGGTGATGATGCGGAAGTCCAGGGGCTGCCCCTCGCCGCGCGCCCCCACGGCCATGTGCCGCTGCCACAGGTCCAGGTCCTCGGGATGGATGATGCGCTCGATGAACCCCGGCTCCGTGATGAACCGGGCCGGGGGATGCCCGGTGATCCGCTCGCAGGCCGGGCTGACGAACAGGGGCCGCCCCTCGGGGCTGACCCAGCTCTCCCAGTCGTAGATGTGGTCGGCCACGGTCCGGTAGCGCTCCTCCGACGCCCGCAGGGCCCGGAGGGTCGCCTTGCGCACGGTGATGTCCTTGAAGTCCTCGATGATGCCCAACAGCTCCCCCCGCTGGCCGCGGAACGGGGAGGCCGTGAGGATGCAGGAGACCATGGAGCCGTCCTGGCGGGCCTTCTCCACGTCCACCTCGATCCGGTCCTGGCCCGACTGGAGCCGGATGAGGGGGCACTCCGGGGTCAGGCACAGGACGCACCGGAACGTCTCGTAGCACTTGCCCCCTTCGGCCGCGGCCCGGTCCACCCGGGCCATGGCCATGAAGGTGTCGTTGACCCGCAGCACGTTGAAATTGCGGTCCACGATGCGCATGCCGTCGGCCGCGGAATTGAATATCTGGTCCAGTTCCCGGTTGGAGTGGCGCAGCTTCTCGGAGAGCTCTCCCAGGACCCGGGTCCGCTCTCCGATCTTGCCGGCCAGGCGCCGGTTGATCCGCTCCATCCTCTGGACCGTGCTCCCGAACCCGCGGTGGAAGGCCAGGCACGCCACCGCCAGGAAGCCCAGGCCCAGGGCCAGGGAGCGCAGGGCCGACCCGTGGAGATCCTCCACCTCGCGGGTGACGTCCAGGGCCAGGAGCAGCCTGGCCGCCTGGGCCCCGGTGGCGTCCGCCAGGCGGCCCCCCCCGTTCAGGGAGTACTCCCGCCCCGCCAGGCTCCTGCGCTGGGGCAGCCGGTCGGGTTCGCGCCCCTGGAGCAGCCGGACGAAGAGATCGCCCTCCCCCAGGGGATTGAGCAGCGCTCCTTCGGACAGCAGGCGCAAGGAGCCGCCGGGCGCCGGCGTATTGGCCAGGGCGGCCGGCTCCCGGATCCAGGCCAGCCTGGCCCCGGCCGCCGACTCCAGGCGGCGGGCCAGCCCGGCCGTGTCGAAGCCGAGCTCCACCGCGCCCGCATACCCCTGCGGGGTGAGCACCGGAAGCGCGACCAGATGGAGCAGACTCCCGGAGCGGACCTCGTGCCCCGCAACGGCCTTCCGGATGACATGGACCAGCATGGAGGCCCGGCTCGGCCCGGCCTGGGCTGCGGAGCCGCCCTCGCCAAAGGCGCGCAGCAGGCCCCCCTGGGGAAGATAGACGTTCAGCTCGCGGAACTGGGTATACCTGGCGCGCAGCCTCTCCAGGACCGGCTCGACCAGGCGCGACACCTCCTCGCGGTCCTTCCGGGCCAGGGCCACGCCGATCCCGGGGGTCCCTTCCAGCAGCGCGGCCAACTCGGCGCGGAGCAGGGAGCCCTGGTCGGCGACGGCCTCCTGGAGCAAGGCCCCGGCAGCCCCGGCCTTCTCCGCCGCCAGCCTCTCGAGATCGGCGTGGTAATGCACGGCGGCCCAGGCGGCCAGGATTCCGTACACGGCGGCGATGAGCAGCATCCCCGTGCGCATGGCAGTGTGCTTTACCATCATTGCGGGCGGTCCAGGGGCTGGGGTTCGATCCGTCCTCCCGGTTGCCGGCGGCGGACAGCGCCGCGCGGGGCATGTAACATCCTTAATCTTGCATGGGATTTGCAACTGACATGCCAGCCCCGCACCACGGACCGGCCCCGGCCGTTCCCCCCGGAATCCGGCGGCATACGCGGCATTATTGAGCTTGCGTTCAAGAAGCCCCGGCCGGATTGCGCCCGGAAACGGCTCCATTGCTCGGATCCGAGCGTTCGTTTCCGAGCGATGCTTGGCGACGAGCACGCAAGAACGCTCCACCTTCCTGGCTGCCGGCGCTTTTGGACGTTGCGGGAATGCTGTGATTCTGGCAGGGAACCCATTTGAATGGCGGGACACCCGCCATGGGAGCGCCTGGACATGAAACGCTGCGGCCTTGCACTGATCCTGGGACTCCTGCTCACGGGAGCCTGGGTTTCCCCCACGGCGGCCCGCGACCGGGTCACGCTCCAGTTGTGCTGGGACCACCAGTTTCAATTCGCCGGCTATTACGCGGCGCTCTGGCAGGGCTACTACGCCGAGGCCGGCCTGGACGTGGAGCTCCGGCCCGCCCTGCAGAAGGACTTCACGTTCCTGAATCCCACCACCGAGGTCTCCTCGGGCCGGGCCCAGTTCGGCGTGGGCGAGGCCAACATCCTGGTGGCCGTGGACCAGGGCGCCCCCCTGGTCATCCTGGCCTCCATATTCCAGCACAGCGGGGTGGAGCTCTACGCCCGCCTGGACGCGAACCTGGAATCCCCGGCCCAGCTCGCCCGGATGCGCATCCTCCGCCGCCAGGGCGACCTGGGCGAGGTGCAGTTGCAGGCCATGCTCATGACCGAGGGGCTGGACCCCAGCGGGCTCACCTTCCTGCCCATGCGCAAGGAGAAGAGCAGCGCGGCGAGCCTGCGCGACGGGGACATCGACGTCATCCTCGGCTTCAGCCTCACCACCCCCTACCTCCTGGACAAGGCCGGGCTGCGGGCCACCAAGCTGCGGCCCTCCATGTACGGCATCGACTTCTACGGGGACAGCCTGTTCACCACCGAGGCCCTGGTGCAACGGGACCCGGACCTGGTGCGGCGCTTCACCGAGGCCAGCATCAAGGGATGGCGCTTCGCCCTGGCCAATGCCGACGACCTGGCCCGGCGGATATCCACCGAACTGCCCCGCATCTTCCCGCCCCGGGACGACATCTACACCTTCAACCGCTACCAGAGCGAGGGCGTGCTCCGGCTGTGCGACTACCAGCACCAGGAGATCGGCCACATCAACCCCGAGCGCTGGTCGTTCATGGCCAGCTACCTGCGCCAGGCCGGGGTGATCACCGGCTACCTCGACGTGGAGCAGCTCATCTACAATCCGGCGC
>DKEU01000120.1:4669-4943 GCA_002452635.1 Desulfovibrionaceae bacterium UBA6814 | reverse complement strand
ACACGTTGCAGGCCACCGGAGCGTAGGGATACCCCACCGGGCACCCCTCGTAGAGCAGGTGCACCGGCACCCCGCCGGTGGCCAGCCGGCCGTAGAAGGGCGTGACCACGGCCACGTTGTAGCCCATGCGGTGCAGGGTCAGGGGCAGCGCGCCCATGACGTCGCCCAATCCTCCGGTCTTGGAAAACGGAAAGATCTCGGAGGTTGCAAAGTAGATGAGCGGTCGAGCCATGGGGGGCGGCAACTACCCTGTTTTAAACAGTTATCTAATACA
>DKEU01000120.1:0-4644 GCA_002452635.1 Desulfovibrionaceae bacterium UBA6814 | reverse complement strand
CGCAACCGCCTCGGGCGCACTGCGCCCTTGAGTCCGCATTCAAGAATACGGTCCAGTCTTGCAGCAAACCGTAAAGGGATGTCAACACAAACCCTGCCCCGGAAGCCCACCATAGCCGCCTCCCGGTTCAGGAGACAGCCGACATCGAAGCCGCCGATAATCGGCCAGGATTCGGGCATGGTCAAAGGCCAGGTCCGGCAGGCGGTCCAGGGGATACACCCCCACGCCGGCCGCGTCGTCCCCGGCGCGCAGGGCCGAAGGGTCGCGGGCCTGGGCGGTGAAGACCACGCTGATGGTGTGCAGCCGCTCATCCCGGGAGGGATGGGAGTAGACCCCGAGCAGGCCGGTGAGCTCCACGTCCAGCCCGGTCTCCTCCCGGGCCTCGCGCACCGCGGCATGCTCCACGGTCTCGCCGTAGTCCACGAACCCGCCGGGCAGGGCGAAGCCCAGGGGCGGGTTGCGCCGCGCCACCAGGACCACGCCTTGACCGGGCAGGGAAATCACGACATCCACCGTGGGCACGGGGTTGACGTGGACCGTGACCGGCTGGCCGCACGAGGGACAGGTCTTGACCGCTCCCATGCACTCGCTTCCCGCTGGTTGTGAAGGGACTCCAAGGGCCAAAATTTCCAGTCTAAAAGTATGGCATATGCAGTTCCATGACAAGATGTATTTGATCCATGAAGGCGCGCTCGGCGACTTCCTGCTGGCCTGGCCCGCCATCCGCTCCCTGGCCCTGGCCGGGACCGGCCGGGAGCTGATGTGGGCCGGCCGCGCCGCGTACCTGCCCTGGGTCCGGCCCCTGGGCCTCGAACCTTGCCCGCCCCGCCTGGCCGACCTGGCCGGAA
Source organism: Desulfovibrionaceae bacterium UBA6814 (assembly GCA_002452635.1). Lineage (GTDB taxonomy): Bacteria > Desulfobacterota > Desulfovibrionia > Desulfovibrionales > Desulfovibrionaceae > UBA6814. Next base: position 3,796 of record DKEU01000120.1, on the reverse strand, counting down.
GGCTGCCCGGCCCCTGGCCCGGGGCGTTGCCCCAGGGCCTGGTGGTGCGCTTCGGCCTCAAGGCGCGGCCCCCTGAGGACCGGCACGGCTATTGGTATCTCCCGGGGCTGGCTCCGCACCGGTCCCCACGCGAGGTGTACGCCGAAGGCCTGGCCGCCCGGGGCGTGCCCTTTGCCGAGGACTGGCGCGCGGCGTTCCAGGGGATGTTCGGCCGGGCGGCTGCCAAGGGCCGCACCGTCCTGCTCTTCCCCGGGGCCGGGCACCGGCTCAAGCACTGGCCCCGCGTTCAATATCTTGAACTGGCCCGCCGGCTGGCCTCCCGCGGGCTCGACCCCCGCCTGGTGCTGGGGCCGGCCGAGCTGGAGCGGGGCTTCGACCCGGGCGGCCTGCCCGTGCTGGCCCCCCCGGACCTGCCTGCGCTCCAGGAGGCCCTGCGCGGGGCCCGGCTGGCCGTGGGCAACGACTGCGGCCCCCTGCACCTGGCCGGCCTGCTGGGCCTGCCCGGGGTGGTGCTGTTCGGCCCCACCTCGGCCCGGCAGTGGGCCCCGGCCGGGCTCACGGTGCTGCGCGGCCGGGCCGGCTGCCGGCCCTGCACCCTGGACACCGCGGACCTGGCCTGCGACATGGCCGTTCCCACCCCGCCCTGCCTGGAGGCCATCACCTTGGACGAGGTGGAGGCCGCCGTGGACCGGCTGCTGGCCGCAACTGCCTGACGCACAAAAGAAAACCGGCTTTCTCGAGGGCGCAATCCCGAGAAAGCCGGCTTTCAAGGAAGGAAGGAATGAACTGTGCTCTTCTTCTAGCAAGGAGCGGGCCAAAACCGGACGGCCTTCCTTTCTTTAAAAAAAATCATTGAAATTCAGTATGTTGACCGCAGCACCCGGCGTCCTTGGCCCCGGGAATCCCCACCTTTCCGGGTAAAAGAAATTGAACGAGGCAGGGCGCGAGGCCGGCCGGACGCGACCCAAAGTTCAAGATTTTTCCCCCTGCATCCCCACTCCTTCCAGCACGAACCCGGCGGCCTCCAGGGCCGCCGCCGGCACCGCGCCCCGGCGCAGCACCGCCAGCCTCGCCGCCCCGCCCTGCTCCCGCAGCTCCACCACCGTGGAGGGGGCCCCGCCCGCGGGCCAGGGCTCCTGGTCCAGCACCAGGTCCACGGCCCGCACCAGGGCCGGGGCCAGGTCCCCGGGCCGGCTGGCCGCCGGCTGGCCGCTCACGTTGGCGCTGGTGGCGATGAGCGGGCAGCCCGCCTCCCGGGACAGCCGCGCGGCCAGCGGATGCGGGGTCACCCGCACCGAGGTCAGGCCGCGCGGGTCCTGCACCGCCGCGGGCAGGCCCGGCAGGGCCGGCACGAGCACCGAGAGCGGGCCGGGCCAGAAGGCCCGGGCCAAGCGCAGCAGCCCGTCCCCGGCCGCGGCCGTGACCAGGGGCAGCATGGCCAGGTCCCCCAGGATGAGGGGCAGGGGCTTGTCCCCGGGCCGAGCCTTGAGCTCCTGCACCCGGGCTGCGGCCTGCGCGCTGCGGCCGTCTCCGCCCAGGGCGTAGAGGGTCTCGGTGGGGTAGATGAGGCAGCCGCCCGCGCGGACCAGGTCCACGGCGCGGGCGAAACCGGAGGCGGTGTCGCTGGAGTGCATGGGAGCCGGTGTATCCAGGGGCCGGGGCCGCGTCAACGCCGCTTGCCCGGCCGCTCCGAAGCGGGTAGAGATGAGTCGAACTCCCATGCCCACTCCCCTCGCCCGTCTCACCGCCGCCCTGGACGCGGCCCGCGCCTTCTGGCCCCTGGCCGCCGAGCGCTTCTCGCCCTGGCTCATGGGCCAGGAGGGGCGCGTGGCCGAGAGCATGGCCCTCACCGCCGGCCGCCTGGCCCAGGACCAGCCGGACTTCGTCCTGGCCGCCCGCACCCTGCCCCGCTGGCAGTGGCAGGCCAGGCCCCTGGACCCGGTGCGCCGGGACATCCTGCTGGGCGCGGACACTCTCGCCGGCGCGGCCGGAGAGCTTCTGGCCGGCCTGGACGCCGCGGGCGCCACCCCGCCCGACGCCTCGGGCTGGGAGGCCCTGGCCCCGGACGCCGGGCCGGACGAGGCCCTGGCCGCCCTGACCCCGCGGGTGCGCGACGCCCGGCACGGCCTGTCCTGGCTGGCCGCGGCCTGGGACGCCCTGCTCGCCCGGGGCGCGGCGGACCACGCCCTGCGCCTGGCCAAGCACTTCCCCTGGCCCGAGCTGCCCCGGGGCGAGGCCCTGTTCCGCCGGCTCCTGGCCGAATGGGCCCTGGCCACCCATCCCCCGGAAAGGGCGGACGAGGCCGAGGGCTTCCTGGACGGCCTGGACCCCGAGATATGGGACCTCTGGCTGCCCCTGGCCCGGCACCGCCTGGCCCTGGCCCGGGGCGAACGCGAGGCCGCGGCCCGGCACCTGGCCGGGCTCTGGCTGGCCATGCCCTGGCATGCCAACCTCACCCTGGCCCTGCACGGCCTCGCCCGGCCCCTGGTCGTGAACCCGGCGGCCGGCGAGGAACACGCAGTGGCGGTGTGCATCTACACCTGGAACAAGGCCGACGACCTGGCCCGCACCCTGGCCTCCCTGGAGGCCTCGCGCCTGGGCCGCGCCCGGATCTTCGTGCTGGACAACGGCTCGGACGACGCCACCCCCCAGGTCCTGGCCGCCTGCCGCCAGCGCCTGGGCGCTCGCCTGGAGGTCGCCGCCCTGCCCGTGAACGCGGGCGCGCCGGCCGCGCGCAACTGGCTGCTCTCCCTGCCCGGGGTCAAGGAGGCCGAGTTCACCGCCTTCCTGGACGACGACCTGGACCTGCCCCCGGACTGGCTGGACGAGATGCTGGCCGCGGCCTTGGCCCACAAGGATGCGGGGGTGATCGGCTGCCGGGTGCTGGACCACGAGCCGCCCTTCGCGGTCCAGTCCGCGGACTACCACCTGCTGCCGGGCTACATGATAACCCGGAATTTCGACGACCTGCCCGAGCGGCTGTCCGTGTGCAACTACGGCGGGGTGCCCGACGACGGGCTGTACGCCTACACCCGGCCCTGCGCCTCGGTCACGGGCTGCTGCCACCTGTTCCGGCGGGAGGAGCTGGACGCCCGGGGCGGGTTCGACGTACGCTTCACCCCCACCCAGTTCGACGACCTGGAGCGCGACCTGCGCGCCTTCGCCGCGGGCGGGCACGCCCTGTACCACGGCCGCTTGAGCGTGCGGCACCGCCAGGCCTCGGGCCTGCGCCGGCCGGCCACGGCCCTGCAGACCGCCCAGGTCATGGGCAACAAGATCAAGCTGGAATACCTGTACGCGGACGCCGAGCCCGAGAAGTGGCTCGCCCGGCAGAAGGAGCTGCTCCTGGCCGACCTGCTGGCCCGGGTGGAGGACCTGGCCCAGGACCTGCCGGATCTTCTGTAACCCCTCGTTACGCTTCAGCTGGAAATTCTCGACACAGGGAGGAGACGCTTGCCCCCGGTTCTCCGGGAACAAGCCGGCCGGCATGCCCGTCCCGCTGCCCCTGAAAGAAACCCCGCGGTTTCATGAAGGCCGTGGCGCGGGTTGTGCGGCGCAGCCTGCACAACGCGTGACACGACCGGAAGGCTCGGGGACCAAGACGCGCCGTGTCATGAAACCTGCCTGCGCAGGTTTCCCGCCACGGCTTTCATCGCAGAGGCAAGCCTCTGCACTCCCCTTGGGCTGTTCCCGAGCCGGTTCGTGCGTGTGGATTGGCGACGTGGCGGCCTTTTGACTGCCTTTCCTGAAGAAGAAACCTGGGGGTTCAAGAGGCCGTGGCGCGGGTTGTGCGGCG
>DKEU01000153.1:1857-10685 GCA_002452635.1 Desulfovibrionaceae bacterium UBA6814 | reverse complement strand
CCCACAACATGCAGCAGGCCGCCCGCGTCTCGGACATCACCGCCTTCTTCTACCTGGGCCAGCTCATCGAATGCGACAACACCGAGACCATCTTCACCCGGCCCAAGGAAAAGCAGACCGAAGATTACATCACCGGCCGCTTCGGCTAGGAGACTACCCATGCCCCGTACCGAAACCCACCTGCAACACCTGGTGGAGGAGCTCAAGCTCAAGGTCCTGAACATCGCCGCCCTGGCGGAGCGGGCCGTGGACCAGGCCTGCACCGCCCTGACCCAGCGCGACGCCAACCTGGCCGAGAAGGTCATCGAGAGCGACGCGGCCATCAACGCCCTGGAGTGCGACATCGACGAGGCCAGCCTGACCATCCTGGCCCGGGAGCAGCCCGTGGCCCGGGACCTGCGCTACGTCATGGGCGCGGTCCGGGCGGTCATCGACCTGGAGCGCGTGGGCGACGAGGCCGTGAACGTGGCCGAAAAGGTCATCTACATGTCCAAGCTCCCGGAGGTGCCCTACAACCCCCAGGTGGACGAGCTCATCGCCTCGGCGCGCAAGATGCTGCACGACGCGGTGGTGTCCTTCCGGGACGGCAACTCCCAGCTGGCCCTGGAGGTCTGCCGGGCCGACGCCGGCGCGGACGAGCTCAACGTGCGCATCCTCAAGCGCACCATGGACGACATGGTGGCCGAGACCACCGGCATCCGCCGCGCGGTGCACACCATCCTGGCCGCCCGCAGCCTGGAGCGCATCTGCGACCTGGCCACCAACATCGCCGAGGTCACCATCTTCGTAGCGGAAGGCATCAGCATCAAGCACCGCTGCCAGCCCTACTAGCCCCCCCTCCCCTAAAGACAGCCGGCCGGCCCCCCTGCGGGGGCCGGCCGGCTGTCTTTGGCGCGGAAGGGACGACTATCTGGCGATCATGGAGCGCAGGACGTCGGCGCACCGCTCGGTGTTGTGCCCCATGTCCTCCAGCCGCTCGATGAAGTGGATGAGCTGGTAGATGTCCTTGAAATCCTGTTCGGAATTGTAGATGGCGCTCACCAGGGAGTTCTTGTGCCGGAACACCTCGTGCCGCTTGGCCCGCACCGCCCGGAAGCGCTCCTTGGTCCCGTCGCGGTCCGTGTGCTGGAGGTAGATGAGGCCGATGGTGGCCTTGAGCGCCGGGCCCAGCAGGTCGGTGATCACGTTCACTTCGTCGATGAGGTCCACGATGGGCTTCTGGAAGCCCTCGGGGATGTCCACCCGGCGCATGGCCAGCCAGTGCATGGCCTCCTGGGCGCTGTCCAGGATGTTGTCCTGGGCGTTGGTGTAGTTCAGGAAGAGCGTCTTATCCACCGGCATGAACAGCCGCCGCGGCAGATGGTTGCGGATGCGGCGCTTGATGGCGTCGGCCTCGTTCTCGATGGCGTCCACCTGGGCGGCCAGATCCATGAAGTCCTGGCAGGTCCCGCCCGCCACGTAGCACTCCATGGCGTCTCGGATCAGCCCCACGCACTCGTGAATCTTGTCGTAGTGCTCCAGGAGGCCCTCCAGGGGCGAACGGTCGCAGAGCATTCCGAAGAACAGGGCGCGCATGGTCACCTCCCCGCGCGTCCTAACGGGCGATCATCGCCCGCAGGATGTCGGCGCATTTCTCGCTGTTGTGGCTCATGTCCGCCAGCCGCTCGATGAAGTGAATGAGCTGGTATACGTCCTTGAACTCCATGTCCGACGTGTAGATGGCCCCGGTCAGGGCGTTCTTGTCCCGGAACACCTTGTGCCGCTGGTGACGCACCGAACAGTACCGCTCCTTGGTCCCCGGCCGGTCCAGGTGCTGGTGGTAGATGAGGCCCAGGGTGGAGGTCAGGGCCGGACCCAAGAGGTCCACGGTGAAGCACACGTCGGCGATGAGCTCCACCAGCGGCTTCTGGTGCGGGGCCGGGATGTCCAGGCGCCGCATGGCCAGCCAGTGCATGGCCTCCTGGGCGCTGTCCAGGATGTTGTCCTGGGCGTTGGTGTAGTTCAGGAACAGCGTCTTATCCACCGGCATGAACAGCCGCCGCGGCAGGTGGTTGCGGATGTGGCGCTTGATCTTGTCCGCCTGGTCCTCCAACTCGTCCACCTGGGCGGTGATCTCCTGGAAGTCCCGGCACCCGGTGCCGCCCACATAGCACTCCAGGGCCTCCTGGATGAGGTCGGTGCACTCGTGGATCTTGTCGTAGTGCTCGGTGAGGCCATCCAGGGGGGAATGGGCCGCGAGCATTCCGAACAGCAGGGTACGCATCAGGCATGCCTCCGAAGATGCGGGCTCATACGAATATCCACTTGAGCAGCCAGTAGAGGAGCATGGAGGTCAACGCAGCCACCGGTACGGTGATGACCCAGTATACCACGATGCGGAACAGGACGCCGAAATCCACTGCCTTGAAGCCGCGGGCCAGGCCCACGCCGGTGACCGCCCCCACCGCCGCGTGGGTGGAGGACACCGGCAGGCCCAGCTTGGAGGCCACCAGCACGGTGGTGGCCGAGGCGAAGTCCACCGAGAAGCCGCGGGTGTTGGTGAGGGTGGTGATCTTCTCGCCCACCGTGGACATGACCTTGTGGCCCAGGAGCATGATGCCCAGGGCTATTCCCAGGCCGCCCATGCCCAACAGCCACAGGGGAATCTCCGCCTGCTGCACGAAGGCCTGGTCCCGGGCCATGAGGTAGATCACCGCTATGGGGCCGATGGCGTTGGCCACGTCGTTGGCTCCCTGGGACAGGGCCACATAGCTGGCGGTGAATATCTGCAGGTTCTTGAAGAGCTGCTCCACCCCCTCCACGGACTCGGAGATGCGCCTGGCCAGGCGGTTGGTGTACCACCGGCCCGCCAGCCAGATGGCCCCGGCAAAGGCCGCCACCACCAGGGTCGAACCCCACAGGGGCAGGTGGAGCTTCTTGCCGAAGGGGGTCTTGTACATGAAGGAGAAGCCCACCAGCACCGAGGTCAGGGCCATCCAGCGCGGGCCCCAGGCCTTGGCCCGCGCCAGGAAGTCCCGCTGCAGGAAGATATTCTTCCGGATCTGGGTGAAGATGAAATACGACACGCCCAGGGCGAAGAACGGGGAGATGAACCAGGACAGCACCACTCCGCCCAGGGGCAGCCAGTTCACGGCCGAGGGGCCGCCCGCCACCAGGCCGAAGCCGATGATGGCCCCCACGATGGAGTGGGTGGAGGACACCGGCAGCGCGGTCAGGGTGGCCACCAGCATCCACAGGGCGGCGGCCAGGAGGGCGGCGAACATGCCGATCATCACCAGCTTGGGGTCGCCGACCTGCTCCACGGACACGATGCCCTTGCTCATGGTGGCGGCCACGTGGGAGCCCAGCATGACCGCGCCCACGAAGTTGAGCACGCTGGCGATGACCAGGGCCTGGCGCACGGTGATGGCCCGCGAGCCCACGCACGGGGCCATGGAGTTGGCCACGTCGTTGGCCCCCAGGGTCACGGCCATGAAGAACCCGGAACCCATGGAGAGGTAGAGGAAGAGGCTGTAGACGTCCATGCGGGGTGGCGGTGGGCCTTGGGTTACAAATTCGTGACTGTTGTGTTACGGAATGGGGACAAGACCGGGTACCCGATGCCGGCCGCGAAGGCAAGCGAAACGGTAGGCGTTGCAGGCCGGTGTCTTTCCGGGTAGGCTCGAAAACCGCCATGCCCTTCTTCACCTTCTACCGCGCGCTCAAGCCCCGCAAGGGCGCAACCCCGGGAGCCACCTTCCTGCGGGGCATGCTGCTGCTTGCGGTTTTCGCCGTGGTGGCGGTGCTCTACCAGCGGCATTTCGCCAAGACCATGGACCGCATCAACACCCGGTCCACGGTCTACGACACCACCGGGGCCATGACCCCGGAGCAGCGCGACGCCATCCGCGACTTCGCCGCGGCGCTCAAGCAGGAGTTCGGCATCGAGCTGCGCATCCAGGTGCGCGAGGGCGCTCCCACCCTGCCCGAGACCGACGCCAAGACCCTGTTCATCGGCCTGGACCTGGCCGGGGGGGAGGCCACCATCATCCTGCCCCCGCTCCTGGAGCGCGCCCTGGACCCCGGGTTCGTGCGCCGCCTGCGCGAGGAGCACTTCGCGCCCTTTTTCGCCCGGGGCGACTGGCCCCTGGGCCTGTCCCTGGCCCTGCGCGACCTGTGGCAAGAGCTCGAGGCCATGCGCGCCCCGGCCGGCGCCAAGCCATGACCCAGGACCGCTGCGTGACCGTGTTCACCGACGGCTCCTGCCTGGGCAACCCCGGCCCGGGCGGCTGGGCCTGCGTGCTGGCCTGGAACGGCCACCGCAAGGAGCTGTCCGGCGGGTTTTCCCGCACCACCAACAACCGCATGGAGATCTACGCGGTCATCATGGCCCTCGCCTCCCTCAAGCGGGCCTGCGCCGTGGCGCTGCACACGGACTCGCGCTACCTGGCCGACGCGGTGGAGAAGCGCTGGCTGGCCAAGTGGCAGAAGAACGGCTGGAAGACCGCGGACAAGAAACCGGTGAAGAACCGCGACCTGTGGGAGCGCCTGGCGGACCTGCTCAAGGAGCACCAGGTGCGCTTCACCTGGGTCAAGGCCCACAACGGCCTGCCGGAAAACGAGCGCTGCGACCAACTGGCCAAGGCCGCGGCCGGGCAGCGGGGCCTGCCGTCCGACGAGGGCTACGAAGCCGGCATGGGCTGATCGCCCGTCCCTTCCGGAATTCCGCAATCCCCGGCGCGGCGTTTCCGCCGCCCCCCCTGACAGACGGATTGGATTCTCCCCGCTTCCCGGAGTGTAGAGGCTTGCCTCTGCAAGGAATGCCGTGGCGGGAAACCTGCGCAGGCAGGTTTCATGACACGGCCCAGGGCATGAAAAAAGGCCGCGGGTTTTGCCCGCGGCCTTTTTGGTGCGGAATCGGAACGGCTAGGCGAACTGTTCGAGGAAGCGGACGTCGTTCTCGAAGAACATGCGCAGGTCGCCGATGCCGTACTTGAGCATGGCCACGCGCTCCACGCCCATGCCGAAGGCGAAGCCGGTCACGGCCTCGGGGTCGTAGCCCACGGACTTGAAGACCTCGGGGTCCACCATGCCGCAGCCCAGGATCTCCACCCAGCCGGTGGTCTTGCACACCCGGCAGGGCGCGCCGTTCACGTGGCCCTTGCCCCCGCACAGCACGCAGGAGATGTCCACCTCGGCGCTGGGCTCGGTGAAGGGGAAGAAGCTGGGGCGGAACCGGGTGGTGGTCTGGGGGCCGAAGATGGCCTGCACGAAGGCGGTGAGGGTGCCGCGCAGGTCGGCCATGGACACCTTGCGGTCCACCAGCAGGCCCTCGATCTGGTGGAACATGGGGGTGTGGGTCAGGTCCGAGTCGCGGCGGTACACCTTGCCCGGGGCGATGACCGCCACCGGCGGCTTGCGGGCCAGCATGGAGCGGATCTGCAGGGGCGAGGTGTGGGTGCGCAGCACCACGGTGTCGGTGACGTAGAGGGTGTCCTGCATGTCCCGGGCCGGGTGCTCGGGGGGCATGTTCAGGGCCTCGAAATTGTGCCAGTCGGACTCCACCTCGGGCCCGCTCACCACGTCGAAGCCCATGCCGGTGAACACCGCGCAGATCTCGGCCATGACCGTGGTGATGGGGTGCCAGGAGCCCAGGTCCGGGGTGCGGCCGGGCAGGGTGGGGTCGAAGCCGGCGAAGGCCGCGGACTCCTGGGCGGCCTTGAGGGCGGCCAGGCGCGCGTCGTGCAGCCGGGTGAGCTCGATCTTGGCCGCGTTGGCCGCCTTGCCCGCCTCGGGCCGCTCCGCCGGGGACAGGGAGGGAAGCTCGGCCAGCAGCCCGGCCAGCCGGCCCTTGCGGCCCAGGTACTCCACCCGGGCCTCCTCCAGGCCGGCCATGGAAGAAACCTGGTCCAGGGCCGCCTTGCAGCCCTGGACCAGGTCATCGAGCTTGTGGGTGAAGCCCGTGCCGGACACGGCCTAGAGCTTCGATTTGGCCAGCTCGGCCAGCTTGGCGAAGCCGTCCTTCTCGCGCACGGCCATGTCCGCCAGGATCTTGCGGTTGAGCTCGACCCCGGCCTGGGACAGGCCGTTCATGAACCGGCTGTAGGACAGGCCGTGCTCGCGGGCCGCGGCGTTGATGCGCAGGATCCACAGCTTGCGGAACTCGCGCTTCTTCACCTTGCGGTCGCGGTAGGCGAAGGTCCAGCCGCGTTCGACGGCCTCGCGGGCGGTGACGAACAGCTTGCTGCGGGCTCCGCGGAAGCCCTTGGCCAGCTTCAGGTATTTCTTGTGCCGCTTGTGGGCGGCCTTTCCGCGCTTGACACGCATAGTACTTCTCCTTGCTGGGGGAAATCCCCCCGCGGGCTAGAGGGTCGGGACCTGAGCCCGAACCGCCCGCTCGTTGGCCTTGTCCACCAGGGCGCCCTGGCCCAGGCGACGTTTGCGCTTGGCGTTCTTCTTGGTCAGGATGTGCCGCAGATTCTGCCGGCGACGGCGGATCTTCCCGCTGCCGGTGGCGGTAAACCGCTTGGCGGCGCTGCGGTTGGTCTTCAGCTTGGGCATGACGCTCTCCTTGACGGTCAGCAACAGTCATCAACAGGGGGCTAAGCTAACGCGGGCCGGCTTGCGAAGGTCCTTCCCGCGATATTCCTTACATTGGGCCCTCGGCCTACTTGGCCTTGGGCGCGAGCAGCAGGAAGAGGGTGCGTCCCTCGGCCCGCGGCTCCTGCTCCACCTTGGCTATGTCCTCGACGGCCTGCACCACCCGACTCAGGATCATCTCACCCCGGTCCTTGTGCACGATCTCGCGGCCCCGGAAGAAGACCGTGACCTTGCAGCGGTCGCCCTCCTCCAGGAAGCGGCGGATGTGCTTGACCTTGGTGTTGAAGTCGTGCTCGTCGGTCTTGGGACGGACCTTGATCTCCTTGATCTGGACAACGGTCTGCTTTTTCCGAGCTTCCTGCTGCTTTTTCTGCTGCTCGTACTTGTATTTCCCGTAGTCCATGACCCGGCAGACCGGGGGCTCGGCGTTCGGTGCAACCTCAACCAGATCCAGGCCCTGCTCTGCCGCCAGGGCCAGCGCCTCGTCGGTGGACAGGATGCCCACCTGCTGCCCTTCGGCGCCGATGACGCGCACCTCGCGCGCCCTGATCTGCCGGTTACACCGCGCTTGCACAGCTGTCGAAACGATAGCTCATTCCTCCGCGCTTGAACGGTTCGGCGCAATCCGCCGCGATAAGGGCCGCGACCTCATCCAGGTTGCGCGCGCCCAGGTTCTCACCCCGCAGACGCACGCTCACGCCTCCGGACTCCACTTCCTGATCCCCCACCACCAAAACGTAGGGGACCTTCTCCACCTGGGCCTCGCGCACCTTGTAGCCGAGCTTCTCGTTGCGAAGGTCGGCCTCGATGCGCACGCCCCGGGCGGCCAGGAACGACTTCACCGCACCGGCGTGCGCATCGTGCGCCTCGGTGACGGTGAGCACCCGGGCCTGCACCGGAGCCAGCCAGGTGGGAAAAGCGCCGGCGAAGTGCTCGATGAGCACTCCCATGAACCGCTCGATGGACCCCAGGATCACCCGGTGGAGCATGACCGGCCGGCGGCGCTCGCCATCCGAATCCGTATACACAAGGTCAAACCGCTCCGGCAAGGTGAAATCGCACTGGATGGTGGCGCACTGCCAGCGGCGGTCTAAGGCATCCTTGAGCTTGATGTCAATCTTGGGACCGTAGAACGCGCCGTCGCCCGCGTTGATCTGGTAGGGCAGGCCCACGGTCTTGAGCGCGGTCTCCAGGGCGGTGGTGGCCAGCTCCCAGTCCGCGTCCGAGCCGATGGACTTCTCGGGCCGGGTGGACAGCTCCAGCTCGTACTCGAAGCCGAACAGCCCCATCACGTCGCGCACGAACTGGATGACCCCGATGATCTCGTCCTGCACCTGGTCGGGCCGGCAGATGAGGTGGGCGTCGTCCTGGGTGAAGGCGCGCACCCGCGACAGGCCGTGCAGCACGCCGCTGCGCTCGTGCCGGTGCACCAGGCCCAGTTCGAAGAAGCGCAGGGGCAGGTCGCGGTAGGACCGCACCCGGCTCTTGTAGATGAGCATGTGCGAGAGGCAGTTCATGGGCTTCACGCCGTAGCCGATCTCGTCGATGGCCGTGAAGTACATGTTCTCGCGGTAGTTGTCGTAGTGCCCGGACTTCTCCCAGAGCTCCTGCTTGAGGATGAGCGGCCCCTGCACGATGTGGTAGCCGCGCTTCAGGTGCTCCTTGCGCTCGAAGTCCTCCAGGATGGTGCGCACCAGCGCGCCCTTGGGGTGCCAGATGACCATGCCCGGGCCGGCCTCCTCGGAGAAGGAGAAGAGGTCCAGCTGGGTGCCGAGCTTGCGGTGGTCGCGGCGCTTGGCCTCCTCCAGGCGGTTCAGGTAGGCCTTGAGCTCCTTGTCCGTGGCCCAGGCCGTGCCGTAGATGCGCTGCAGCATCTTGTTCTTCTCGTCGCCGCGCCAGTAGGCGCCGGCCACGGAGAGCAGCTTGAACGCGCCCAGGAACCGGGTGCCCGGCACGTGCGGGCCGCGGCACAGGTCCGTGAACTCGCCCTGGGAGTACAGGGAGTAGCGCTCCTCGCCCAGGTCGGAGATGAGCTCCAGCTTGTAGCTCTCGCCCATGTCGCCGAAGAGCTTCTCGGCCGCGGAGCGCGAGGCGATGCGGCAGCGGAAGGGATGGTCCGCGGCCACGATCTTGCGCATCTCGGCTTCGATGGCCTCCAGGTCCTCGGGGGTGAAGGGGCGCTCGTAGTCGAAATCGTAGTAGAACCCGTTCTCGATGGCCGGGCCGATGGTGACCTTGGCGGTGGGGAA
>DKEU01000153.1:0-1800 GCA_002452635.1 Desulfovibrionaceae bacterium UBA6814 | reverse complement strand
CCCGGCTCGACAGGCTTGGAAAGGTCCAGGGTGCGGTCGCCGCAGCGCACCGCCACCACGTCCTTCATCTTCTTCTTGGACAGGGCCTTGGCGGCGACCTCGCCGAAGCTCTCTCCGGCCTGGGCCTCCACGGCCTGTCCCGCAACGTTCAGCTGCACGGTCCCATCCTCCGGAGCCCTCGCTGCGAGCCCCGCTGCACCCGAATCCGAACGGAAAAAGAAGGGAGGCGATGCGCCTCCCTTCGGGGAAATCTGGTAGGCCCGAGCAGATTTGAACTGCTGACCCCTTGCGCGTCAAGCAAGTGCTCTCCCCCTGAGCTACGGGCCTAGGCGATCGGCCAAGCGGCGAATCGGGTAGACGGGCCTTCTAGCAGTGGCCCGGGGGGCTGTCAAGAAAATAGAGCGGGGCTGTCCCCTGGCCGGATAATCCGGCTTCCACCAGGCCAAGAACGGTCCAATCTTGCTTTTATATGATCATGTTCGTTATAGACAAGGAGAGAATCACCCCTTTTAAGCAGGAACAGCCATGCCGCCCATCACCACTTCGGTTTTTGAGCTGTTCTCCATCGGCCCGGGGCCGTCCAGCTCGCACACCATGGGCCCCATGCGGGCGGGCCTGGATTTTTTGGCCCGCTGCCGGGAACTGCCCCTCCAGGAGCGCTCCCGGGCCGCCCGGTTCGAGGCCCGGGTGTTCGGCTCCCTGGCCGCCACCGGACGGGGGCACGGCACGGACCGCGCCCTGCTGGCCGGGCTCCTGGGCCATGCCCCCGAGACCTGCCCGCCCGCCCTGCTCGCCTCCCTGGACCCCGCGGGCGGGCACGAGCTCGCCCTGAGCCCGCGCGGGGACGGCCCGCGCCTGTCCCTGCGGCCCAAGGACCTGGTGTTCGACACCCTGGACCACAGCCACCGGCACAGCAACACCCTGATCCTCCGCCTGCTGGACAAGGCGGGCGCGCCGGTGTTCGAGCGCACGTACTACTCCATCGGCGGCGGCAGCATCACCTACAAGCGGCAGCGGCAGGCGCAGCGGCCCAAGCCGCCCTTTCCCTTCGCCACCATGGCCGAGCTCAAGGACCGCATGCACCGCCGCCGCCGGCGGCTGCCCGAACTCATGGCCGAGAACGAGATGGCCCTGTCCGGCCTGGACCACCCCGGCCTGGACGCGGGCCTGGACCGGGTGCTGGACGCCATGCTGGCGTCCGTGGACCGGGGCCTGTCGGCCAACGGCCGGCTGCCCGGGCCGGTGGGGCTGTACCGCAAGGCCGGCACCCTGTACCGCAACGCCATGTCCCGGGAACACCGGGACCGGTTCCTGCTGGCGCTCAATGCCTTTGCCGTGGCCGCGGCCGAGGAGAACGCCGCGGGCCACACCATCGTCACCGCGCCCACGGCCGGGTCCTGCGGGGTGATGGCGGGCTGCCTGTACCTGCTCAAGGCCCTGTTCCGCGTGCCCCGGGACACCCAGCGCCGCGCCATCCTGGCCGCAGCGGCCATCGGGCTGCTGGCCCGGCACAATGCCAGCGTCTCCGGGGCCGAGGTGGGCTGCCAGGGCGAGGTGGGGGTGGCGGCGGCCATGGCCGCGGCCATGCTGGCCCAGGCCGCGGGCCTGGGCGTGCGCATCTGCGAGAACGCGGCGGAGATCGCCGTGGAGCACCACCTGGGCCTGACCTGCGACCCCGTGGGCGGGCTGGTCCAGATCCCCTGCATCGAGCGCAACGCCATGGCCGCGACCAAGGCCATGAGCATCGCGCAGATGGTGCTCCTGTCCGACGGTTCCCACCGCATCCCCTTTGACGAAGTG
>DKEU01000113.1 GCA_002452635.1 Desulfovibrionaceae bacterium UBA6814 | reverse complement strand
CCGTCCCGCCATTCGCAGGCAGGGGTCCTCGCCCCTGCCCCGGGCCAAGAAGAGCCTGGGCCAGCACTTCCTGCACGACGCCGGGGTGTGCCGCCGCATCGTGGCCTCCTTGGACCTGGGGCCGGGGGACCGCGTGCTGGAGATCGGCCCCGGCCCCGGAGCCCTGTCCCGCTGGATCGCGGCGGCCGGACCCGCGGCCTACGCCGTGGTGGAGAAGGACACGGACCTGGCCCGGGCCTTTGGCCAGGCCTACCCCCAGGCCGCGGCCGCCGCAGCCGACGCCCTGGACTGCCGCTGGGAGCGTCTGGCCCCGGAAGGGGGCTGGAAGCTGGCCGGCAACCTGCCCTACAACGTGGCTTCGCCCCTGATCTGGGAGATCGTGTCCCGCTGCCGGGGCATGGAGCGGCTGGTGTGCATGGTGCAGAAGGAGGTGGGCCGCCGCCTGGCCGCCGCGCCGGGCGGGGGGGAGTACGGGGCCCTGTCCGTGTGGGTGCAGAGCTTCACGGCCGTGCGCCGGCTCTTCGACGTGGGGCCCGGCGCCTTCGTGCCCCGGCCCAAGGTGGACTCCACGGTGCTCTCCCTGGTCCCGCTGGCCGCCGGGCCCCTGCGCCGGCCGGCAGGGCAGGGGGGCTTCCGGCCCGAGGCCCTGTCCCGGCTCCTCAAGCTGTGCTTCCAGCAGCGGCGCAAGCAGCTGGGCACCATCCTCAAGGCGCAGTGGAGCGCGGGGGTGGAGGCGTGGTTCGCAGGGCAGGGGGTGGCCCCCAGCGCCCGTCCCGAGGAACTTTCTCCCTCGGATTTCCAGTCGTTGTCCAACATATTGGGATAATTTGACAACATTCCGCGCCCCCGGGGCTGCCCCCGGCCGCCCCGGCAGGGGGGAAGCCACGAAAAACCCGCGTGTGATGCGGGTTTACGCGGTTTTTTTTCAAGGAAACCTCTGGACATGGCCGAGGCTTTGCTTTAATCCCTGCTTTGGAGAGCGCGCCGGAAAAGGCCAAACGCCGCGAAACGGCGTGGCTCCGGCCAGTTTTCAGTGTCATCCCTTGTGGTCGCGCGGAGACGAGTGTTGGGCCTGTCCCTCCCGAAGGAGACGGATCGGGGGGCGGCGGCGCCTCAAGACAGGTAACTTCTCGTAAGGAGGAACGGACTGATGACTAAGGCTGATCTGGTTGTCAAGATCGCGGAAAAGGCCAACATCACCAAAGCCAATGCCGAGCGCGCCCTGAACGCCTTCCTCGACACCGTCGAGGCGACCCTGGTCAGCGACGGCAAGCTGACCCTCACCGGCTTCGGCACCTTCATGGTGGAGGAGCGCAAGGCCCGCACCGGCCGCAATCCCCGCACCGGCGCCAAGATCAAGATCCCCGCGACCAAGGTGGTCAAGTTCCGCCCCGGCAAGCTGCTCAAGGATGCCGTGAAGTAGTTTCCCCAAGCATTCTTTCTGGAGTACGACCATGATTCATGGCGAAACGCTGCACAGCACCGTGCCCTGGGACATTCCCTGGTGGAATCCCGACCACGCGGTGTTCTTTTCGGTCCTGTATCTGGTGCTGTTCATCATCGGCAACGCGGTGGGCTTCGCCGCGGTGAAGGCCTTCCTGGACACCATCGTCCACAAGGGCCACGGCGCCCACTAGTCGCCGTCCGATCCCTGACTTCCAGGTCCGGCCCATCCCGCTGGGATGGGCCGGACCATTTGTCGTCTCCGGCCGTCAGGTTTTTCCTTGACGAGCCGTGTTTCTCAATCTATAGTTTGAAGTTCGCAACGCGGTGAGCGCAGGCCTGGCCTGCGGCCGCGGCCATGAGGGGGTGATGTTTCGTGCCCGGAGTCCTGCTCGACGACAGCGAAAACTTCGACATCGCACTGCGCCGTTTCAAGAAACAGGTGGAGAAGGCCGGTATTCTCTCCGAACTCAAGAAGCGCCAGCACTACGAGAAGCCCAGCGTCCAGCGCAAGAAAAAGCGCGCCGCCGCCCGCAAGCGGCTGCTCAAGAAGATGCGCAAGATGAACATGGGCTAACCACCCCCGGAGGCCGTCCGCGGCCTTCCTGTTCGACGATCCGCGAGCGGGGCCGGGCATCCGGCCCCGCCGCCTGATTTTTTTGGCACGTGTCCCGCACCGCTCCCGGCCCCCTGGCCGCCGCCTCCCGGAGGTGCCCTCCATGAGCCTCGCCGCCCGCATCGAAAAGGATTTCCTCGCCGCCTACAAGGCCAAGGACGAGCTCACGGTCTCGGTCCTGCGCATGCTCAAGACCGCGGTCAAGAACCGCCAGGTGGAGCTCATGCGCCCCCCCACGGACGAGGAGGTGCTCGCCGTGGTGGCCAAGCAGGTCAAGCAGCGCCAGGAGTCCGTGGAGCAGTTCCAGGCTGCCGGCCGCGCCGAGATGGCCGCCAAGGAGGCCGCGGAGCAGGTCGTGCTGGAGGGCTACCTGCCCACCCGCCTCACCGCGGAGGAACTGGCCGCCCTGGTGGACGAGGTCATCGCCGCCACCGGCGCCGCAGGCATGAAGGACATGGGCAAGGTCATGTCGGCCGCCATGGCCAAGGCCGCGGGCCGCGCCGACGGCAAGCTGCTCAGCTCCATGGTCAAGGCCCGGCTCTCCGCGTAGCAGGCCGTTGAAAAATCCACGATCGGTTTTTGAACGGCCTGCTGCAACGATCCTAACGGTAAGCTGACTGATGTCGCGAAAATCTTCCCAGCTCCTGGAATTTCCCAAGGTCCTGGCGCAACTGGCCGGTTTCGCCCGGTCCGAGCCCGGGGCCGCGGCCTGCCTGGACCTGGCCCCGCTGGAGGGCCCGGACCAGCCGGGCAGGGAACTGTCCCTCACCCGGCAGTGGATCGCCTTTGCCGCGGAGCAGCAGCCCGAACTGGAGAGCTTCCCGGACCTCACGGGCCTGTTCGCCTTCCTGGCCCGGCCCGCCCAGATCCTGGACCTGGACGGCCTGTTCGCCCTGGCCACGGTGCTGCGCCAGGCCAAGTCCCTGCGCGAGGCCTGCGCCTCGGCCGACCCGAATCGCTTCCCGGACCTGCCCGGCCTGGCCGTGTTCCCCTGGCCCCAGGCCGCCTTCTCCGGCCTGCGCCGCTGTCTGGGCTCGGACGGCCGGCTCAAGGACGAGAGCTCGCCCGAGCTCTACTCGGTGCGCGCCGAGATCCGCGCCATCCATCAGCGCTGCACCAAGCGGGTGCGCGACTACCTCACCGCCGAGGACGTGGGCCAGTACCTGCAGGACGACTTCATGACCGTGTCCTCGGACCGCTACGTCCTGCCCATCAAGAGCAATTTCAAGGGCCGGGTGCAGGGCATCATCCACGACTACTCCCAGACCGGGGAGACCTGCTACGTGGAGCCCATGTTCCTGGTGGAGCTGAACAACCAGCTCCAGAACCTGAAGCAGGAGGAGCGCGAGGCCGAGAAGGCGGTGCTGCGCCTGCTCACCTCCCTGGTGCGCCAGGAGGAGGACGCCCTGCGCGCGGCCTACGCCTTCCTGCTGCGCACCGACGTGCTGGGGGCCAAGGCCGCCTTTGCCGCGGCCCGCGACGCCCGGCCCCTCGAGATGGGCCAGGGGCTTCCCCTGCGCCTGGCCGACGCCCGGCACCCGCTCCTGTCCCTGGAGGTCAAGAAGGCCGTGCCCGTGGACATCGAACTGCGGGAGGGTCAGCGCGCCCTGGTCGTCAGCGGGGGGAACGCCGGCGGCAAGACCGTGGCCCTCAAGACCCTGGGCCTCACCGCGCTCATGACCCTCTCGGGCCTGCCCGCGCCCTGCGCCGAGGGCAGCACCCTGCCGGGCTGGCGCGAGGTGGTGGTGGTCCTGGGCGACGAGCAGAGCATCGAGGACTCCCTGTCCACCTTCACCGCCCAGATTCGTGCGTTCTCCGATGCATGGCCGCGCATTGACGACCGCGCTCTGGTGATTATGGATGAATTCGGCGCGGGCACCGATCCGAGCCAGGGCGCCGCCCTGGCCCAGGCGGTGGTGGACAGGCTCCTGGAACGGGGAGCCTGGGTGGCTGCGGCCACGCACTTCCCGGCGCTCAAGGCCTACGCCCTTTCCCGGGAAGGGGTGCGTGCGGCCAGCGTGCTCTTTGACCCGGCCAGCAAGCGGCCGCTCTACCGCCTGGCCTACGACCAGGTGGGCGCGAGCCAGGCCCTGGACGTGGCCCGGGAGCACGGCCTGCCCGAGGAGGTCCTGGCCGCGGCCGAGCGCTACATGCTCCTGGACGGCACCGACACCTCGGGGGTCCTGGAGCGGCTGAACTCCCTGGCCGTGGCCCGGGAGAAGGAGTTGTCCGGCCTCAAGGCCGAGCAGGGCAAGCTGCGCGAGAAGCGCGAGCGCCTGGCCGAGCGGTTCGAGAAGGAGAAGCGGGCGGTGCTCGACGAGCTGCGCGCCGCGTCCCAGTCCGTGCTGCGCCAGTGGCAGGAGGGCCGCCTGGGCCGCAAGGAGGCCCTGCGCAAGCTGGCCGAGTCCCGGCAGCGGGCCGCGGACTCCGCCCCGGAACGGCCCGAGGCCGAGGCCGCGACGGCCGCCCAGGGAGTTGACTGGGCCGCCCTGGCCCCGGGAGCGCGGCTCACCCACACCGGCCTGAACAAGGCCGGGGTGGTGGTGGAAATCGACGCCAGGGCCCGCCGGGCCAAGCTGGACCTGGGCGGGGTCACGGTATGGGCCGAGGCGGACAGGCTGGCCCCGGCCGAGCTGCCCAAGGCCAAGGCCGCGGCCCCGGCCGTGGCCGTGCGCTCGGAGCGGCCCATGGCCATGCGCCTGGACCTGCGCGGCGAGCGGGTCGAGGCCGCGGAGGCCGAACTTTTGCGTTTCCTGGACCGGGCGGTGCTCTCCGGCCAGGAAAGCCTGGAGATCGTGCACGGCAAGGGCACCGGCGTGCTGCGCAAGGAGGTCCACCGCATCCTGCGCGAGTTTCCCGCGGTGAAGAGCTTTGCCCTGGCCCCCGAGGACCAGGGCGGGGACGGCATGACCCAGGTGGAGATGAAATAGTGGCCAAGGGGTTCGACTCCCGCGGGATTGCCGCGGTCAAGGCCCGCCTGGACCTGGTGGAGATGGTCCGCCAGTACGTGGACCTGCGCCCCGCCGGGGGCCGCTGGACCGGCCCCTGCCCCTTCCACCAGGAGACCAAGCCCTCCTTTTCGGTGCGGCCGGCCGAGGGGCTGTTCTATTGCTTTGGCTGCCAGGCCGCGGGCGACGCCATCGACTTCTACTGCCGCATCAACGGGGTGGAGTTCCGCGAGGGCCTGGAGCAGCTGGCCGAGAAGGTGGGCGTGCAGCTCTCCGACGCCAAGCCCGATCCCCGGGAGGCGCAGCGCCGCAGCGCCCGCAAGGTCAGCCTCACCCTGCACGGCCTGGCCCAGGATTACTACGTGCGCTGCCTGGCCTCGGCCCGGGGCGCGGAAGCCCGGGCCTACGTGGCCAAACGCGGCCTGTCCCCGGAGATGGCCGAGCGTTTCGGCCTGGGGGCCAGCCCGGACGGCTGGCACGATCTGGAGAATTTTTTGCGCTCCAAGGGGCACGAGCCCGCGGCCGGGGTAACGGCCGGGCTCCTGGTCAGGAATGAGAAGGGGAACGTCTATGACCGCTTCCGCGGCCGGCTCATGTTCCCCATCCACAACCTGGCCGGCCAGGTCATCGCCTTCGGCGCGCGGGCGCTCAAGGCCGATGACGACCCCAAGTACCTGAACTCCAGCGAGTCGGACATCTACACCAAGGGAGAAAACCTCTACGGCCTTTTCCAGGCCAGACGAGCCATGGCCCACCACAAGGTAGGGCTGCTCACCGAGGGGTACCTGGACGTGATGTCCCTGCACCAGTTCGGGTTCAACCACGCCTGCGGGGTGCTGGGCACGGCCCTGACCCCGGGGCAGGTGCGCCGGCTGGCCGGGTTCTGCAGCCGGGTGGACCTGGTGTTCGACGGCGACGGGGCCGGCCGCAAGGCCGCCCTGCGCAGCGCGGAGATGGTCCTGTCCGCGGGCCTGGCCTGCCGGGTGGTGGATCTGCCCGAGGGCGAGGACGTGGACAGCCTGCTCCAGAAGCAGGGGGCGGACGCGTTCACCGCCTGCCTGGACAAGGCCAAGGAGGGCCTGGACTACTGCCTGGACGCGGTGCGCCGCAGCTTCGCGCCCAAGGACATGGTGGACTGGGCCGGCCGGTTCCTCAAGGGCTTCGACAAGCCCGAGGTGCAGGCCGCCTACATCCCCCGCCTGGCCGGGGGCCTGGGCATGTCCGAGGTGGAGTTCCGCCGGCACCTCCGGCTGGGTCAGGAGGCTGCGGCGGAAGGCCGGCCCGGGCCCGCCATGGGCACGGACACGGCCGAGAGCCGGCGGCGGGCGTTCGACCGCTGGGTGTTGCGATTTGTGTCGCGACATCCTGAACATGTTCCGCAACTTGCCGATAAGGGAGTG
The DNA here is from genome assembly GCA_002452635.1 of Desulfovibrionaceae bacterium UBA6814. Classification (GTDB taxonomy): domain Bacteria; phylum Desulfobacterota; class Desulfovibrionia; order Desulfovibrionales; family Desulfovibrionaceae; genus UBA6814. The sequence continues at coordinate 1,424 of DKEU01000113.1, read as the reverse complement.
CGGGAGGTTCTCTCCACGGACCGGGCCGTGGCCCTGTGGGACCGTCTGGCCGCGCACGGGGAGGCGGAAGTCCTGTCCGTGCTGGACGACCAGCAGAAACGGTTCTACATCCAAAGCCGCATGGAAGAACCCGATGAGGCGGAGGAAGTGGCCCGCCAGTTGGAAGACATTGTCGACGACGTGGATGACATGCGGCAGCGGATGCGCCGGGAGGCCGGACTCACGGCCCTGCGCTCCGCCGCCGGCGTGGAAGGCATCGAGGCCCTGAAGAAGATGCAAGCGGAGATACTCGGGAGGGCAGATGAGTAACATCAAGGAAATTCAGCAGATAAAGACCCTGATCGCCCAGGGCAAGAAAAAGGGCTTCCTGACCTTCGACGAGGTCAACAAGGCCCTGCCGGCGGAGATCAACAAGCCCGAGCAGATCGAGGAGATCATCGGGGTCTTTGACCAGCTCAACATCGCCATCGTGGACACGGAGAAGGATGCCAAGGGCATGGATCTCATGTCCTCCGACGGCGACGAGGAGGTCGCCGAGGCCCCGGTGGCCGACCTGGAGCTCATAGAGACCGAGGATTCGGCGGACTACGCCTCGCGCAGCACCGACCCGGTGCGCATGTACCTGCGGGAGATGGGCGCGGTGCCGCTCCTGGACCGCGAGGGCGAGGTCTACATCGCCAAGAAGATCGAGAACGGCGAGATGGAGGTCCTCTTTGCCCTGGTGGAGGTGCCGGTGGCCATCGAGGAGCTCGTCACCGTGGGCGACGACCTCAAGCAGGGCCGCATCAAGCTCAAGGACGTGGTCAAGACCATCGAGGAGGACGATCCCAGCGAGGACGAGATGAACCAGCGCCAGCGGGTCATCTTCCTGCTCGACGAGATCAAGTCCATCTACCGGAAAAAGAAGAAGATCTACGGCAAGCTGGACCAGTGCGCCACCCTGGAGCGCCGGGTGGCCGGCGTGCAGAACGAGGTCCTGGGCTTCAAGGACGAGGTGGTCCGCCGGCTGCGCGACATCAAGCTGGAGAAGACCCTCATCGACCAGATCATCGAGACCGTGGAGGACTACGTGCGGCAGATGCACAACTGCCAGCGCGACCTCTCGGCCTACATCCTGGCCACCGGCCTGCCCCAGGCCGAGATCAAGACCATCTTCAAGCAGATCGACAGCCGGGAGATCAACCCGGTGCTGGCCGCGGACAAGCTCTCCATGACCGTGGAGGAGGTCTTCTCCTTCAAGGAGATGCTGGCCGGCAAGATGGAGATTCTGGTCCGGCTCCAGGAGAAGTGCTGCCACGAGGTGGACGACCTGGAGGAGGTGCTCTGGCGCATCAAGCGGGGCTCGGACGCGGCCTCCCGGGCCAAGCAGGAGCTCATCCGCGCCAACCTGCGCTTGGTGGTGTCCATCGCCAAGAAGTACACCA
>DKEU01000280.1 GCA_002452635.1 Desulfovibrionaceae bacterium UBA6814 | reverse complement strand
GATGAGCTCCTGCTTGCGCAGGCCGGAGGGGTTCTCGATCTCGTACTGCTCCGACAGCTCCATGAGCCCGGACATGCTCTTCATCTTGAGTTCGGATAGGTTCATAATCGGCTCCAAGGACAGACTACTCCTCTAGGTCGGGGGTTGCACGCCACGGCCCCGGGATGTTGCATCCCAGGGCAGGAAAACGACACATACTGCTGGTAAAGATCATGAACCCGCAACAGCGGAACGCATGCAGTGGCGCAAAACGCAGCGCAGCCGGCCGCCCCGGCGGCGCGAACAACAAGGAGCTATCAAGACGGATTCGTTGCGGAAAAGGCCCTCGGCGTCAGCTTCGGATTCGGGTTCTATGGTGATATGTCAGCGCTGAATTGCACGGCGCCGAATGGCGGAACGTCAAGCAATCACAGAATGCTAGTCCAGGCATCTAACGGAAGGCATACCGGTTGGCAAGCCTTTTTTACGCCTCTTCCGCGTCCTCGCGCTTTTTCAGCACGTCCTCGAAGAGTTCTTCGATGCGGGTGCGCACCTCGGCCTGGTCCGAGTCCATGGCGTGGGCCAGCTCCATGGTGATGAGTCCCATGGCCTGCTCCAGCAGCCGGTGCTCGCCAAAGGACAGCTCCTTGTCCTTGCCGATGAGCAACAGTTCCTTGAGCACGTAGGCCACGTCGGCCAGGTCGCCGCTCTTGAGCTTCTCCGAGTATTCCCGGTAGCGGCGGTTCCAGTTCTGGCCGGAATAGCCGGTGAAGTCCGAGCGGTCCTTGAGGGAGTCCAGGATCTTCTTGCCCTTGCGGGCGGAACACACCGGCCGCAGCCCCACGTTGGCGGCGTTGCTGACCGGCACCATCAGGGTCACGTTGTTGGAGAGGATGCGGACGATGTAGAACTCGGTCTCGATCCCGCCAATGGTCTGGTGTTCGATGCGCTCGACTCGGCCGACGCCCTGGGCCGGATAGACGACCAACTGGTTGATCGCAAACAAAACGTTCTCCGATGCGGTGGTTAGACTTCCGCAAAGATTCAAACTACCGCATTCGCTCTGATTAGTCCATGCCCTCATGGCCGGATGTCCTCGGGCCGGGCGTCAAAAATATTGACCTGCTGCGCCGCCAGGGCCGGTCCCCGGCGGGCGAAGGTGCGCATGCCGGACACCGCGGCGTCCAGCACCGGCTGGAGCAGGGCCGTCTCGTCCGGGGCGAAGTCCGACAGCACGTAGTCGGCCGGGTCGCCCGGGCCGGCGAGCCGGCCCACGCCCAGGCGCAGGCGGTGGAAATCGCGCGTGCCCAGCTCCGCGGCGATGGAGGCGATGCCGTTGTGGCCGGCGTCCCCGCCGCCCAGCTTGAGCTTCATCCGGCCCAGGGGCAGGTCCATCTCGTCGTGCAGCACCAGGAGCCGGGACGGCTCCACCCCGAACTTGCGGCAGAGCCGGGCCACGGCCACGCCCGAGAGGTTCATGAAGGTCAGCGGCTTGACCACCAGCCAGTGGGGCGAGGCCTGCCCCGCCAGGGGGCAGTCGTAGGCTTCGCAGTCGGCCCCGGCGGCCACGGGCGGGCAGGGGCGCTTCTCGCCCAGCACGGCCAGCAGCCGGTCCGCGGCCAGGAACCCGAAGTTGTGCCGGGTATGCGCGTAGCGCGGCCCGGGATTGCCGAGACCCGCGATGATGCCTGCGCAGTTTTTCATGGGGGAGGCCGACGCTGCGGCCGGGGATGGAGGAACGCGGCCCCGGGCGGGAGGCCCGGGGCCGCGAAAGTCGCAGGCTAGGCCGCGGCCTCGCCGGCAGCGGCGGCTTCCTCGCCCTCGCCGGGCTCGGTTTCGGCCACCTTGGCCATGACGCTCACCACCGCGAAGTTGTCCTCGTACACCGCCTTGACCCCGGAGGGCAGGGGCAGCTCGGACACGTGGATGCTCTGGCCGATGGCCAGGGGGGTCACGTCCAGGGTCAGCTTGTCCGGGATGTCGCCGGGCAGGCACTCCACTTCCAGGTGGTCGCGGATGAGCTCCAGCACGCCGCCCTCGGCCACGCCCTTGGACTTGCCGGTCACGGTGACCGGCACCGAGACCCGCAGGGTCTTGGTCAGGTCCACGCCGTAGAAGTCCACGTGCAGGATGCGGTTCTTGTAGGGATGGAACTGGATGGCCTTGATGATGGAGGGCTTGGCCTCGCCGTCGCCCACCTGGACCGCCAGGATCTGGGACTGGCCCACCTGGGAGAAGGCCTTGCGCAGGGGCATCTCCTTGACCTGGACCGGAATGTTCTCGGTCCGGGTGTAGAAGACGCCGGGGACGGTCTCGTCGAGCCGCAACCGGTGGTTGAAGCCCTTGCCCGTCTTGGAGCGCGGCTCGACCTGGATGGTGACCTGCTGTGCCATGGGAATTCTCCTTTTGCAGCCGGCCCGCCCTGGGGCCTGGCATGTTCTTTTTGTTCTAGACGAAAAGCACGCTCACCGAGGACTCGGTGTGGATGTTGTGGATGGCCTTGCCCAGCAGGCCCGCGACCGAGAGCACCTTGAGCTTGGGGCACTTGGCGGCCTTTTCCGCGCACGGGATGGTGTTGGTGACGATGACCTGGGAGAAGGGCGAGTTGCACAGCCGCTCCAGGGCCGGTCCGGACATGACCGGGTGGGTGGCGCAGGCCATGACTTCCTTGGCCCCTTTCTCCATGAGCACCTGGCCCGCGGAGCAGATGGTGCCCGCGGTGTCGATCATGTCGTCCAGCACGATGGCCACCTTGCCCTTCACGTCGCCGATGACGTTCATGGCCTGGGCCTTGTTGGGGGCCTCGCGCCGCTTGTCGATGATGGCCAGGCCGGCGCCCAGGCGCTTGGCGTAGGCGCGGGCGCGCTCGGTGCCGCCGGCGTCCGGGGACACGATGACCACGTCGTCCTTGAGGTGCTTCATGTAGTCGAGCAGCACCGGGGCGGCGAAGAGGTTGTCCACGGGCAGGTTGAAGAAGCCCTGGATCTGGCCGGCGTGCAGGTCGATGGTCACCAGCCGGTCGATGCCGGCCACGGTGAGGAAGTCGGCCACCAGCTTGGCGCTGATGGGGGCGCGGGGGGCGACCTTGCGGTCCTGGCGGGCGTAGCCGTAGTAGGGCACCACCGCGGTCACGCGGCCCACGCTGGCCCGTTTGAGACTGTCCAGGATGAGGCACAGCTCCATGAAATGGAAGTTCACCGGCGCGCAGGTGGGCTGGATCACGAACACGTCGGCCCCGCGCACGTTGGCCTTGATCTCGATGCGGATCTCGCCGTCCGAGAAGGTCTCGGTCATGCAGGGGGTGAGTTCGCAGCCGAGGTGGTCGCAAATGGCTTTGGCCAACTCCTGGTTGGCGGAGCCCGAGAGAATCTTCAGTTCGCCGATGGCCATGGGTGCTCCATCCTGGGGTCAGTCGATGCAACAATGGCTGGGGTGGTAGGATTCGAACCCACGTGTGACGGGACCAAAACCCGTTGCCTTACCAGCTTGGCGACACCCCAACGTCACGTCTGGTGCACGAAGGAGGTCACTCCCTCCCTCGAAAACGCCTCTGCGGCGCGCTCGGCCTGGTCGCGTTCGCGGAACAGGCCCAGGATGCTCGCTCCGCTCCCGCTCAGGCAGGCCCCGCAGGCCCCGCGGCGGAACAGATCCTCTTTGATCCCCCGCAGTCCGGGATGGGCCGGAAACACAGCGTTTTCGAAGCTGTTCCACAGGCAAGCGCGAAAAAAGCAAGGGGACCTTTTATCCCCGGCCGAAGCCCATGTCAAGAAGTCCTTCACTGCGGGGGGCGGGGTTTTCCGCGCCGGGGGCAGGCCGTCCCAGGCCCGGTACGCCCAGCCGGTATTCACCGCCTCCCGGGGGCAGAGCAGGAGCAGGAAGAGCCCGTCCAGGCCGGGGTCCGCCGGGGTGAGGCGCTCGCCCACCCCCTGGCCCCGGGCCGGCCGGTTGTAGAGGAAAAAGGGCACGTCCGCCCCCACGCCCGCTGCCACGGCGGCCAGGGCGCCGGGGGCCAGGGCCCGCTCCCCGGCGAGGGAGTTCAGGTAGAGGAGCAGGGCGGCCGCGTCCGCGCTGCCCCCGCCCAGGCCCGCGCCCGAGGGGATGCCCTTGTCCAGGCGCACGGCCAGGTCCGGGGCCGCGCCCGCGGCCCGGGCAAAGGCGGCGTAGGCCTTGGCCACGGTGTTGGACGGCCCGGCCAGGCCTGGGGTGGAGCAGGTGAGGGCCAGTCCCGAGCCCGGGGCCCCGGGCTGCACCGTGAGGACGTCGTGGGGCTCGGGCAGGGGCAGGAACAGGGTGTCCAATTCGTGGTAGCCGTCGGGCCGCAGGCCGGTGATGGCCAGGGTGAGGTTCACCTTGCAGCCGGCGACGAGGGTCTGGGCGGCGGGCATGGCCGAGGTGTGGCCCAAAGCCCGGGGCTTGGCAAGCAAAAAGGGGAGCAACCTGGCGAGATTGCCGTTGTCATCAAGCTGTGGGGAGGGGCCGGCCGGCCCCTCCCCCGGGGTTGCTGGGGTGCGGGCTACTTCTTGCCGCCCGGCTCCAGGGTGATGGTGCGGAACACGGTTTGGCCCTGGCGCTGGATGAGCAGGAGCAGGACGCCCTTCTTGGCCGCGTCGCCCTCCAGGATGTCCTTGAACTTGGCCACGGTGGACACGGGCTGCTGGTTGACCTGGAGGATCACGTCGCCGGGGCGCACGTCGCCCGCCTGGGCCGGGGAGCCGTCGGCCACCGCGGTGACCAGGAGCCCCACGGCCTTGTCCAGGCCCAGGGCCTCGGCCTCCTGGTCCTGCACCGGGCGCAGGGACAGGCCCAGGGACTCCTCGGCCGCCTCCTTCTCCTCGGGCTGGGCCTGGGCCATCTGCTTGAGGTCGCGTTCGCCCAGGGTCACGCTCACCGACAGGCGCTTGCCCGCCCGCCACAGGCCGATCTTGGCCTTGTCGCCCGGGGCCAGGCCCGCGATGCGGCGCAGCAGCATGCTGGAGTCGTCCACCTTCTCGCCGTTGACCTCCAGGATCACGTCGCCGGACTTGATCCCGGCCTTGTCCGCAGGCTGGCCCTCGATGACCGAGGCCACCAGCGCGCCCTTGACCTGGTCGAGGTCCAGGGCCTTGGCGGTGTTCTCGTCCACGTCCTGGATGGTCACGCCCAGCCAGCCGCGGGAGACCTTCTTGTTCTCCCTGAGCTGGGCGATGACCTTGCGGGCCAGGGCGCTGGGCACGGCGAAGCCGATGCCCTGGCCCGAGGCCACGATGGCGGTGTTGATGCCGATGACCTCGCCGTCCATGTTCAGGAGCGGGCCGCCGGAGTTGCCCGGGTTGATGGAGGCGTCGGTCTGGATGAAGTCGTCGAAGGGACCGGAGCCGATGATCCGGCCCTTGGCGCTGATGATGCCCACGGTGACCGTGTGGTCCAGGCCGAAGGGGTTGCCGATGGCCATGACCCACTCGCCCACCTTCATCTTTTCCGAGTCGCCGAAGCGCACCACGGGCAGGTCGTGGCCGGCGTCCACCTTGAGCAGGGCCAGGTCGGTCTCCTGGTCGCGGCCCACGATGGCGGCGGGCAGGGGCTTGTCCACGCCCTGCAGGTTGACCTCCACCTCGTCCGCGTCGGCGATGACGTGGTTGTTGGTCACGATGTAGCCCTCGGCGTCGATGATGAAGCCCGAGCCCAGGGAGCGCTGCTTGCGCGGCGCCGCGTCCGGGCGCTGCTTGAAGTAGCGCTCGAACTGGTCGAAGAAATCCTGGAAGGGGCTGTTCTGCCCGCCCGGGGGGCGGTGGAAGCGAAAGAAGTCCTGGAGTTGCTGGTTGCCCTTGACCAGTTTCACGGTGCTGATGTTGACCACCGCCGCGCCGGAGCGCTCGGCCAGGTCGGTGAACACCGGCAGCCCCGCCACCGAGGCCGCCAGCGCGGAAGTCGTCAGAAACAGGGTCACGGCCAAGGCGGCCAGGGGAGAGAAGTATTGCTTCATCGAAACGAACCTCGCTGTATGATGTATCCCGACGGCGTCCAATGCGCCGAAAGCCCATAAGTAAGCTCGAAGGGTTGGCATGGCAAGGGCTGGGCAGGGACGTGCCGGCTCTCCGCGCAGCGGGTTGCATCCTGACCGTGGCGTGGTATCGTGCACTCGCGCGGGTGGATATTTCATACTAAACAAGGAGGAATCAGTGCCGTTGAAATGCGCATGGTTGGCCGCGGCGCTGCTGGCGTTGGCGGTCCCGGCCCGGGCCGGCGAGGCGTTGCGGGTCTGCAACTGGACCAACTACCTGCCGGATTCGGTGCTGGCGGATTTCACCCGGGACACGGGGATCCGGGTGGACTACGCCACCTACGAGGGGAACGAGGAGCTGCTGGACCGGATGCGCGCCCCGGGGGGCTCGGGCTGCGACGTGGTGGTGCCGTCCTCCTACGCGGTGCAGCAGCTGCGGAACGACGGGCTGCTGGCCAAGCTGGACAAGGGCCGGCTCGGGAACCTGAAGAACCTGGACCCGGACCTCATGGGCAAGCCCTTTGACCCGGGCAACGACTACAGCATCCCCTACCTCTGGGGCGGCACCGGCATCCTGGTGGACACCAGCCGGGCGGACCCGCGCCTGGCCACGTCCTGGGCCGACCTGTGGCGGCCGCAGTTCAAGGGCTTGCTGCTTTTGCCCGACGACCCCCGGGAGGTCTTCGGCATCGCCCTGCGCACCTTGGGGCGCTCGGTGAACGAGAAGGACCCGGCGGTGCTGGGCCAGGCGGCCGGGAAGCTGGCCGCGCTCATGCCCGGGGTGCGGGCCGTGGACAGCGCGAACCCCAAGGCCCTGGTCCTGTCCGGCCAGGCCGCGGTGGCGGCCATGTGGAACGGCGAGGCCTACCAGGCCCAGTTGGAGAACCCGCTCCTGGAATTCGTCTGGCCCAAGGAGGGGGGGATCATGTGGATGGACTGCCTGGCCGTGCCCAAGGCTGCGGCCCGCCCCGGGGAGGCGCACGTCTTCATGGACTACCTGCTGCGTCCCGAGGTGGCGGCCCGGATCAGCCTGGAGCTGGGCTACGCCACGCCCAGCCGGGCGGCGTTCGTGCGCCTGCCCCAGGCCCTGCAATACAACTGGGTGGCGTATCCGCCGCGGGACGTGGTGCGGCGCTCGGAATTCCAGGAATTCGTGGGCCCGGCCGCGGCGCTGTACGAGAAACACTGGTCCGATCTGCGCCAACGCGCCGGGAAGTGAGTCGCCCGGCGGTTGACCTGCCGGGCTCGTGCATGTATGCGGTGCTCCGTCCGGTCCCGTAGCTCAGGTGGATAGAGCGGCCGCCTCCTAAGCGGCAGGCCACAAGTTCGAATCTTGTCGGGACCACCACCGGCCTACAGCCGCGGAGCGATCCGCGGCTTTTTTTGTCGCTTCGGGGCGGGGACTGCGTTCTCAACTTCGCGATGAAGATTGGGATTTGATATTCCGGCAAGTTTTGCTATCTTGTCTGAACATGGATTCAAATCGTCGATTCCCCCCTCTCCGCGGCCATGCCGCCCGTCGGAGCGGCGCTCGCCGGGCGGGCATGGCCCTGGGCGCTCTGGCCCTGGCCCTGGGGTGCCTCCTGGCCCTGGCCGGCCGGGACGCCTCGGCGCAGGGGCCTGCCCGGGTGTTCATCCTCCAGAGCTACAATCCCGAATACCTGTGGACCCAGCACATCCTGCAGGGCATCCAGGAAGCCCTGGCCGGACTCGACGTGGCCTACGAGACGTTCTACCTGGACGCCAAGCGCCAGACCGACCCGGAGCGCCTGCGCCAGGCTGCCGAGAAGGCCTGGCAACGCATCGAGCGGTGGGCGCCCCAGGTGGTGGTCAGCGTGGACGATGCGGCCCAGGCCCTGGTGGTGGTTCCGCACCTCAAGGACCGGGACCGGCCCCAGGTGGTCTTCTGCGGGGTGAACGGCCCGTTGACCGACTACGGCTTTCCCGCGGCCAACGTATCCGGCGTCCGGGAGCGCTGGCATTTCCGCGAAGGGTTCGCCCTGCTGAAACGGATCAATCCATCCCTGCGCACCGCGGCGTTTCTCATCGAGGATTCGGAATCCGGGCGGTTCGTGACCCACGACCTGCAGGAGGAGGAGCGCCGCCACGGGCCCTACGCCTTGGCTCTGGCCGGGGTCGAGATAGTCAGGACCTTCCAGCAGTGGCAGCGCCTGGTTCTCGGCTACCAGTCCCGGGCCGACGTGCTGGCCCTGGGCATCTTCAACACCCTGGTGGACGAGGCCACCGGCCGGGTGGTGTCGCCGGAGGAGGTCATGCGCTGGACCCACGGCGTGAACGCCCGGCCCACCCTGGGCTTCACGGACGCCGCCCGGGAATTCGGCATGTTCTGCGGCGTGCTGGAGTCCGGCCATGAGCAGGGATTCCTGGCCGGCTCCATGGCGCGGGATATCCTCGCCCGGGGGGTGGCCGCGGGCAGCCTGCCGGTGAAGATCAACGTGCGGGGCGTGGTGTTGCTGAACCTCAAGACTGCCGCCAGGCTGGGGATCGCCGTGCCCTACGAGATCATCGAGGCCGCCGAGGTGGTGCTGCAATGACCACGGCGCGGGGCAAGGAGCGGCAGGGGCTTTCCTTGGAGCGGACGGTGTTCCCGGTGCTTCTGGTGGTGTTCGCCGGGGTCCTGCTGAGCACGCTCCTGGCCTATTTCTACACCCGGGACACGGTGGAGGAGCTGGCCCTGGGCCAGGCCACCCAGACCCTGGGCTTCCTGGACCGGGAGGTCACGGCCCGGACCCGGGAGATGGCGTTCCTCATCGACCTGTGGCGCCAGGAGGACGTGTTCCGCCTGTCCCTGGAGACCACCTACCTGGGGCTCTCCGCCCGGGAGGCGGCCAACCGCCGCCTGGCGGCGCGGGTGGAGAGCGGGGCGTTCGAACGCATCTTCCTGCTGAACCGGGACGGGACCGTGCTGGCCGCCTCGGATCCGAGCATGATCCAGAACATGAACGTGGCCGACCGCCCGTATTTCCAGAGCGCCATGGCCGGACGCGCATCCCAGGAGAGTTTCCCCGCCGGCCGCTACTCCGGCCACCCCATCCTGGTCACCGCGGCTCCGGTCCTGGGGCCGGACCAGCAGGTCATCGGCGCCCTGGGCGCCACCCTGGACATCCCCACGTTCGCCCGGGAGGTGCTGGAGTCGGCTCGGCTGGGCAAGACCGGCGGGGCCTACATCCTGGACTTCCAGGGGGGCGTGCTGGGCGCTCCCTCCTGGGCCGGGGAGGGGCAGTTCGCTCCCGGGGCCAGCGCCGCCAGGATCATCGCGGCCGAAGGCCAGGAGCGCATCGTGGAGTACCGGGCCAAGGGCGTGACGCGCATGGCCCGGGCCCGGAAGAACCAGGCCACCGGATGGTACCTGGTGGTGGAGGCGGATCGGGCGGAGATCCTGCGCCCGGCCAGCCGGCTGGCCGGGCTGAGCGGGGCGGTCTCCCTGGCCATGCTGGTTCTGGTGGGCCTGGCCCTGGGCGCATTGCGCCGGGCCATCGCCAGGTTGGGCCGTTCCGAGGCCAGTTTCCGCACCATCTTCGAGAGCGCTCCCTACGCCATCTCCCTGAGCCGGCTGCAGGACGGGGCGTATCTGGACGCGAACCGGGCCTTCCTGGAGAACCAGGGCCTGACGCGCGAGCAGGTGGTGGGCAGGACCCCGGTGGACCTGGGATTCATGCGTTTCGAGGAGATGGAGGCCATACAGGCCCTGCTCGAGCGGGACGGCTACCTGCGCAACGCCGAGGCCTCGATCCGGCGCAAGGACGGCGGGGTCCGCCATGTCCTCTATTCGGCCCATCTGGTGGACCTGGGCGTCCCGGACACCGTGCTGGCCATGACCGTGGACATGACCGAGAAGCGGGAGGCGGCCATGCAGGCCTTCCGTTGGCGGCAGAAGTTCGAGGTCATCGCCAGCGTTGCCCAGCACGCCTTCTACGACTGCAACCTGGCCACGGATGCCGCGGTCTGGAGCGGCAGCACCCGGGAGGTGCTGGGCTATGACCGGGACGAACTGGAGAGGAGCCGGGGCATTTGGCAGGACAGGATCCACCCCGCGGACCTGGCGGAGGTCTCGGCGCGCCTGGACAAGGCCCGCCGGGACTGCGGCGCGTTCGACGCGGAGTACCGCCTGCGCCGCAAGGACGGAACCTTCGCCCATGTCCACGAGAAGGGGCTGTTCATCGCCGGGGAAGGCCAGGCGGCCACGCAGATGCTGGGCGTCATCCAGGACGTGACCGCCCGCCGGCTGGCCGAGCTGGCCCTGGAGGAGAGCGAGCAGAAGTACCGGGCCATCTTCAACAACGCCCCGGTGGGCATCTTCCGCACCACGTTCGCCGGCCGGTTCGTGGAGGCCAATCCGGCCCTGGCCCACATGCTCGGCTATGCCAACCGGGAGGAGTTGCTCGCCCAGGTCGGGGACCTGGGGGCCGGCATCTATTCTTCCCCTGACGTGCAGTCCCGCCTGCTGGACGCGCTCCAGGCCTCTTCCGGGGAATTGAGCATGGAGATCGAGTTCAAGCGCAGGGACGGCACCCCCTTCTTCGCCATCGTCAACGCCTCCCTGCAGCGCGACGCCGCCGGGAATCCCCTGTACCTGGACGGCACCATCGAGGACGTCACCGAGCGCAAGACGGCCCAGGACGCCCTGCGCCAATCCGAGGAGAAGTTCTCCCAGCTCTTCCGGCTGTCGCCGGACGTCACCGTCCTGGTGAACCTGGCCACCAGGCGGCTGGCGGACGTGAACGACGCCTTTGTCGAACTCTTCGGCTATGACCGGGAGGAGGCGGTGGGCAAGACCACCCTGGAGCTCGACGTCTACGTCGACGAGTCCAGGCGGGGCGAACTCTACGAGCTGCTGCGCCGGGACGGGCAGGTGGAGAACTTCGAGATCGAGGCCAAGCGCAAGGACGGCTCCCATTTCATCGTCCTGCTGTCCTGCCAGATCCTGGACATCGACGGGGCGCCGCACATGCTGGGCGTGTTCCGGGACATCACCGAGACCAAGAAGATGCAGGAGATGATGATCCAGACCGAGAAGATGATCTCCGTGGGCGGCATCGCCGCGGGCATCGCCCACGAGATCAACAACCCGCTGGGCATCGTGCTCCAGGCCTCCCAGAACCTGGAGCAGCGGACCCGGCCGGATTTTCCCAAGAACCTGGAGGTGGCCTCCCGCCTGGGCCTGGATCTGGGCCTGCTGGAAGCGTACATGCAGGAGCGCAAGCTGGACGTGTTCATCCAGGACATCCGCACCGCCGCGTTCCGCGCGTCGGAGATCATCCGCCACATGCTGGACTTCAGCCGGCGCAGCGAATCCAAGCGCCGGGTCTGCGACATCCCCGGCATCGTGGACAAGGCCCTGGCCCTGGCGGGCAGCGACTACGATCTCAAGAAGCGCTACGATTTCAAGCGGATCGACGTGGTCCGGGAGTTCGACGAGGAGCTGCCGGCCGTCAACTGCACCGAGACCGAGATCGAGCAGGTGCTCCTGAACCTGCTGCGCAACGCGGCCCAGGCCATGGCCCTGGCCGACCCTCCGGTGGCCGAGCCGCGCATCGTGGTCCGGGTCCTGGGGCTCGCGGACCGGGTGCGCATCGAGATCGAGGACAACGGGCCGGGCATGCCCGCGGCGGTGCAGCGCCGCATCTTCGAGCCCTTCTACACCACCAAGCCGCCCGGCGAGGGCACGGGATTGGGGCTGTCCGTGTCCTACTTCATCGTGACCAAGGGGCATGGGGGCAGGATGGCGGTGCACTCGGAGCCGGGCGCCGGCACCCGGTTCAGCCTGGAGCTTCCCGTGGACGAGGCGAGGGGGGACGGCCGTGGAGACTAACCCGACCAGGGCGCGCATCCTGGGCATGGAGGAGTGATGGCCATCCTGATCATCGACGACGAGGCCAGCCTGCGCCGTTCCCTGTGCGCCTTTCTGGAAGACCGGGACTACGATGTCCTGGAGGCGGCCGACGGGGAGAGGGGACTGGGCGCCATGCGCCGGAACCTGGACCGGCTGGAGGCGGTGGTGGTGGATCTGAACATGCCGGTGATGGACGGATACTCCTTCATCGCCCACGCGGTGGAGGAGGCGCCCGAACTCCCCCTGGTGGTCCTGTCCGGGGTGGGGGTGGTGGACGACGCCCTGCGGGCCATGCGGGCCGGGGCCTGGGACTTCATCACCAAGCCCCTGCACAACATGGACATCCTGGAGCACACCCTGGGCAAGGTTCTGGAGAGGGCCCGCCTGATCCGCGAGAACCGCGTTTACCAGGAGAACCTGGAGCAGTTGGTGAGCGAACGCACGGCCGAACTGGAGCTCACCCGCCGCCAGGTCATGCAGCGCCTGAGCCGCGCCGCGGAGTACAAGGACAACGAGACCGGCCGGCACGTGATCCGGGTGGGCGAGATCAGCGGGGTGCTGGCCCGGGCCATGGGCCTGGACGAGACCCTGTGCGACATGATGCGCCAATGCGCGCCGCTGCACGACGTGGGCAAGATCGGGGTGCCGGACAGCGTGCTGCTCAAGCCCGGCAAGCTGGACGAGGCCGAGTGGGAGATCATGCGCCGGCACTGCCAGTACGGCTGCGAGATCCTCGGCCCCCTGGGGGACCAGGAGGAGGCCGCGCGGGCCTGCACCCACCCGTCCCTGTGCCGGGAAGCGGGCGGCGGCGACCTGCTGGGCCTGGCCCGGGTCCTGGCCCTCTGCCACCACGAGCGCTGGGACGGGACCGGCTATCCCCTGGGCCTCAAGGGCGAGGACATTCCCGTGGAGGCCCGCATCGTGTCCGTGGTGGACGTGTACGACGCCCTGTCCAGCGACCGCCCCTACAAGCCGGCCTTTGCCGAGGAGAAGTGCCGGGGCATCATCCGGCAGGGGGCGGGCACCCAGTTCGACCCCCGGGTCGTGGCGGCCTTTTTCGCGGAACTGGACACCATCATGGCCATCCGCGAGCGCTGGAAGGACTGACCCCGGACGGCAGGCGAACAGAGGGGGCGGCGGACATGGTCCGCCGCCCCCTTGTGGCGTGCATCAGGAGGCCGGCTAGTAGTACTTCTTCACGTAGTTTCCGGACATGAAGAGCTTGCTGTCCTTGAAGACCAGGGGAGTGCAGTCCTCCCGGGTCACGGTGGCCCGGGTCATCGCCGCGGTGAATCCCTTGGTGCCCAGCTCGTTGGTGAAATACCACAGGGTGGTGCGTTCGGCGCCGTCCATGGAGAGCACGTCCTTGAAGTCGGGCTTGCCCATGACCTCTTCCACGTCGGTCATGGTCATGCCGGGCTTGAGCCGGACCATGTTCTCCCGGTTGGTCTTCATGTTGGTGTAGGGTCCGGAGCAGGCCGCGGCCAGGGCGGCGAAGAGAAGCATGGCCACCAGAATGAACTTTTTCATGCAGGCCTCCTGAGAAGAATTGGATTCTTTGGCACGGCGCGTTCCTTGGTCCCCGCGCGCCCTGTGGAACTCGAGTGTCCATCTTTACTGTGCTTCGGAAAAACTTGCAAGGCCAAAGCCGGTTCCGGGGGTTGCGCAGGAGGGGAAATGGGGTATGCTCGCCCATGTTGTGCCACCTTTGGACCGGAGTTGGAAAGACGCGATGTTAAGCGCCGACTACCTGGAGACGTATGCCGACGTGTTGCTGTGGGCCATGCAGGCCTCGCGGCGGGAGCACCTGCGCAACGGAGCCGTGGTGCTCCTGCGCTACGACCTGGCCGGCCTGCCCCTGGCCGAGGCGGTGTACGCCCGCCTGCTGGACAGGCATTACTGCCCGGTGCAGCGGATGAACCTCACCACGGCCATGGAGCGGGATTTCTATGTGCGCTCCGCGGTCAAGCAGCTCACCGCCCGCCCCCCAGGGGAAAAGGAGCTCTACGAGAACCTGGACGGCGCCATCCACATCCTGGCGCCGGACAGCCTGACCCACCTGGCCGACGCCGATCCCGAGCGCATCGGCATGGCCACCACCGCCCGCAGGTACCTGCGGGACATCCTGGACGAGCGGGAGCGGCAGGGGGTCTACGGCTGGACCCTGTGCCTGTACCCCACCCCGGAACTGGCCCGCAGCGCCGGGTTGAGCCCGGAGGAATATGCGGAGCAGGTGGTGCGGGCCTGCCGCCTGAACACCGCGGACCCGGTGCAGGAGTGGAAGCTGGCCCTCCGGGACATCACGGAGATACGGCGCTGGCTCTCGGCCCTGCAGCCGCGGGAGCTGCGCGTGCAGTCCGCCTCCATGGACCTGCGCCTGGCCCCGGGCGAGCGGCGGCGCTGGCTGGGGCTCACCGGGCACAACATCCCCAGCTTCGAGGTGTACCTGTCCCCGGACTGGCGGGGCACCGAAGGGGTGTACTTCGCGGACCTGCCGTCCTACCGCAGCGGCAACCTGGTGGAGAAGACCCGGCTGGAGTTCCGCAAGGGACGGGTGGTGCGGGCCGAGGCCGAGACCGGGGGCCGGTTCCTGGCCGAGCAGTTGGCCATGGACGAGGGCGCGTGCCGGGTGGGGGAGTTCTCCCTCACCGACCGGCGGTTCTCGGGCATCGGCCGGTTCATGGCCATGACCCTGTACGACGAGAATTTCGGCGGGGAGTACGGCAACTGCCACCTGGCCCTGGGGTCGTCCTACGCCGCCACCTTTGACGGCGACCCCGCGGAGTTCACGCCCGAAGTGCGGGAGCAGTTGGGCTTCAACGCCTCGGCCCTGCACTGGGACCTGGTGAATACCGAGCCCAAGACCGTCACCGCCCGGCTGGCCGGCGGGCGCGACATGATCATCTACGAAAACGGGGAATTCGCCCTGTGACCCGGGCGGGAGGATCGGGGTGGCGGCTCTACTTCATGCGGTAGGTGATGCGGCCCCGGCTGAGGTCGTAGGGAGAGAGCTCCACCTTGACCTTGTCCCCGGGAAGGATGCGGATGTAGTACTTGCGCATCTTGCCGGAGATGTGCGCCAGGACCTCGTGGCCGTTCTCCAGCTCGACCCGGAACATGGCGTTGGGCAGGGCTTCCTGGACGATCCCGTCAACCTCAATGGCTTCTTCCTTGGGCATCGGACATCTACTCCTGGGAAGGGCGGCCGGGTGTTGGACACCACCGTCTTGTGCCCGCCCCTAGTACGTCTTTTCCCGCCGGCAAGCAACAGGAATTTGAGGCTGGGCGGCGTTCTTGCCTGAACCGACACACCAGTTGAACGGATTGCCAGGGTATTTTGATGTATTCATCGAACATAGTGCGTGAGGACTTGCTTCAGGCTGGGATTTGTCCTATATACATCCTGAATATTTGTTCAGTTTGATTTTATTCGCAGAGACAGGAGTCGGCATGGCAGAGGAAGACGCCCGAGTCCCGCCCCGTCAGCCGGGCCTAGGCCTTGGCTGGTACTGCCGCGCCATGCGGGAACTGGCCTCCCGGCTGACCCGGCTGCTGGCCGATCGCGAGGAGGAGTTCCTGGACCTGGGGCGACAGCTCATGGAATTCTCCGGAGCCTCCCAGTCCCTGTCCCGCCAGGCCCATGCCCTGGCGGAACTGGCCGCGGGCGAGGACGTGGGCCGGGGGGCCCAGGAACTGGCCGCCGAACTCGAGGAGATGACCGGGGTCTGCGACATTTCCGGGGGCGAGCAGAGCCTGGCCGAGCTGGAGCGGGTGCTGCGGGTGATCGAGGCCCTGTCCGCCGGGGTGGCCGGTTTCGGCCGCGTGGTGCGCAGCCTCCAGATGCTCGGCATCTCCACCCGCATCGAAAGCGCCCGCCTGGGCGACAAGGGACTGGGCTTCACCACCCTGGCCGACGACGTGGAGAAGCTGGCCGGCAAGATCGTGAGCAATTCCTCCCAGGTCCTGGACAAGAGCAAGTCCCTGTCCACCATGATCAGCGACGCCCATGGCCAGACCCGGAACATGATAGACGCCCAGGACGCCTGTTCCTCCCGCATCATCACCGAACTGCGCACCAGCCTGGACGGGCTCACCGGCCTGGCCGACTCCTCCCGCGAGCTCTCCGTCGCCCTGGCCGAGCGCTCCGGCGCCATCGCCGCGGGCATTTCCGAGGTGGTGGCCTCGCTCCAGTTCCACGACATCGTGCGCCAGCAGGTGGAGCACGTGGAAGAGGCCCTGGGCGACATGCTGGGCATGATCCAGCAGCGGGGCGGCGCCGCGGCCGACGGCTGCGCGCGGAACGCCGCAGGCCGGGACGGGGACGCAGAGGAGCCGGAGGGGCTGGACGTGGACGCGGACCCGGAAATCCGGGACCTGGTGGGCTGGATAGCGGACGTGGCCAAGCTCCAGGAGTCCCAGTTGGCCAACGCGGAAGAGCGCTTTTCCTCGGCCCTGGAGAACCTGCGCCTCCACCTGGGGGAGGTGGCCCGGTCCGTGGCCAGCATGAGCCAGGACGCCGAGGGGCTGGCCGCTTCCGATTCCGGCGGCGAGGGCAGCGTGCTGGACCGCATCGAACACGGGTCCCTGTCGGTCATCGCCGCCATGCGCCAGTTCGCGGTGCAGGCCGAGAAGATCGGCCGGGTCATGTCCGATGTGGCCGGCACCGTGTCCGACATGGTGGGCTTCGTGGAGGACATCGAGGAGGTGGGCTCGGAGATCGAGCTCATCGCCCTGAACGCCGCGGTGAAGGCCGCCCGCACCGGGGACGAGGGCCGCGCCCTGGGCGTTCTGGCCCAGGCCATCCAGAAGCTCTCGGTGGAGGCCCGGGACATGACCGGCGACGTGTCCCGCAGCCTGACCGAGATCTCCGAGGCCTCCACCGGGCTGGAGCGCAACGCGGCCGACTACCTGGACACCTCCCGGCTGGAGCAGATGGCCGTGCGCCAGGAGAGCCTGATGCATACCCTGCGCCAGGTGAACTCCACCTTCCTGCGGAATCTCGACGCCTTGCGCACCGAGAGCGGCGGACTGCACGACGCCCTGCGGGAGACCGCCGGCCGGGCCGTCCTGGACCGGGAGATCTGCGCGGAGCTGGCCTCGGCCCGCGTCGACATGGCGGAGATTTCCGGCGAGGCCCGGCGGGCCGTGCCCCTGGCCGACGACAGCAGGCGGCCGGAACGGCTCAAGGAGTTGCTCTCCCGCTACACCATGGAAGTGGAGCGGCTGGTGCACGAGTCGGCCTTCGGCGAGGGCGGCGGCCCGGTGCACGACGCGGCCGAGGGAGAGGTGGAGATGTTCGGCGACGACGACAACATCGAGTTGTTCTAGGGGGCTGCCATGGGAATGTGCGAGCTGCGGCAGGAGAACGGCAAAGGGGTCCTGGTCCTGTCCGGCGATTTCACCGTGGCCGAGGCCGCGGCCTTGAAGGAATCCCTGGCCCAGGCGTTGGCCGCCTGCCAGGACCTGGCCGTGGACCTGGCCGGCGTGGAGCGGGTGGACCTCACCTTCCTGCAGCTCCTGCGGGCGGCCCACCTCAGCCTGGCGCAGCAGGGCAAGGCCCTGGAGTGCGCCGGCGCAGTGCCGCCTCCCGTGGTGGACGCGGCTGAACAGGCGGGGTTTCTGATCGGGGTCTCAGATTACCTTTTCTGGAAGAGGGGAAAGTAGATGGGCAAGAGAATCATGACTGTGGACGACTCGGCCAGCGTGCGTCAGATGGTCAGCTTCACCCTGAAGAACGCCGGCTACGACGTGGTCGAGGCCTCGGACGGCAAGGATGCGCTGGCCAAGCTCTCGGGCCCGGTGGACATGGTGATCACCGACCTGAACATGCCCAACATGGACGGCATCACCTTGATCAAGAACCTCCGGGCCAATGCCGCGTGCAAATTCATCCCCATCATCATGCTCACCACCGAGTCCCAGGCGGGCAAGAAGCAGGAAGGCAAGGAAGCCGGGGCCACGGGCTGGATAGTCAAGCCGTTCAAGCCGGAACAACTCCTGGCCGTGGTTCAGAAGGTGCTGCGCTAACCCGGCCGAGTTTCGCTTCCGGCCGGCGAGGAGAGCTACATGTCCCAGGACGATGTCAATCGCCAAGCCTTTCTGGAAGAGGCCTACGATCTCAGCGCCGAGCTGGAGAGCGCGCTGCTCGAACTGGAGGAGTCCCCCGACGATGCGGAGCTGGTCAACCGGGTCTTCCGGGCCATGCACACCATCAAGGGCTCGGGGGCCATGTTCGGGTTCGACGACATCTCCTCCTTTACCCACGACGTGGAGACGGTCTTCGACCGGGTGCGCAACAACGAGATCAAGGTCACCCGGGAGCTCCTGGACCTGACCCTCAAGGCCCGGGACCACATCCTGCGCCTGTTGGACGCGGCCCGCGACAAGACCGCCGCGGACACCGCCGCGGCCGGCCCCATCATCGCCGGCCTGCGCGCCTTCCTGCCGGCCGCGGCCGATGCCGGCGCCGCGGCGGCGGTCCCTGGGGACGAGGAGCCCTCGGCCAGCGACCTGGCCACCTACCGGGTGCGCTTCAAGCCCGCCAAGCACATGCTGCTCACCGGCAACAACCCCCTGTCCCTGCTGGAGGAGCTGTCCGGCCTGGGCACCTTCCAGGCCGTGGCCCACCTGGAGGCCATCCCGCCCCTGGAGGAGATCGAGCCCGAGGGGGTGTACGTCTTTTTCGACTGCATCCTGTGCACGGACAAGGGCGAGAACGCCATCCGCGACGTGTTCATCTTCGTGGAGGACGACTGCGAGCTCTCGGTCCAGGTCATCGACTCCCTGGGCGCCCTGGACGACGACGCGGCCTACAAGCGGCTGGGCGAGATCCTCATCGAGCGCGGCGACCTGACCCCCGACACCCTGCGCGCCACCCTGGCCGGCCAGAAACGGCTGGGCGACATCCTGGCCGATTCCGGCGCGGTGACCCCGGATGCGGTGCAGTCGGCCCTGGCCGAGCAGGCCGCGGTGCGCAAGATCCGCGGCGACCGGGAGAAGGAGGCGTCGGCCTCCAGCATCCGGGTGGCCGCGGACAAGCTCGACGCCCTGGTGGACCTGGTGGGCGAGCTGGTCATTGTCCAGGCCCGCATCTCCCAGGTGGCCGGGGAGCGCGCCGACCCCACCCTCAACGCCCTGTCCGAGGAGCTGGAGCGGCTCTCGGACGAGCTGCGCGACTCCACCCTGTCGGTGCGCATGCTGCCCATCGGCACCACCTTCAGCAAGTTCCGCCGCCTGGTCCGGGACCTCTCGGGCGAGCTGGGCAAGCGCATCGATCTCACCACCCAGGGCGCGGAAACCGAACTGGACAAGACCGTCATCGAGCGGCTCAACG
>DKEU01000088.1 GCA_002452635.1 Desulfovibrionaceae bacterium UBA6814 | reverse complement strand
CTGCGCGAGGACAAGAGCGAGCCGAGGAGCATCGCCTTCGTGCAGTGCGCCGGCTCCCGCGACGAGAACCACCTCTCCTTCTGCTCCTACATCTGCTGCATGGCCTCCCTGAAACAGGCCACCTACGTGCGCGCCCAGTACCCCGACGCCCAGGTCACCATCTACTACATCGACCTGCGCACCCCGGGCCGCTACGAGAAGTTCCGCGCCCGCATCGAGCAGGACGACAAGGTGAGCTTCGTCAAGGGCAAGGTGGCGGCCGTGGAGGCCGGCGCCGACGGCGCGGTGGTCCTCACCGTGGAGAACGCGGTGGACGGCGTGAAGATGAAGGCCACCCACGACCTGGTGGTCCTGGCCACCGGCATGCAGCCCTCGGTGGCGGGCCAGGCCCTGCCCGCGGGCATCGCCGCCGACGCGGAAGGGTTCGTGGCCGGCGACGCCGACAACGGAATCATCGCCTGCGGCTGCGCCAAGAAGCCGCTGGACGTCATGCGCAGCGCGCAGACGGCCACCGGCGCTGCGCTCAAAGCGATTCAAACGGTGTTAGGGAGGTAGTTCCAATGGCCGACAAAATCGGAGTCTACATCTGCGAGGGCTGCGACATCGGCAGCAACCTTGACTGCGCAGCGCTGGCAACCGACGTCAAGAACAAGTTCGGCAACATCTGCCCGGTCATCGAGACCGTCCCGGTGCTCTGCTCCGGCGAGGGCGTGGCCCAGATCCAGGCCGACGTCGACGCCGGCAAGGTCAACGCCGTGTCCATCTGCGCCTGCTCCCCCCGGGCCAAGTGGGACGTCTTCCAGTTCGGCGAAAAGGCCCTGGTGGGCCGCGTCAACCTGCGTGAGGGCTGCGTCTGGTCCACCGAGGCCGACGGCGACGAAGTCCAGCTCATGGCCAAGGACTATGTGCTCATGGGCGTGCGCCAGATGGAGAAGTCCGGGTTCCCCGAGCCCGAGGTCCCGGACATGAAGAAGACCATCCTGGTGGTGGGCGGCGGCTTCACCGGCCTCACCGCGGCCCTGGACGCGGCCAAGGCCGGCCAGGACGTGGTGCTGGTGGAGAAGAACCCCGAACTGGGCGGCGCCGCCAAGAACCTCTACAAGACCGTGCCCCTGGCGCCCCCCTACACCACCGCCACCGACACCGGCATCGAGGCCCTGGTGGCCGCGGTGGAGTCCCACGCCAAGATCACCGTGTACAAGGGCGCGACCCTGGCCGCGCTCAAGGGCGCGCCCGGCCAGTACGAGGCCGTCATCGCCGCCGAGGGCGGCGAGAAGACCGAGGGCGTGGGCGCGGTCATCCTGGCCACCGGCTGGGTGGGCCAGGACATGAGCGTGTACGAGCCCTACGGCTTCGGCACCATCAAGAACGTCATCTCCTCCAAGGACATGGAGCTCATGGCCAAGTCCGGCAGCCTGCTGCGCCCCTCGGACGGCAAGCCGGTCAGCGCCGTGGCCTTCGTGATGCAGCCCCCGGCGCCGGTGTTCGGCGAGGCCGACCTCAACCCCGAGGCCTGCGCGCCCGCGGCTCCCGCGGCCGAGGCCGAGGCCAAGGAAGGCGAGGAGGAGCCGGCCTACGTGCACAAGGACCTGGAGAGCGCCAAGCACCTGGCCTACTCCTCTGGCCTGTCCCCGGCCATCGCGCTCAAGCAGGCCGGCTACGTGCGGGAGCTGGCCCCCAACTCCCTGGCCTTCGTGATCTACGAGCACATGAACACCCCGGGCATCTTCGAGCTCTACTACAAGGCCGCGCAGGACGACCCGGGCATCATGCTCACCAAGGGCCAGATCCAGTCGGTCGCCGAAGACGCCGACGGCTCGGTGCTCATCACCGTGGGCAACTCGCTGTTGGGCGCCGACTTCGAGGTCAAGGTCGACCTCCTGGTGCTCTCCCTGGGCATGGTGCCCAGCACCGCCAAGGAGCCGGTCATGAACTTCGAATACCGCCAGGGCCCGGCCTTCCCGGACCTGGACCTGTTCGACGGGTTCGCGGACTCCAACTACATCTGCTTCCCCTACGAGACCCGGCGCACCGGCGTGTACGCCGCGGGCAACGTGCGGCAGCCCATGTTCATGGACCAGTGCGCCGACGACGCCGCGGGCGCGGCGCTCAAGGCCATCCAGTGCGTGACCTGCGCCAGCCACGGCGTGGCCGTGCACCCGCGCTCGGGCGACCGCACCTATCCCAAGTTCAACTTCGTGCGCTGCACCCAGTGCAAGCGCTGCACCGAGGAATGCCCCTTCGGCGCCCTGGACGACGACGAGAAGGGCACGCCCAAGCCCAACCCGACCCGCTGCCGCCGCTGCGGCACCTGCATGGGCGCCTGCCCCGAGCGGGTCATCTCCTTCGACACCTACAACGTGGACCAGGTCGGCTCCATGATCAAAGAGGTCAAGGTGCCGGAGAACATGGACGAGGGCGGGCCCCGGGTCATCATCCTGGCCTGCGAGAACGACGCCTACCCGGCCATGGACATGGCCGCCTTCCGCAAGCTCAAGTGGAACCAGTACGTGCGCATCATCCCGGTGCGCTGCCTGGGCTCGGTCAACGCCATCTGGGTGGCCGACGCCATGTCCAAGGGCGTGGACGGCGTCATGATGCTGGGCTGCAAGTACGGCGACGACTACCAGTGCCACTTCGTGAAGGGCTCCGAGATCTGCAACCGGCGCAAGGAGAACATCGCCGAGACCCTGAACCGGCTGGGCGTGGAGCCCGACCGGGTGGAGCAGTACCAGGTCTCCATCGATGAGTACGACAAGGTGCCGGAGCTGATCGAGGACTTCATGACCATGATCATGAGCAAGGGCCCCAACCCGTTCAAGGGCTACTAGGAGGAAGGAACCATGTCCAAAGCAGTTCGAATCCAGCCCGATCTGCAGTTCGTCAAGGACTTGCAGGCGGTGGGGGGCGATACCCTCAAGAAGTGCTACCAGTGCGCCACCTGTTCGGTGGCCTGCCCGCTCTCCCCGGCGGACGGCCCCTTCCCCCGCAAGGAGATGATCTGGGCGCAGTGGGGCCTCAAGGACAAGCTGGTCAACGACATCGACATCTGGCTGTGCCACAACTGCGGNNGGCGACCTGCTGGCCGCCCTGCGCAACATGGCCTACAAGAACCTGATGGCCCCCAAGATCTTCGGGACCTGGATGAGCTCGGGCAAGTACCTGCCCCTGCTCGTGGCCATCCCGGCGGCCATCTGGCTCTTCGTGTGGTACCTGGTCAACGGGCTCACCATCCCCGAGGGCGAGATCGTGTACAGCAAGCTGTTCTACGGCGACTACACCATCGACCCCATCTTCACCCTGACCTTCTTCTTCATGGTGGCCACCTTCGTCATGGGCTGCGCCAAGCTCATCAAGTCCTTCCAGGCCACCCCGGGCACCTTCGTGGTGGGCAAGGCCGAGAAGCCCTGCCTGCTCACGGCCATCAAGGACACCATCGTCACCGAGATCCTCACCCACTCCAAGTGGAAGGACTGCGGCGAGGTGAAGGAGTCGGACCAGGAGAAGTTCAAGGGCCACCTGCTGCTCTTCTACGCCTTCATCGCCCTGGCCGTGGTCACCGGCATCGTGGCCACCGGCCACTGGGTGGGCAAGGTCATCGAGTGGATCGCGCCCATCGGGCACACCCCCATGCACCTCTACAACCCCGTCAAGATCCTGGCCAACGCGGGCGCCATCTCCGGCCTCATGGGCCTGACCTTCCTGACCCGGCGCCGCATGAACCTGGACACCAGCAAGAGCGCCTCCTCGTTCTACGACTGGTACCTGCTGGGCGTGATCTGGACGGTGTTCGTCACCGGCGTCTTCAGTGAACTGCTGCGGCTGGCCGGCGTGGCCAACCTCGCCTACCCCGTGTACTTCCTGCACCTGGTGGCGGTCTGGATGCTCTTCGCCTACCTGCCCTGGTCCAAGCTGGGCCACCTGGTCTACCGGACGGTCGCCCTGGTCTACGCCCGGTACACCGGCCGGCTGCCCATGAACTAGGAACGCCAAGAAACAAACCTTTCCGCCACGAATAAGGAGAACCACCATGGCTACCACCGAAGACCGCAAAGTGTTCCCCATGAACACCTTCTACGCCTACCTCACGGGCGAAGGCTATGACGCCAACAAGGCGGGCATCAAGGACATGCTGGCCTACCTGACCGGCCTGTCCATCGACGCCCAGTCCGAGCTGTTCGCCGCGGCCCTGGCCAAGGCCTGGATCTACGAGCAGAATCCCGAGCTGACCGGCATCGCCGGCCACGCCGACAAGTTCGGCGCGCACGTGTCCGTGCCCAAGCTGCCCGACACCGTGGCCGCCAAGGTCAAGGCCGTGGCCGAGAAGGCCGCTGACCAGTCCAAGACCGTGGCCGACCTCAAGGCC
>DKEU01000004.1:2750-7763 GCA_002452635.1 Desulfovibrionaceae bacterium UBA6814 | reverse complement strand
TCTTTTCGTTCTTTTCGTCGGGCACGACCAGCAGGTACATGGGCGCTCCGTCCTCATGGGTTTCCCACAGGGATTCCATGGCCGCCAGCTTGGTGGGCTGGATCTTGGTCACTTCCTGGGCGTGGTGATGGCCCTGGACCGCGACGAGAACGGAGAAGACCAGGCCGAAGACCATGCCCAGCTTGAAGGAGCGGGTGAAGAAGTCGACGTTCTGTTTTTTGAGCAGATGCCAGGACGAGACGCCCATGACGAAGAAGCCGGCCAGGGCGAAGGCGCCGCTCAGGACGTGCACGTACTGCTGCCAGGCAAAGGGGTTGCCGACCACTGCGAAGAAGTCGGCCAGTTCGGCCCGGCCGTTGCGGATGACGTAACCCAGGGGGTTCTGCATGAAGCCGTTGGCGATGAGGATCCACAGGGCAGAGAGGTTGGACGCGCCGGCCACCAGCCAGATGCACAGGGCGTGCATCTTGGGCGAGAGCACGTTCCAGCCGAAGATCCAGGCCCCCAGGAACGTGGATTCGAGGAAGAATGCCACTGTGGCCTCGATGGCCAAAAGCGACCCGAAGATGTCGCCCACGTATTCGGAGTAGCGCGACCAGTTGGTGCCGAACTGGAACTCCAGGGTGATGCCCGTGACCACGCCCAGGGCGAAGTTCAGGAGGAAGAGCTTTCCCCAGAACTTGGCCATCCGTTTGTAGGTCTCGTCCCCGGTCTGCACGTAGCGGGTCTCCATGATGGCCAGCAGCACCGACAGCCCCAGGGTCAGGGGCACGAAGATGAAGTGGAACATGGTGGCGGCCGCGAACTGGAGCCGGGACAGGAAGAGCACGTCCATGCCAACCCCCTTGCTGAAGTACGAAAAATCGGTTTCGGCGGCCGCGGCCCGCACCCCGGGCCGCGGCCGCCGGTTGGTCTACAGTTTGGCCTTGAGGGCCCGGCCCAGGGTGCGGCCGAGTTCCACGCACTGGGCCAGCACGTCCTTGTCCGGCACGTGCTTGACCTTGACCTGGGGCTCCACCACCTCGAAGTTCATGTCGGTCAGCAGGTTCTTGAGGATGTTCACGCACTCGCCGCTCCAGCCGAAGGAGCCGAAGGCCGCGGCCACCTTGTTCTGGGGCCGCAGCCCCTTCATGTAGGTGAGCAGGCCGGCGATGCCGGGCAGGATGCCGTTGTTGAGCGTGGGCGAGCCCACGGCCAGCGCGCCGCAGTACATGAGCTCGGTCATCACGTCGGACTGGTGGAAGGACTTGAGGTGCATGGCCCGGGCGGACACGCCCTCGTCCATGAGGCCGTCCACCACGGCGAAGGCCATCTTCTCGGTGGAGTGCCACATGGTGTCGTAGACCACCAGGGCCCGGTTCTTGGGCTTCTGGGCCGCAAACTCCAGGTAGGTCTCGATGGCGTAGCGCACGTCGGCCTCGCCCCGGAAGATGAGTCCGTGGTCCGGGGCCAGCATGTCGATGTCCAGGTTCATGCCCTGGATCGCGGCCAGGGTCTTCTCCACCACCGAGGAATAGGGCAGCACGATGTTGCCGTAGTACGCGGACATGGCCGCGCGCAGCTTGCTGCGGTCGATCTCGTCGGCAAAGCGTTCGGTGGTGGCGAGGTTCTGGCCGAAGGCGTCGTTGGTGATGAGCAGCTTGTCCTCGGCGAGGTAGGAGGACATGCTGTCGGGCCAGTGCAGCATGCGGGTCTCGATGAACGTCACCGTTCGCTTGCCCAGGGACAGGGTGGAGCCGGTCTTCATCTCCTCGACGGGCCAGCCCTGCGGATGGAAGTGGGCCTCCAGGGAGCGTTTGCCCATGGGGGACACGAAAATCTTCTCGGGCTTGACCAGCTCCACGAGCCTGGCCAGACAGCCGGCGTGGTCGGGCTCCAGGTGGTTGGCCACGATGTAGTCGATCTTGGCCGGGTCCACCACCTGGGCGATGGTTTCGATGAATTCCTCGCAGAAGGGCGCCTTCACCGTGTCGAACAGGGTGATCTTCTCGTCCTTCACGAGATAGGCGTTGTAGGTGGTACCCTTCCGGGCCAGGGAGTAGCCGTGGAAGTCGATGGTGCTCCAGTCCACGGCGCCCACCCAGAAGATGTCCTTCTTTATCTCGACGGGCCTCATTGTTTCCTCAGTTGGTAGAATGTGCTGCGCAGGGCTCGGCCGCGCGCGCGGCCCCGGACTCGCCGGGACCGCGCGCACGGGGAGCTAGCCTTCCTTCTCGAACTGATCCTTGCTCGCGCCGCAGACCGGACAGGTCCAGTCCTCAGGCAGGTCCTTGAACTCGGTGCCGGGCTTGATCCCGCCGTCCGGGTCGCCCTGCTTGGGGTCGTAGGTGTAGCCGCAGATGGTGCAGACGTAACGGTCCTGAGCCATGGTCTTCTCCGGTGCGGTTGAGGTTCTCTAGGCCTTCCACAGGCCGTGGATGTTGCAGTACTCGCGGGCCGTGACCTTCTCGGCCGAGATGCAGAACTCGGCCTCCGGGGCTTGGCCCGGGGCCAGGTTCTGGCGGTAGACCTTGCCGTCGGCGATGAGCTCGATCCACTCGATCCAGTGCTTGGCCTCCATGGGGTGCGCCACGCTGCCCACCTTGACCTTGTAGCCATTGGCGGTCTTCTCGATGACCGGCACGTGCTTCTCCTTGGCCGCGTCCACGGTGTTCTCGACGAACAGCTTCATGGGCGCGCCGCAGCAGACCAGCTCGCCCGCGCCGCCGTGCAGGACCTCGACGATGTTGCCGCACGTTTCGCACTTGTAGATTTCCAGCTCTTTGGCCATATCCGTCTCCTTGGTTTTGATGGGTGGCTCCTGCGCTACCAGGGCTTGCACAGAATCTCGAAGTGGGCCTGGGGATGCAGGCAGGCCGGGCAGACCTGGGGGGCCTCCGGCCCGTGGTGAACCATGCCGCAGTTGCGGCAGCGCCAATACACCGGCTCCTCGCGCTTGAAGGCCCGGTTCTTCTCCAGCAGGTCGATGAACGCCAGGTAGCGCTCCTCGTGGTACTTCTCGGCCTTGGCGATGTTGTTGAAGGCCACGGCCACGGCGTCGAACCCCTCCTCCGCCGCGGTCTGGGCGATCATGGGGTACATCTCCGCATGCTCGTGGTGTTCGCCGGCCGCGGCCTCCCGCAGGTTGTCTAGGGTGGGGGCGATGATGCCGGCCGGGAAGGCCCAGTTGATGGTCACCTCGCCGCCCTCCAGGAACTTGAACATCCGCTTGGCGTGTTCCTTTTCGTGGTTGGCGGTCTCCAGGAAGACTTCCGAAATCTGGACATAGCCTTCCTTGCGCGCCACGCTGGCGAAGTAGGTGTACCGGTTGCGGGCCTGGGACTCGCCCGCGAAGGCGGTCAGCACCAGCTTTTCGGTTTCGCTGCCTTTGATGGAACTCATGCACGTACTCCTTGCTTTTTACTTGACGGCGCATCGGCGCGCCGCGGGTCCGGCCGGGGAGGCCGGACTCCGGGTTCGACATGGCTAGGGGTTCATCACAGCCTATAGATGTATTCTCCAGGGAATTCAATACGGGTTGCAAAAATCTCGACGCGCGCCGAGCGCCCCTAATGCCGGGGCTCGGCCAGGCAGGCCTTGCAGACGCCGTAGTAGACCACGTGCCGCCGCTCCACCCGGCCCCAGTGCGTGGCCTCGGGCAAGCCCCCCGGCCCCAGGGCCGGCACGGGCAGATCGTCGATCCGGCCGCAGCGGCGGCACACCACGTGGGTATGGCCGTCGGTCACCGGGTCGAACCGGTCCCCGCCCCCGGGATCCAGGACCCGGTGCACCAGGCCGCATCGCTCCAGCAGGGCGAGGGTCCGGTACACCGTGTCCAGGGACAGGGTGGGGGCCGTGCGCCGCAGCCGGCCGTGGATGGTCTCGGCAGTGGGATGGTCGTGGGAGCCCAGGACCTCCTGGAACACCGACAGCCGCTGCTGGGTCAACCGCAACCCGGCATCCCGGCAGGTCTCCCGCAGGATGTCCATGGTGGTGGAGTTCAATTCCTTCATGCCATTTTTCCAGAATCCATCTTATTTAGGATTATTTCCTAGAAGGAAGGCCGTGTCAAGCCGCTGCCGCAAATTTCCTCTACCGTCCACTCAGCGTTCGAGCAGCTGCTGCAATTCCATGTTGCCGAGGTCCAGGATGCGATCGAAGCTGACGCCAAAGTCTCCTTGGCCGATCCAACGGACGGTGCTGGGCAGGGAGGAGAGGTTCTCGTCGGTGGAGGGCAGGGCCAGATCCACGGTCAAGAGGTCGTCCACGGCGATGGGGGGGCGGTCATCCAGGAGGGCCAGGCGGGCGCCGCCGGGGCTCACATCCACCAGGTTCGCGCTGTGGCGGCGCCCGGAACGGAGGAAAGCGCAGACATGATTGTAGCCGTACGCCTTGAGGCTCACCCGGGGGTGGCCGCGGCGTTCGGCGAAATCGGGCTCAGGCGTGGAAACAGGCATGGCGGCGCCTCCATGGTAAGATGACCAGGGGACGCCGCCATGCTAGCAAATCGGCGGGCTTCAATCCAGGACTAGGGCATCTCAATCTTTGAAAAAGCTTAGATGCTCTTGTGCAGTTCGCTGAAATAATGGGACATTATTTCAGCTTCGCGCCTTGATGCAAGGCGAAACCGCGCTATTCGCTTTTGAACTTCTCCACCAGTTGGCTGAGTTTCTGGGCCATGTCCGCCACCTCGTGGATGGAGGCGCTGGCCTCGCTGATGCTCTTGGAGATGCGCTGGGACAGGGCGTTGATGCCCGTGACGTTGGTGTTGATCTCCTCGCTGGTGGAGGACTGCTGCTCGGCCGCGGTGGCGATGTTGCGCACCATGTCCGCGATGCGGTTGGACTGGGACACGATCTCGCCCAGCACCTTGCCCGCGGTCTCGGCCATGGTCCGGGTCTGGTTGACCCGCTCCCGGGTGCGGCTCATCTCGGACACCGCCTCGGTGGAGGTGACCTGGATGGCGGAGATGGCGGTCTCCACCTCCTTGGTGGCGGCCATGGTCTTCTCGGCCAGCTTGCGCACCTCGTCGGC
>DKEU01000004.1:0-2739 GCA_002452635.1 Desulfovibrionaceae bacterium UBA6814 | reverse complement strand
GCCCGGGCCGCCTCGATGGCGGCGTTCAAGGCCAGGAGGTTGGTCTGGTCCGCGATGTCGTTGATGACCGCCATGACCTTGCCGATGTTCTCGGCCTTTTCCGACAGGGTCTGCAGGGTGCCGGCCAGGACCTCGGTGGTCTCGGCCATGGCCCTGGTCTCCTCCACGGTGCGGGCCACTTCCTTGCCGCCGTCCTGGGCCACCTTGTTGGCCTGGTCCGAGGCCTCGGACGCCTGTCCGGCGTTCTTGGCCACCTCCAGCACCGTGGCGTTCATCTCCTCCATGGCGGTGGCCACCTGGCCGGTCTGGTCCGCGGTCTGGTCCATGCCCCGGGTCAGTTCGCTCATCATGGCGGTGAGCTCGTCCGCCGCGGTGGAGAGCATGCCCGACACCGCGGTGACCTGGTTGGCCACCTCCAGCAGGTTCTCGCGCTGGGCCCGGATGCGGGCCTTGTCCCGCTCCTCCTGGGTGAGGTCGATCATCATGCCGATGGCGCCCACCACCTTGTCGTTGGTGTCCTTGAGGGGCGAGATCTCGTAGTGCAGGGGGAAGGACACCCCGTCGTGCCGGGTGAACTCCAGCCGGCCGTTCTTGCTGCGGCCCGAGGCGATGACCTGGGCCGTGGTGCTGCTCTTGTCGTCCTTGCCGTAGAAGACCTTGGACACGGTGACGCCCAGGCAGTCGCCCTCGGTCTTGCCCAGGATGTTGCGCATGGGCGCGTTGATGTAGGTCAGCACCTCGTTGTGGTCGGCCACGAACAGGGGCAGGATGATGCCCTTCAGGATGCTGCGGTTGTATTCGAGCTGGTCCTGGACCGTGCTCACCATGGCCTTCAGGTTCTTGGACAGGGCGGCCAGTTCGTCGTTGCCCACCACCTGCAGGTCGGCGTTGTAGTCGCCCTCGCGGATGCGGTCGCTGGCCACGGCGATCTGCACGATCTTGTTGATGACCATGCGCCTGAGGAACAGGAGCAGGAGCGCCAGGAGCACCACCGCGCCGGCCAGGGAGATCAGGCCGGAGTTGCGCAGGGAGGCGGCCAGCTTGGCGTGCTGCTGGCTGATGTCCTGCAACAGGACCATGCTGCCCAGGATGGGCTGCTTGGAGCCGTGGCAGTGGTGGCAGCTCTTCTCGTTGGGGATGGAGGTGATCTCCACGAACACCGGGCGGCCGTCCACCTCGATCTCCAGGCCGGTGGTCAGGTCAACCTTGAGGCTCCGGTTGAACTTCTCCTCCAGGGCCGGGTCCTTGAACAGGGCGGTCAGGTCCTTGCGCAGGGTATCGTGGTGGGTGGAGTAGGTGATGTTGCCCTTGTAGTTGGTGAGAAAGGCCCGCACGGTCTTGTACTTCTCGGCCACCTTGTCGAGCTGGCTGACCGTGCCCTCGTTGTCGCCGATGCTCATGGGCTCTTCCACCGCGGAGAACAGGATGTCCGACACGGTCTTGGCCGAGTCGTGGATCTGCTCCATGGTGTTCTTGCTCTGCCAGTACCAGTTGCCCAGGTACAGGCCGGCGAAGGTGGCCAGGGTGATGATGGCGGTGGGGAGCAGGATTTTGGCGCCCAGGGAATTCTTGAGCAAGTTCATGCGCGCCTCCCTAGTGGGCCCCGCCGAAGAGCAGCGGCTTGAAGTTGAACGCGCCCACCCGCTCGGCGTTGTGGCAGACCTCGCAGTCCTTGAGGGTCAGGTCGTGCTTGATCAGGCTGGGGTCGCCGCCCTCATCCACGTGCCGCGATCCCGGGCCGTGGCAGACCTCGCACCCGGCGTCGGCCAGCTTGGGGGTCTCCTCGAAGCCCTTGAACCCCCCGGGCTTGCCGTAGCCCGTGGTGTGGCAGGCGAAGCACTCCTTGATCTCCTCGGGCGAGAGGTCCGAGGCCATGATCTGAATGGACTTCGAGGAGTGCGCCTTCTTGGCGAACTTGCTGAAATTCTCGTATTCCAGTTGGTGGCATTCCGAGCAGGCCTCGGAGCCAACGTACGTGGAACCGTCGGCCGAGATGGCCAGGACCGGCAACAGCAACATGAAAAGGGAGAACGCGGACGCCCACCCCGACGTCCGACAGAACAGCTTGAACATAGCCCACCCTCCTCTGTCTTTCCAAGCTATCCCTGCAAGACAAAGCTTTGTCAACCGTATTCCCCTAGCTACCTGCGGGACTTAGCCGCACATCCGGCCAAACCCGGCAAGAAAACGTGCGACACGAATTTGTCTTAAAACAGAGACATCGGCGCAACCAGGAGGGAACTTTACTTTTTGCTGAGGAAAGAAGAGGCGGGAGGGAAAAGAAGAAGGCGGGGNNCGGCGCTCCCGGATCACGGTGACCCGTATCTGGCCGGGATAGGTGAGGTTCTCCTCGATCTGCTTTGCAATATCCTTGCAGAGCATGTGCGTGGAGTCGTCGTCCACCCGTTCCGAGTCCACCATGACCCGGATCTCGCGGCCGGCCTGGATGGCGTAGGCCTTGGACACGCCCTCGAAGTTGGTGGCGATGCCCTCCAGCTCCTCCAGGCGCTTCACGTAGTTCTCGAGCAGCTCCTTGCGCGCGCCGGGCCGGGCCCCGGACAGGGAGTCCGCGGCCTGGACCAGCACCGCCAGCACCGAACCCGGCGGCACGTCCTCGTGGTGCGCGGCGATGGCGTGGATGATCTCCTTGCTCTCCCCGTACTTCTT
The DNA here is from genome assembly GCA_002452635.1 of Desulfovibrionaceae bacterium UBA6814. GTDB lineage: Bacteria > Desulfobacterota > Desulfovibrionia > Desulfovibrionales > Desulfovibrionaceae > UBA6814. The sequence goes on along the minus strand of DKEU01000004.1, from coordinate 72 downwards.
GGCCAGGTCCGCGCCGATGACCGCGTGCGGCCCTTCCACCTCGTGGTCCACGGCCTTGCCGATGTCGTGCAG
>DKEU01000261.1 GCA_002452635.1 Desulfovibrionaceae bacterium UBA6814 | reverse complement strand
CCACCGAGGGCTCGTTGAGCACGATCCCGTCCTTGGGGGTGTACAGGAGGGTGTTGGCGGTGCCCAGATCCATGGCCAGGTCCTTGCCGAGAAACCCGAAGAGCCGCGTAAAGAACATGGCAGCGACCTCGCTTGCTGGGGGAATTGGGCGGCAACTACGTTGCCGGCCCTTTGCGGCTTTTTACCTGAATGGTGAAAAGAATCAAGAAAATGTTTAGACTTTCTTTTGCGGCTTGTCCAACTGACTGCGGAGATGGAGGTTTTCCAGGTAGATGGCCAGGTGGTCCGCGGCCATCTCCAGGAAATTCTTCAATTCGTCGGAGAGCGGCGCCGGCTCCTCGCCGCCCAGCACCAGCACGGCCCGGGTCTTGCGGGAGATGAACAGGGGCAGGCAGGCCAGCACCGCGAAGGACGGGGTGTCCGAGGGAGAGCCGAACAGGGCCTGGGAGGCGGTGCGGGCCTCGGCCTCGCCGGTGAACACCGGCTTGTTGTTGGCGAACACCCAGCCGATGAGTCCGCTCTTGGCCGGGAAGGCCGCGGCGTGCTGGGCCGGGTCCGGGAACACCGGCCGGTTGTAGCCCTCCAGCAGGTAGGTGCCCTTGTCCCCGAGCGCGGCCAAAAAGGCGTGGCTGATGCCCGTGGTGTGGCTGAGCAGGTCCAGGAAGTGGCGCAGGTAGTCGCCCCACTTGGGGAAGCGGGCGCGCAGGCCCGAGAGCAGGCGCAGCCCGTGGTAGAAGCGGTGCTCGGCGAGGGACTGCGCGGTCTCCTGTTCGGAGCGCTGCATGTCCGCGGCCAGGGACGAGAACATGTCCAGGATCTTGAGGTCCTTGTCGGACAGCGAGTAGGTGCGCTTGGAGTCCAGGCACAGCGCGCCCTCCCCTCCCTTGAGCGGGCAGCCCATGAAGGCCTTGACCTTCTTCTCCTCGGCGTGGTCCCGGTAATAGCCCAGCCGGCTGCGCTTCTGGTCGAAGTTGGCGATGCGCAGGGGGCGCTTGTTGCGGATGATCCAGCCCACCAGGCCCTGGCCCGGCTCGATGACCGTGCCCTCGTCGATGTCGTCGCCCAGGCTGAAGCGCGCGGCCAGGTGGTACTCCCCGTTGCCCGGGCCGGGCAGGAAGAGCACCGTGGAATAGGCGTCGAAAACGCTGCAGATGATGCCGAGAAGGGAGTGCAGGCAGTCCATGGTTGGTCCGGCCCCGGACCCGGTACGTGAAGGGGAGCCGGGTGCGAGTGTTTAGCCAGAACTTCTATCCCAAAAGATGCGCTCCCGTCAATATATTGAATTCGTTTGATAATTCCGAATACTGGAAAAAGCGGCCGGCCCGGGTCCGGGGCGCGCACGTTTTTCCCTGAAAATTCCGCGGAATTGTTGTCTTTCCTACGGCCACACTGTATCCTTTGCTGACCGCGGTTTTCGGCGGGGCGGACGGAGGACATGGCCAGAACGAAAACACCCCCCTTCACCTGGGAAGACGCCTTCAGCCGGGTCCCGGAAGCGCGGACCCTGGCGGCCGACGACGACGGCCCCAACCTGGTCATATCCGATCTGGCCAGGCTCAAGGAATTCCTGGACTGGACCCACATCAAGCAGTGCCTGCTCAAGCCGTATTTCGAGCACGCCAACTACCCGCTGGTGGAGTCCCGGGAGCTTCTGCCCTCCTTCGAGTCCGACGCCCAGGAATACCGGGAGCTGCCCGGGTTCAGCATGGTCTGCCTGGCCCGGCCCCTGGACTATTTCAGCGAGATCTTCCAGTTCGACATCCTGCACAACGTGCTGGAGCACGTGGGCTTCGGCCTGGGCCCGGCCTGCCCCCTGGAGCAGTCCGTGCTGGCCCAGAACCTGCGCACCTTCCTGGACCGCATGCCCAAGCCGCTCCAGGACGAGTTCAAGCGCGGCTTCTCCCGCCGCGACCTGACCGCCCTGGAGAACTATCCCCGCCTGGTCCCCTACCTGGACCAGATGGACCGGGCCCACGTCATGGCCCTGGATTCGGACGGCGCGTTCTACCTGGCCGGGGTGTACGCCTCCTTCCCCTCGGACCTGGACACCGAGATCAAGCGCTACGGCCTGCGCATGAAGCGCTTCGCCCCGGGCGACAACGTGCGCTACGAGTTGCACCGCAACTTCGTGTACCAGTTCCTCATGGAGCTCTACGGCTTCGCCATCGTGTCCGAGCGCCGCACCTCCTCGGCCCTGTTCGCCCGCCGCCTGTTCCGGCTGGGCGAGGAGTACCTGGTGCGGGTCCTGGGCCAGTCCGACCGCACCATCACCACCCTGTGGTCCCACTCCGACGCCCAGCACTACCCCCGGGTGGAGAAGCTGGCCCTGGTCCAGGTGGACAAGGAGCAGAAGGACGCCATCCGCACCCTGTCCCGGGGCCGCTATTTCGTGGACCGGGAGCGCCGGGTGGTCATCCTGCGGGTGGTCTACAAGCAGCACAAGTACGACCCGGGCAACGTGCAGCAGGACCGCGCCCTGTCGGTGCTGCACCAGGAGGTGGTGCACCCCATCACCGGCCGGGCCACCCGGCGGGTGAACCTCATCAAGGACACCACCAACATGTTCCTGCGCCTCAACGACATCGTGCGCGGGGAATACACCGGCCGCATCGTGTACAAGCGCAACGAGGTGGTGGAGAACACCGACACCCACGAGAAGCGGCTCAAGTTCCTGTTCGCCTGGCTCTCCAAGCACCAGCGCCGCTACATCGCCTATTCCGAGGAGTTCTACGCCAAGGTGGTGCGGGTGCTGGACGGCTATCTGCTCAACCCGGACAACCTGGACGTGTTCCAGTCCATGCACGAGCTGCACCAGGAGGTCTGGGGCAAGTACAGCTACATCCGCCAGGCCCGCAAGGTGAAGATCCTGGACGACCTGAACCGCGGCGCGGGCAAGGGCCGCACCCGGATACTGGAGCGGCTGGAGCAGTCCAACCACGTCCTGCACGAGCTCAAATTTGAGTTAGTCAACTATTTCGATGTGTTGGTCCAAGCGGTCATTGACATCTGCGGGCACACGCTGCATGACGGGTACCTCGTTTCCACGTACGTGTCGCGCAAGGAAGAGGAATTGACCCGGTACGGCCAGGACGTGCGCAAGCAGTACGGCCGCATGGTGGCCCTGCTGGACGAGTTCAAGGCCATCCGCCGCTCCCGGGCCGAGTATCCGGCCCAGGTAGCCCGGGCCGTGTAGCAGATCGTTGAAAACCTCGCGATGGCTGCGTTGCTGCGAAAACGTCAAACCCTCACGTATTGGGAATACGCTTCGGCCTTGACGTTTTCTTGCGCCTTGCCCTCGCGGTTTTTGAACGATCTGCTGAAGAAAGCTCTTGTAACGGATTATTAAGCAACCCGTTTTCGGGAGGATCGTCATGTCCGATCTCAAGACCACCCCGCTCACCGCCTGGCACAAGGCGCATGGGGCCAAGATGGCGCCGTTCGCGGGCTACGAGATGCCCATCCAGTACGAGGGCATCCTGGCCGAGCACCACCATACCCGCTCCGCGGCCTCGGTGTTCGACATCTGCCACATGGGCGAATTCAGGCTCAAGGGCGCCAAGGCCCGGGCCGCCCTGTCCAAGCTGGTGACCCAGAACCTGGACACCCTGGGGCCGGGCCGCTGCCGGTACGGGTTCCTGCTCTCCGAGGCGGGCACCGTGCTGGACGACCTCATCGTCTACTGCCTGTCCGACGAGGAGTACATGCTGGTGGTCAACGGCGCCCGGGCCGAGATCGACTTCGCCTGGATCCAGTCCCGCCTGCCCGAGAGCCTGTTCTTCACGGACATCACCGAGGACACCGCCAAGATCGACCTGCAGGGACCGGGCTCCCGCGAGGTGCTGGAACGGGTCCTGGGGCGCGACTTCAGTTTCCTCAACTACTTCGCCTTCGTGAAGTGCGAGTTCAAGGAGGACCCCTGCATCGTGTCCCGCACCGGCTACACCGGGGAGCTGGGCTACGAGTTCTACCTCCGGGAGGACCGCGCCCTGGCCCTGTGGGAGCGCCTGCTGGCCGAAAACCAGGTCAAGCCCGCCGGCCTGGGCGCGCGCGACACCCTGCGCCTGGAGCTGGGCTACCCGCTCTACGGCCAGGACCTGGACGAGAGCCACACCCCGGCCGAGGCTGGGCTGGACATCTTCATCAAGTCCCCTGCGGAGTTCGTGGGCAAGGCCGGGGCCTTCTCGGTCCGTTCCCGGCTCATCCCCCTGTCCGTGGCCGGCCGGCGCAGCGCCCGCACCCACGACCCGGTGTTCCTGCCCTCGGGCGAGCAGGTGGGCGAGGTCACCAGCGGGTCCTTCGCCCCGTCCCTGGGGCATGCCATAGCCCTGGCCTACGTGCGGGCCGATGCGGCGGGCGAGAAGAACTTCATCATCC
>DKEU01000226.1:4237-10545 GCA_002452635.1 Desulfovibrionaceae bacterium UBA6814 | reverse complement strand
GAAGAAAATCCGCGACAAGCTCACCCGGGAGCTGGGCGCAGGCCTGGACGAGGCCCTGGGTTCCCTCGCGCCGTCTCCCGCGGTCCTGGCCCAGGTGTTCCGCCGGGTGTTCCGGCCCCTGGTCCCGCCCAGCCAGCGTAGCCGCTTCGACGCCCATCTCCCGGCCCCGTTGGCGGGTCTGCCCACCGAGGCCCTGCGCCCGGCGCAGCTCGAACGTTTCTGGACCGATCCCAAGCTGGACGGCCTGGCCGTGGAGCTGGTCTACGCGGGCGGCGCGTTCCAGGTGGGGGCCACCCGGGGCGACGGGGTCACGGGCGAGGACGTGAGCGCCAACATCCGGGCCGCGGTCAAGAACCTGCCCCTGGTCCTGGCCCCGGCCGCCGGAGCGGTCCCGGCCTACCTGGAGGTGCGGGGCGAGGTGGTGATCCGCAAGGCGGACTTCGCCAGGCTCAACGCCAAGCAGGAGGCGGCCGGGGACAAGGTGTTCGCCAACCCGCGCAACGCCGCGGCCGGCACCCTGCGCCAGCTCGACACCGGGGTGGCCGCGGCCCGCACCCTGTTCTTCTACGCCTACGGCATCGGCGAGGTGCGCTGGGAGGGCGAGGCCCCGGACTGGTCCACCCAGGAGCGCATCATGCAGGGCCTGGCCGGCCTGGGCTTTCCCATCCCGGACCGGGCCGAGCCGTGCGCCTCGGCCGAGGCCGTGGCCGCCCGCTACCTGGACATGCAGGAGCACCGCGACGGCCTGCCCTTCGAGATCGACGGGCTGGTGGCCAAGCTGGACTCGGTGCCCCTGCGCGAGTTCCTGGGCTTCACCGCCCGCGCCCCGCGCTGGGCCCTGGCCCTCAAGTTTCCGGCCCACCAGGCCGAGACCCGCCTGAACGCCATCGAGGTCCAGGTGGGTCGCACTGGGGCGCTCACGCCTGTCGCCATCCTGGAGCCCGTGTCCCTGGCCGGGGTCACCGTGTCCCGGGCCACCCTGCACAACGAGGACGAGATCGCCAAGAAGGGCCTGCGCATTGGCGACATGGTGGTGATTCAGCGGGCCGGGGACGTGATCCCCGAGGTGGTGCGGCCCCTGGTCGAGCGGCGCACCGGGGCGGAGTCTCCTTTCCTCTTTCCGGTGCAGTGCCCGGTGTGCGGCGGCGACACCCAGCGGCGCGAGAAGGCGGAGGCCACGAAGAAGGGCGAGGCCACGAGGAAGATCGAGAAGAAGCGCTACTGCACCAATCCCGACTGCCCGGCCAAGCACCTGATGCAGCTCACCTATTTCGTGTCCAAGGCCGGCCTGGACATGGAGGGTTTTGGCGAGAAGCTGGTGGAGCTGCTCGTGGCCAAGGGCCTGGTCAAGGGCCCGGCCGATTTCTTCACCCTGGACCCTGCGGTCCTGGCCGAGTTCGAGGGCCTGGGCGAGAAGTCCGCGGACAACCTGGCCACTTCCGCCAGGCAGACCCTGGAGCGCGTCAACGGCAGTGGGAGGGAGGGCCTGGCCCGGCTCCTCAACGCCCTGGGCGTGGAGCGGCTGGGCGAGGAGTATTCCAAGGAGTTGGCCAAGCCCTTTGCCGACCTGGACGACATCGCCCGGGCCGTGGCCGAACCGGAGCGCTTCACCGCGGCCACGGCCGGGCTGAAGGGCATCCGGGACAAGCGCCGGGAGTTCATCGAGAAATTCTTCCTGAACCCCCACAACCTGGAGACCATCGCCGGGCTCAAGGCCGTGGGGCTGTGGCCGGTGAACCCCAATCCGGGAGTGGAGGAGCGGCCGGCCGAGGGGCTGCCGCTCTCGGGCAAGCGGTTCCTGTTCACCGGCGCCCTGCCGGACCTGTCGCGCTCCGAAGCCGAGAAGCTGGTCAAGGAGGCGGGCGGGGAGATCGCCGGGTCCGTGTCCAGGAAGCTCGACTACCTGGTGGCGGGCGAGAACCCGGGGAGCAAGCTGGACAAGGCCCGCAGTCTGGGCTTGACAATCCTGGGTCCGGCGGAGTTTCGTCAACTGCTGGAGCAGGGCCGGCCCGAGCCGGCCGCCCCGGTCCAAGGCCGTCTCATCTGAAAAACCACGGGCATCCACGGCCCACAGGCATCCACAGGAGGACGCCATGAGCACATCCGTCATCGTCATGGGGGCCAAGGGCCGCATGGGCAACACCATCTGCACCCTGGCCAAGGCCGATCCCGACATCAGCCTGGACGGGGTGGTGGAGCGGGAAGGCTGCGAGGACGGCCTGGACGCCTGGGGCGCGGTCTGCGGCACGGACCTGGCGCCGGTGCTGGAGCAGAACCCCGGGGCGGTGGTCGTCAACTTCACCGCGCCCGAGGCCAGCGTGGCCGCGGCCCGCATCTGCGCGGCCAAGGGCGGGAAGATCGTCATCGGCACCACCGGGCTCAGCGCGGAGCAGCAGGCCGAGTTGGCCGAACTGGCCAAGCTGGCCCCGGTGCTCTGGGCCCCCAACATGAGCGTGGGCGTGAACGTGCTGCTCAAGGTCCTGCCCGAGCTGGTGCGCCTGCTGGGTCCGGCCTACGACCTGGAGATGGTGGAGTTGCACCACAACAAGAAGAAGGACGCGCCCAGCGGCACGGCCCTGAAGCTGGCCGAGTGCCTGGCCTCGGCCCGGGACTGGGACCTCAAGCAGGTGGGGAAGTACTGCCGCGAGGGCATCATCGGCGCGCGGCCCAAGGAGGAGATCGGGGTGCAGACCATCCGCGGCGGCGACGTGGTGGGGGTGCACACGGTGTTCATGCTGGGCCCGGGCGAGCGCATCGAGGTGACCCACCAGGCCCATTCCCGGGAGACCTTCGCCCAGGGCGCGCTGCGCGCGGCCAAGTGGCTGGCGGGCCAGAAGCCCGGGAAGCTCTACGCCATGAACGACATGTTCTAGGCAGGCCGTTGAAAAATCCGCGATTGCGGCGTTGCTGCGAAAGCGTCAAACCCTCACGTATTGGCAATACGCTTCGGGCTTGACGCTTTCTTGCGCCTTGCACTCGCGGTTTTTGAACGGCCTGCGAAGAAAGCTTTTCATTCCCGGCTGGTAACCAATTCGGCCGGGCCTCCGGACGGAGGCCCGGCTTTTTTATTCCGCGTCGTCCCGGGGGCCGCCGGTGAGGCGGCGCACCGCCTCCTTGAGCTTCCTGGCGTCCAGGGGCTTGGTGAAGCTCTCGGCCACGTCGAAGATGGCGGCCAGCTGCACCACGGTCTGGGCGTGGAAGGACTCCCCGCCGCTGATGGCGATGATCTTGTGCCGCTTGTCGGTCTTCATGATTTCGCCCATGACCTCCAGCCCGCCCTTCTTGGGCAGGAAGATGTCGATGACCGAGAGGGCGGGGCGGTGTTGCTTGGCCAGCGCCACGGCCTGTTCGCCGTCCTCGGCCTCGATCACCCGGTATCCCTGTTCCTCCAGCAGGCCCTTGACCTGCTCCCGGATCATGGGGGCGTCGTCCACTACCAGAATGGTCTTCATGGGGCGTCTCCTCCGCGTTTCGCGGTTGGGTGTCAGGCGTTCTCCGCCTGGGCCATGGCCGCGCAGGCGGTGCGTATCTCCTGGTCCAGCTCCTCCACCAGGGACGGGACCTTCTCCAACTGGGCCGCAGCCAGGGCGTATTCGGCCCGGGCCGCGGCGGCCGAGGCCCGGGCAGCGCCCACGGTGGCCGCGGTGCCCTTGATGAGATGGGCCAGCCGCCGGGCCTCCTCCCGGTCTCCGGCAGCCAGGGCCGAGCGCAGGTTGCTCAGGTCCCGGGGGCTGTCGTCGGCGAACATCTTCTGGAGCCGGACCAGAAGCTTGCGGTTGCCGTCCACCCCGTTCAGGGCCATGGCCATGTCCAGCACCACGGCCGCGGGGCGTTCCGGGGGCTTTTCGGCAAGGGGGCAGGCCCGGCCGGTCCTGGCCAGAACCTCGGCCATGGCCTGCATCAGGTCGCCGCGCCGGAAGGGCTTGGCCACGTAGGCGTCCATCCCGGCCTTGAGCAGCCGTTCCCGGTCGGCCTTCTGGGCATGGGCGGTGAGGGCCACCACCGGCACGTCCGGGGACACGGCCAGGTCCCGGGATTCCCGGATGGCCTGGGTGGCGGTGATGCCGTCCATCTCCGGCATCTGCACGTCCATGAGCACCAGGTCCACCTTTTCCCGGCCCAGGATGTCCAGGGCCTCCTTGCCCGTGGCCGCCACCAGGGTGCGATGCCCCATCTCGTCGAGCAGGGCCACGGCCAGCTCCCGGTTCAGGTGCGCGTCTTCGGCCAGGAGGATGGTGAGCGGCGGCAGGTCCTCGGTGTCGGCGCAGGCCGCCCGGATGGGCTGTTCCAGGGCCGCGGGATCGCCGGGGCTGAAGGGCAGGGTCAGGGTGAAGGTGGAGCCCTTGCCCGGGGCGCTGTCCACGGAGATGTAGCCGCCCATGAGCCCGGACAGCTCCCGGCAGATGGCCAGGCCCAGGCCCGCTCCGCCGTAGCGCCGGCTCACCGAGCCGTCGGCCTGTTCGAAGCTCTGGAACACGGTCTCCTGGTTCTCGGGCGGGATGCCCATGCCGGTGTCGCTCACCCCGAAGGAGAGCCAGTGCAGGTTGGGGGCCGTGAGGATGGCCGCCTCGGGCCGGTGGCCGGGCACGTGGGTCTCGGCCACGGTGAGGGCCACGTGGCCCTGGCTGGTGAACTTCACCGCGTTGGCCAGCAGGTTGTTGAGGATCTGCATGAGCCGGGAGGGGTCGCCCTTGAGCACCCGGGGCACGCCGGGCGCCACCGAGGAGCGAAATTCCAGGCCCTTGTTCCGGGCTGCGGAATGGTTGATCTCCTCCACCGCGATGAGCAGGCTCATGAGGTCGAAGTCGATCTTCTCCAGGTTGAGCTTGCGAGCCTCGATCTTGGAGTAGTCCAGGATGTCGCCGATGACCGCCAGCAGCGCATCCCCGGCCTGGCGCAGCATGTCCAGGTAGCGGTTGCGGTCCGTCTCCTCCGCGGTGCGCCGGGCCAGGTCGGCCATGCCCAGCACCGCGTTCAGGGGGGTGCGGATCTCGTGGCTCATGTTGGCCAGGAAGCGCGACTTGGCCTGGGTGGCGGCCTCGGCCCGGCGGCGGGCGGACTCCAGCTTGCGTTCGGCCTTGCGCCGCTCCTCCACCTGGGCGGTGAGGGAGCGGTTGGCCTCCTCCAGGGCGGCGGTGCGTTCCGCCACCCGCTCCTCCAGTTCGGCCTGGGTCCGGCGCAGGGCGTTCTCGGCCTGCTTGCGGGCGGTGATGTCGATGCCCATGATGAGCAGCACCCGCGCGCCGTCCGCGTCGGTCATGGGGTGGGAGAAGACCGAGAAGGTGCGCCGGGCGTGGTCGGTCCACTCCCATTGCTCGGGCTCGGTGGCGGCGAAGGACGCCGGAGTGGGGCAGATGCAGGACCCGTCCTTGCAGCGGAAGATGTCCTGGCACTTCCGGTCCTTGCTGCGGCCGAACAGGCGGCGGAAGGTCAGGTTGGCGTAGCGGATGGAAGTGTCCGAGGCCACCAGGAAGGCGAAGCCGGGCAGGGCCTCCATGAGGAAGACCTGGCGCTGCCGCTCCCGGCGCAGGTCCTCGGCCAGGCGGGTGGATTCGGTGTGCTCGATGACGTGGACCGCAACCAGGGCGTCCTCGTCCCCGGCCCGGGGCAGGGCGGCGGCGAAGTACTCGATGAGGCCGTTGTCGCCCTGCATCTCCACCCGGGAGGGACGGCCCTCGGCCAGGGCCTGGCGCATGGCCCGGGCCAGGTTCTGGGCCGGGGCCTCGGGCAGCAGGGCGAAGACCGAGGCCCCCGGGGCCTCGGCGCCCGGCCCCAGACGGGCCAGGGCCGGGGCGTTGGCCGCCCGGATGAGCCCGTCCTCGTCCAGGACCAGGAGCGGGTCCGAGACCGCGTCCAGCAGCGCGGACAGGGCCGCGGCTGTGTCCAGTTCCCTTATGTGCATGGCCGATTCCGGGAACTAGCCTTGCTTGAGCTCGTCGATGACTATCCGGATCTCTTCGGCCAGTTCGGCCATGCGCCGGGTGCTTTCGGTGGAGCGGGACATGTCCGCCACGGTCTGCATGGCGATGTCGTGCACCGACTCCACCGAGCGGGTTATCTGTTCGGTGGCCGCGGACTGTTCCTCGGAGGCCGAGGCGATGCTGTCCACCTGGGCCGCGCTGCGCGAGGCCAGCTGGACTATCTCGGCCAGGGTCTCGCCCGAGCGGTTGGCCTTTTCCGTGGCCTGCTCCACGGCCGCGGCCGCCCGGTCCACGTTCTCCACGTTGCGGCTGGCCGCGTCCTGGATGGCCCGGATGTTGTCGCCCACCTCCTTGGTGGCGCCCATGGTCTTTTCGGCCAGCTTGCGC
>DKEU01000226.1:0-4153 GCA_002452635.1 Desulfovibrionaceae bacterium UBA6814 | reverse complement strand
ATCACGTTCATGACCTGGCCGATGGCCTCGGCCTGTTGCCCCAGGGCGTTCATGCTCTCCTTGAGGGTGTCGGTGACGTCGCGCACCCGCCGGATGGCGGCCACCGCCTCGTCCACCACGCTGGCCCCTTCCTGGGCCTTGTCCCGGGCGCTCTGGGCGCTGGACGCCGCCTCGCCGGCGTTCTTGGCCACGTCCAGGACCACCGCGGACATCTCCCGGGTGGCGGCCATGGTCTCGTCGATGCGCTGCTTCTGGGTCTCGGCCCCGCGGCTCACCGCGGTGAACTGGCTGCCCAGGTCGCCGGAGGCGGCGTTCATCTCCACCGAGACCTCCCGGGCCTTGACCGCCACCTTGTTCATGCGGTCCAGGAGCCGGTTCAGGGAGGCCGCGCCCTCCTGCACCGCGCGCAGGGTCTCTTCGGCGCGGCGGGCCTGGGTGGCCGCCTCCTCCTCGCTGGCTCGGGCGCGCTCCAGGGTCTGCCGGAGGCTGCCCACCATGGTCTGGGTGGAGGACTTGAGCTCGCCCAGTTCGGCCACGAACACCCCGGACACCGCGGCGTCCAGGTCGCCGTCGGCCACCCGGGAGGAGAAGTCCACCAGCCGGCCCAGGGGGGCGATGAGCATGTGGCGGAGATAGAAGACCAGGAACACGGTGAGCAGCACGGCGATGCCCAGGCTCACCAGGCCGGCCACCAGCAGGGTGTTGCGCAGGGTCCCGGAGAACTCCCGGCGCTCGCTGGCCAGGGCGGCCTGGATGTCGTCGGTGTAGGCCCCCATGCCGATGACCCAGCCCCAGGGCTTGAAGAGCTTGACGTAGGAGGACTTGGGGAACTGACCGTCCTGGCCGGGCTTGGGCCACATGTAGTCCACGTAGCCTTCCCCGGCCTCGCCGCTGGCCGCGACGGCCTTGTTCATCTCCACGAACAGGCGCTTGCCGTCCGGGTCCTTGAACCCGGCCAGGTCCTTGCCGTCCAGGTCGGGCTTGATGGGGTGCATGACCATCTTGAGGTCCTGGTCGTGGATCCAGAAGTAGTTGCCGTCGGTCAGCCGCATCTTGGCGATCTGGGCCATGGCCTCGGCCTTCATCTGGCCCTCGATGTCCTCCAGCCAGGCCCCGGTGCCGAAGATCCAGCCCAGCTCGGGCATGAGCCGCACGTAGGATATCTTGGGCTTGGGCTCGTTCTCCCCGGGCTTGGCCCACCAGTAGCTGGTCATGCCCGCGCCCTTGTCCTTGGCGATCTTCACCATGTCGTTGAACAGGAAATTGCCCTTGGGGTCCTTGAAATCCGAGAGGTCCTTGCCGTCCAGGGCCGGCTTGGCCGGGTGCATGACCATGAAGGGGTGCAGGTCGTTGATCCAGACGTAGTTGTCCCCGTCGTAGCGCGCGCCCTTGACCAGCTCCTTGATGGCCGCCTCCAGTTGCGGCCGGGGCATGGCGTCCTTGTGCGCGGCGTAGTAGGCCTCGGCCAGGCTGTACACCGAGTCCAGGACCTTCTTCAGCTCGGCCAGCTTGATCTCCTGGAGCTTCTGCACGTCCTTGGACTGGTTGTAGAACTGCTGCACCGTGCTGTGCGCCACCGAGACCAGGTCCCGCAGGTTGCTGTTCACCTGGGCGATGTAGTTCTTCTCGGTGCGGGCGATGCTGTCGCTGGACAGGGTGCGCAGGCTGTAGAAGATGATGGCGAAGTTGACCAGCGTGGCGAGCAGCAGGCCGGCGATCAAGGCTGCCGATATGCGGAACTGGAGGGAGGCACGCATGCAGCGCTCCTTGGGTCTGGGGTGGCGAGCTCCTTCCGCGGCTCCTGCAACAGGAAGGAGATTCACTGTTGCATGTAAGCGCAAATATCCGTTCGGGTCAACGGGAATCCGGCCAAAGGGCGGTTGCTCTCGGTCTGCGGAAGAGCGGCAGGCAACGGATAAATGAGGAGTTGAGCGGGTGTTCAGCTTCCCGGCAGGAGGCGCAGGAAATCCTGGGCGTTGTCCACCGCATGCCCCTGGGCGGTGTTGTCGAAATAGACCTGCACGGCCAGGCCCTGGTCCCGCCAGGAGCGGACCTGGCCGGCCCAGTGGGCCAGCTCGTCCGCGGAGTAGGGGGAGACGTAGGTGCGGGCCGCGCCGTGCAGCCGCAGGTAGGCCAGGGGGGGCAGGGTCAGGTCCCAGCGCGGCCAATCCCGGGCGTCGGAAACGGCCCAGGCCACCCGGTGCGCGGCCAGCAGGGCTTGGGTGGCCGGGGTGAACCAGGCCGGGTGGCGCAGCTCCAGCACGTGGGGAACCTGGGGCGCAGCCCGGGACAGGGTGTCCAGGAAACGCTCCAGCAGGCCGTCCGCGGGTTCCAGCTTGGCCGGGCATTGCCAGAGCAGGGCCGCCAGCTTGTGGCCCAGGGGCGCGACCTCCTCGGCCTGCCGGGCCACCTCGTCGGTGCTCACGGCCAGGCTGCGGCGGTGGGTGAGGAAGCGGTTGGCCTTGGCTGCGAAGCGAAAAGCCGGCGGGGTCTCGTCGCGCCAGCGCTCCCAGGTGGCGGGCCTCAGCCGGCCGTAGAACGAGGCGTTGATCTCCACGGCCGGGAAGTGGCGGGCGTAGTGGGCCAGCCACTCGCGGCGCTTCACCCCGGCGTAGAACCCGAACTTCCACTCGTCGTAGGACCAGCCGGACAGGCCGATGAGCAGGGGCGCGTTCATCCTTTAATACAGACCAGGGGCCGCACCCGGGCCACGATGCGGGCCAGGCCCGCGGCCTGGGTGGCCAGGACCACCTCGGCCACGTCCTTGTACGCCCCAGGGGCCTCCTCGGCCACGCCCCGGAAGGACGGGGTGCGCACGGCCACGCCCTCGCGGGCCAGGCGCTCCACCACCTCGCGGCCCTTCCAGCGCTTGGACGCCTGCTTGCGGCTCATGGCCCGGCCCGCGCCGTGGCAGGCCGAGCCGAAGGAGCGGCCCATGCCCTCCACGGTGCCGGCCAGGATGTAGGAGGACGCGCCCATGCTGCCGCCGATGAACACCGGCTGGCCGGCCCCGCGCAGGTCCGGGGGCAGGGAGGCGTGCCCCGGCCCGAAGGCCCGGGTCGCGCCCTTGCGGTGCACCAGCAGCCGGCGCTTCTGGCCGTCCACCACGTGGGTCTCCAGCTTGGCGGTATTGTGGCACACGTCGAAGACGAGGGGCAGGCGCGCCCGGGGGAAGAACTCGGCAAAGGCCATGCGGGCCAGGTGGGTGAGCACCTGGCGGTTGGCCAGGGCGCAGTTCACCGCCGCGTTCATGGCCCCGAAATAGGCCTGGCCCAGGTCCGAGTCCAGGGGAGCGCAGGCCAGCTCCCGGTCGCGCAGGACCAGCCCGTGCTTGGCGGCCTGGGCCAGCATGCGCTTGCCGTAGTCCGTGGCCACCTGGTGGCCCAGGCCCCGGGACCCGCAGTGGATGGACACCAGCACCGCGCCCGGGGACAGGCCGAAGGCGTCGGCCGCGTCCGGGGCGAAGACCTCCTCCACGGCCTGGAGCTCCAGGTAGTGGTTGCCCGAGCCCAGGGTGCCCATCTCGGCCTTCTGCCGCTCCTTGGCGTGGTCCGACACCTGGGCCGGGTCCGCGGCCTCCATGCGGCCGCCTTCCTCGGCGTGTCCCAGGTCCGCGGCCTCGCCGTACCCCTGGGCCACGGCCCAGGCGGCCCCGTCCCGCAGCATGCGGTCCAGTTCCTTCTTGTTCAGCTTGAGCAGGCCGGTGGAGCCCACCCCGGCCGGGATGCGGGCGAAGAGCAGGTCCGCCAGCTCGTCCTGGCGCTCCAGGATGTCTTCCGTGTTCAGGCCGGTGCGCAGGGTGCGCACCCCGCAGGCGATGTCGAAGCCCACCCCGCCCGCGGAGATGATCCCGCCCTGCTTGGGGTCGAAGGCCGCCACCCCGCCGATGGGGAAGCCGTAGCCCCAGTGGGCGTCGGGCATGGCCAGGGCCGCGCCCACGATGCCCGGCAGCTCGGCCACCCCGCGCAGCTGCTCGGCCACGGCGTTGTCCATGCCCGCGACGAGCTCCGCGGTGGCGAAGAGCGTGCCCGGCACGCGCATGGCCCCACGCCGGGGCAGCCGCCACTCGTGGTCCGAAACCTTTTCCAGGAGGGAGAAGTCCATGTGGCTGCTCGTATCGCTTCTGCCGGCCGTTCAAAAGCCGCGAGGGCAA
>DKEU01000105.1:23756-33415 GCA_002452635.1 Desulfovibrionaceae bacterium UBA6814 | reverse complement strand
GGACATGGGCATTACCGGCCCCGTGCGCAGGCTTGAATCTTCTGTTGGGCGGCCGGCGGAAGAGGGCGGTTCGCGAACCGCCCCTACCCAAGAGGGCCGGTGCTGTCTCCCGGGGCCTGGGCATGCGGTTTTCGCAGGGGCGGTTCGCGAACCGCCCTCTTCCTTTGGGGGATGCCCCGAACGTCGACGTTGGCGACCCCGTGGGTCAGCCAACAGGACCCCGCGCCCCGGGCCCGCCGGGCAGGGAAAAACCGGGCTGGCGCGGGGCGGCAGGAGACTTGGACATGGGCATTACCGGCCCCGTGCGCAGGCCTGAATTCATCGTTGGGCGGCCGGCGGAAGAGGGCGGTTCGCGAACCGCCCCTACCCAAGAGGGCCGGTGCTGTCTCCCGGAGCCTGGGCATGCGGTTTTCGCAGGGGCGGTTCGCGAACCGCCCTCTTTCTTTGGGGGATGTCCCGAACGCCGGCATCGGCAACCCCGTGGGTCAGCCAACAGGACCCCGCGCCCCGGGACCGCCGGGCAGGGAAAAACCGGGCTGGCGCGGGGCGGCAGGAGCACCGCTCCGAGGGCATGGATGAACCCCGTGGGGTTTAAAAAAACACCCCCGCGCC
The DNA here is from genome assembly GCA_002452635.1 of Desulfovibrionaceae bacterium UBA6814. GTDB lineage: Bacteria > Desulfobacterota > Desulfovibrionia > Desulfovibrionales > Desulfovibrionaceae > UBA6814. The sequence goes on along the minus strand of DKEU01000105.1, from coordinate 32,803 downwards.
CCGGGATTGCCGGGCAGGAGCGGGCCTCCCTGGCGCGGGGAGCCCGGATCCCGGGCCGGGAAATTTCCTGCCGGCGCAGGAGGGAGTTGTGGACGCCGCGGGTTTCCCTCCGCACGATATCCGGAGAAAAAAATTTTCTTCACAGGCAGGCCCTGATTGCGGCAGGGCGCAAGGGATTGCCGGCTGTGCCCATGTGGAGAGAAAGGTGAATAAACCTGCGCAGTCGTCACCTGGGCGACAAGTTCACCGGAATGCCATGCTTTTTTCCTTTTGGCGCGATTTGGCGAACCCCCTTTACCTCGTGTCCCAGTTGCGGTATTATTCTCTAGAAATTATTTAAGAATACGAAATCATTCGATTTGTTGGGCGAGGCCCAGGGGGAGGGGCGTCGCCCTTGTCAGTGAGGGGGTGTCCCGGCCATGGCCGGGGCCAGGCAGACGGCCAGAGGGCCGCAGCACCGGGGTCGTCCCGGGAGGGTGTGGCAGGGCAGGCAGGCCCTGCGCAACGGGAAGGGGACGCGGCAACGCCGCAGCGCATGTTCACTCCGTTCTCCGCGTGGAACAATCTCCGGGGGCTCACCCGTTCGAGCTTCTGCGACTGGCCCGGCCGGGTCAGCGCGGTGCTCTTCCTGGGCGGGTGCAACCTGGCCTGCCCCACCTGCCACAACGCCGGCCTGGCCTGGCGGCCCGAGCGGCACCCGACCCTGGACCGGGGCCAGGTGCTGGCCTGGCTCAAGGGGCGGTCCCGCTGGCTGGACGGCCTGACCGTCACCGGCGGCGAGCCCACCCTGTCCTGCGGGCTGGAGACCTTTCTGGGCGACCTGAAGCGCGCCACCGGCCTGCCCGTCAAGCTGGACACCAACGGCATGCGGCCGGAGATGGTGGAGGAGCTCCTCTACGCCGACCTGGCCGACGTGTTCGCGGTGGACGTGAAGGCCCCCTTTGCCAAGTATCCCGAGGTGAGCGGCGGGATGGTCGATGCCGAGACCGCCCGGCACAACCTGGAGTGGGTCTTCGACCTGGCCCGCCTGCACCCCGGTCGCATCTATTTCAGAACCACCACGGTACCGGCCTTGAACGAGGCGGACCTCGCCGCCATCCGGGAGCTGGTCCCGGCCGGCGCGGTCCACGTGCTGCAATCCTTCGTTCCTCCGGGGAGGGGACATGCCCAAGCAGATTCTGAAACGGGACGGATGTCTGGAAACCTGGTCCCTGGACCGCATCGCCCTGGCCATCCTCAAGGCGCTCAAGGCGTCCGACATCAAGGATCCCCTGCTCTCCAAGCGACTTGCGCGTAAGGTCGAGCAGAAGCTCGCGGGCATCGACGTGCCCGAGCAGGAGCACGTGCAGGACCTGGTGGAGCAGGTGCTCATGGAGTCCCGGCTCTACGCCGTGGCCAAGCGCTACATCATCTACCGCGAGAAGCGCCGCAGCCTGCGCGAGCAGCACGCCGCCTTCCTGGACATCTCCGAGACCATCGACACCTACCTGTCCAAGGCCGATTGGCGGGTCTCGGAAAACGCCAACATGACCCACTCGTTCCAGGGGCTCATGCTGCACCTGTCGGGCACCATCCAGGCGCGGTACGCCCTGGAGAAGTACCCCGAGGAGGTGCGCCTGGCCCACGAGCACGGGTACTTCCACATTCACGACCTGTCCTTCGGCCTGGCCGGCTACTGCGCGGGCTGGAGCCTGCGCGACCTGATCCTGGAGGGCTTCAACCTGGAGGGCCGCTCCTCGGCCGGCCCGGCCAAGCACTTCGACACCGTGCTCGGCCAGATGAACAACTTCCTGGGCACCCTGCAGAACGAGTGGGCCGGGGCCCAGGCCTTCAACAACGTGGACACCTACCTGGCCCCCTTCGTGCGCGCCGACGGCCTGGACTACCGGCAGGTGCGCCAGGCCATGCAGAAGTTCGTGTTCAACCTGAACACCACCTCCCGCTGGGGCGGGCAGAGCCCCTTCACCAACCTGACCTTCGACCTGGCCCCGCCCCGCCACCTGGCCAAGGAGGCGGTGATCATGGGCGGGAAGATGCTGGACTCCACCTACGGCGAGTACGGGCCGGAGATGGAGATGATCAACCGCGCCTTCCTGGAGGTCATGCTGGACGGCGACCACACCGGCCAGATCTTCTCCTTCCCCATCCCCACCTACAACGTGACCACCGACTTCCCCTGGGAGTCGGAGATCGGCGAGCTGCTGCTCAAGCTCACCTCCAAGTACGGGGTCCCCTACTTCCAGAACTTCATCAACTCCGACATCTCGCCCGAGGACGTGCGCTCCATGTGCTGCCGCCTCAAGATGGACCTGCGCGAGCTGCGCAACAAGGTGGGCGGGCTCTTCGGCGCGGGCGACCTCACCGGCTCCATCGGCGTGGTGACCCTGAACCTGCCCAAGCTGGCCTACCTGTCCCAGGGGGACGAGGACTTCATGGATCTGCTCACGGAATACGCCGAGCTGGCCCGCGACTCCCTGGAGTTCAAGCGCAAGATCGTGAACGAGAACCTGGACCGGGGCATGTTCCCCTGGTCCAAGCGCTACCTGAAGAATGGGTTCAACGGCCACTTCTCCACCATCGGCCTGGTGGGCGGGCACGAGGCCTGCCTGAACCTCCTGGGCAAGGGCATCGACACCGACGCGGGCGTGCGCTTCATGCGCCGCACCCTGAACCACCTGCGCGACCTCACGGTGCGCTTCCAGGAGGAGACCGGCCACCTGTACAACCTGGAGGCCACCCCGGCCGAGGGCACCAGCTACCGCCTGGCCAAGATCGACAAGGCGCTCTACGCGGACATCCGGGCCTCGGGCAACGGCACCCCGTACTACACCAACTCCACGGCCCTGCCCGTGGGCCTCACCGAGGACGTGCTGGCCGCCCTGGAGCACCAGGACCAGTTGCAGCCGCTGTACACCGGCGGCACGGTGTTCCACACCTTCCTGGGCGAGTCCGTGGCCGACCCCGGGGCCATCAAGAGCTTCATCGTCAAGGCGTTCAGCAAGACCAAGATCCCGTTCCTGTCCATCACCCCGACCTTCTCGGTGTGCAAGGAGCACGGCTACATCCAGGGCGAGCACTTCGAGTGCCCCACCTGCGGCCAGGACGCCGAGGTCTACACCCGCATCGTGGGCTACTACCGCCCGGTCTCCCGCTGGAACGCGGGCAAGAAGGCCGAGTACGCGGACCGGCTCACCTTCTCCGACGTGTGCTAGGCCCGGGCGCGGACCTGAAAGACGAAGGGGGCCGCAAGGCCCCCTTTGCTTTGGCCCGGCGGCCGCGGCGGGGACGGCGCCGGGCGGTCAGTTCTGGTGTCGTTTGCGCGGCGCGATGCCGGCCAGGGCCTGCTCCAGTTCGGCCATGTCCACGGGCTTGGCGAGGTAGCCGTCCATGCCCGCGGCCAGGAACTCCTCCCGGTCGCCCTTCATGGCGTGGGCGGTGAGGGCGATGATGGGAATGGTGCGCGCGGCCTCGCCCGCCTTCCCGCCGCGGATGCCGCGGGTGGCCTCCATGCCGTTCATCTCGGGCATCTGGATGTCCATGAGCACGCAGTCCACCGGGTGGGCCGCCAGGAAGGCGAGGGCCTCCCTCCCGTTCTCCACGTCGTGCACCTGATGGCCGGCCTTGGCCAGCATGTGGCGCACGGTGAGGCGGTTCACCCGGTCGTCCTCGGCCAGGAGCACCACCAGGGGGCGGGCCTCGGCCGGGAGCCCCGCCGCGGCGGGCGGCGGCTCGGCCAGGTCCCCGGCCCGGCCGAGCTGGAGCGGCAGCACCACCTGCACGTCCGTTCCCTCCCCGGCCCGGCTGCAAAAGGAGATGTCCCCGCCCATGAGCCCCACCAGCCGCTTCACGATGGCCAGCCCCAGTCCGGTGCCGCCGTAGCGGCGCGAGTAGGAGCCGTCCGCCTGGGTGAAGGCGTCGAAGATGTCGTGCAGCTTTTCCTGCGGAACCCCGATGCCGGTATCGGAAATGGCCAGGATCAGCCACACGCGCCCGCCATCGCCGTTCATGGGGAATGTGCAGGCCTCGAACCAGACCTCGCCCTGTTCGGTGTACTTCAGGGCGTTGCCCACCAGGTTGTACGCCACCTGCCGGATGCGGCCCGCATCCCCGCGCAGGATGGCGGGCATGTCGCTGTCCACCGAGTAGACGAAGTCCAGGCCCCGGGCGTGGGCCTCGTCCTTGAACGACTGGAAGATGGGATCGAAGACCTCGGTGGGCCGGAAGTCCTTGCTGTCGATGTCCAGGGCTCCCACCTCGACCCGCGAGATGTCCAGGATGTCGGAGAGGACCCGCAACAGGCTGTGCCCGGACAGCATGGCGGTGTCGACGTACTCGCCCTGCTCCTGGGTGAGATCGGTGCTCCTGGCGAGCTGGAGCATCCCCAGCACGCCGTTGAGCGGGGTGCGGATCTCGTGGCTCATGGTGGCCAGGAATTCCGACTTGGCGCGGTTGGCCTTCTCGGCGATCTCCTTGGCGGCGCTCTCGGCCTGGACGGTGCGCAGCATCAGCCGGTGCCCGAAATGCAGCCCGAATATGCCGATGGCCCACAGGAGCAGGGTGAACGCGGTGACTATCCATTGCCCGCGGAACACGCTCGGGTGGACGTAGCTCTGGTGGAAGCTGGCGCTGACGCCTCCCCGGATGTCCCCGACCCTGTACCCCTGCTTGGCGTGGCAGGAGAGGCAGTGCTGTTCCGTGATCATGGCCCGGATGTAACGGATCCTGGCGCCGCCGGCCTCTTCCGTGATCGTGTAGATCTCGTGCACGTCGGAATCGAACTTGCCCAGGGCCGCCTCCTCCCAGGGCTCCGGCCGGTTGCCCGGGTTGATGGGATTCAGGCTGGTGATGTGCCCCCGCAGGCCGTAGAGGCTTTCGCTCAGCTCATGGACCTGCCGGGTCATGTAGGCGGGGTTGATCATGGTCATGGGGCGGCCGTCCGAGGTCATCACGTCCCGCCTGGGGTGTTCGAGATAGGGGTTGGGCCGGCTGTACGGGGAAACCGCCGTGTAGACCCCGCCGTGCATGGAGTTCCAGCGGCGGTACGCCATGTCCTTGTCCACCACGCTGCGGGCGATGCCGAGCATGATCCGCTCGAGCCGCCGGTCCTCTTGCACGACGTGGGAGTATTGAAAAACAAAGCAGATCAGGGTCCACCCGATGGCGAACGCGATGAAGGAGCGGTTGACGACCGTCTTGCTGGTATTGAGGACCATACAGCAACTATCCCCTTGAGGGGACATGAGTCAACTGTACGTTCAAATTTTCAGGTGCTCTGATTTGCCGATGCGGAGATTTTCACAGTCTAGGCAGGGTGTTGTGCGTTTGATGAGCTGGGCTAGGACCGGCCCCCGGGCCCGCGCCTCTCTAGTGCTCCCGCGCCAGCTCCCTGACCACCGCGGCCAGCCCTCCCGCCACCCGGGCCAGGCGGAGGTAGTCCAGGGTCTCGGGCAGGTCCGTGGGCTGGTGGTAGTGGGGGTTGCGGTAGGGGACCGTGTCCGTGGCCATGACCGCGGGGTACCCGGCGCGCCAGAAGGAGCGGTGATCGGACCAGGAAACCCCGGGGAAGATGCCGGGCAGGGCCGCGCCCTGGCTGGGGAAGGGACAGGCGGCGCGGAACAGCGCCGCCATATGCCGGGTCAGGTCCCGCGAGGCCACGTTGCCCACCAGGGCCACGAAGTCCCCGCGGTCCGGGTAGAACCGGGACAGGGGGAAGGGGTAGCGCTGGGAGCCGGGCGCATCCTTATAATAGCCCAGGGACTCCAGGCAGAGCATGGCCCGGATGTCGTCGCCCCGGCGGCGGCAGTCGCGGGCGTAGCGCATGCTGCCCTGCTCCGGGGTCATGAAGAAGGGCGGCTCCTCGTTCACGAAGAACACCAGGCGCAGGGTGCGGGGATGCGGCGCGGCCGTGAGCTGGCGGGCCATCTCCAGGAGCGCGGCGCAGCCCGAGGCGTTGTCGTCCGCGCCCGGGGAGTGGCGCACCGTGTCGTAATGCGCGCCCACCAGCACGATCTCGTCCGGCCGCCCGGTCCCCGGGACCTCGGCCACCAGGTTGGCGTACTCCCGGTCCAGCACCGTGAACGCGTGGCGCTGCACGGCCAGGCCCAGGCCCTCCAGGCCGGCGGCGAGCAGGGCCGCGGCCTGCTCCAGGGAGCCGGGCCGGGCGTAGGTGCGCGGCCCCAGCCCGCACAGGGCGCGCACCTGGGCCTCCAGGCGCACCGCGGCTTCGCGCTCCTCCAGGGTGAAGTCCGGCCCCGGCCCGGCGTGCGACGCCCCGGGCATGGCCGTGAGGGAGCGCAGGGCGAGCATCCCCCCGCCCGCAGCCAGGGCCATCCCCGCCAGGAGCAGCCAGCCGGCCATGCGTCGCATCCTCCGGCCTCGCATTGGGCCACCCCGCAGGGCGGCCTATCCGGCGTCCTCCCCCTCCCGCTGCTCCGCGTACCAGCGCTTGAGCCGCGCGATCACGTGCTCGTAGCCGCCGGGGAGGTGGGGCTTGGTGCAGGGGGTGCAGTCCTTGACCGTGCCGCGCATCACGAAGTCCCCACCGCAGTCCTTGAGCATATGCAGCGGGCAGAAGCAGAACAGGCAGTTGAATTCGCGGTCGTCCTCCACCTGGTGGCAGGGGAAGTACTGGCAGTCCGGGTTGCGGAAGAACGTGTGGCTGTTTTTCACGGGCTATTCCTTGGCCATGTGAACCGTAAGCTGGCTGAAGGGGATGCCCCAGCCGTGCCGGGTGCAGGAGTCCGTGGCCAGGGCGGCCAGCAGGCGCTCGATCTGCTTGTACCGCGGCGCGGCCTCGCCCGCGAAGTCGGCCAGCACCTCCAGGTCCAGGGAGGAGGCCGCGGCTGCGGCGAACTCCACCTTGAGGCTCGTGAGCTGGCCCTTGAACCCCGCGGCCGCGAGGCCCTCCGCGAGCTCCCGGGCCAGGATCCCGGGGATGTCCCGGGTGGCCTCGGCCTGGTGCGCGTAGTCCACGCCCACGGTGCTGCGCACCCGGAATCCCGTGGACAGGGTGGTGGGGCAGGCGGCCAGGAAGTCCGGGGTGGGGTAGGTGGTGCGCGAGCCGCCCAGGAGCGCCAGGACCACGGACAGGGGGTTCTGGGACGCCACCCGGCCGAAGGTCCCGTCCGCCAGCAGCACCCAGTCGCCGGCGCGGCAGGGGAAGAAGGGCTCGTTCTCGCCCGGGGGCCGGGAGGTGCGGTCCATGAGCGCGCCCAGGGGCAGGAGCAGCTCGCCCCCGGCCAGCTCCGGGTTCACCAGCCGGGAGGTGAAGCCGATGGAGCGCACCTCGTAGGGCAGGCCGTCCACCACCAGGCGCTCGCCCTCGCGCACCGCGCCCAGGTTCATGAGCAGCCGGGCCTGGCCGAAGAACCGGGGCAGGGTGTTGCGCGCGGCCCAGGCCAGGCCCAGGAGCAGCAGCGCGGCGATGGACAACAGGAGCCAGTCCGCGGCCAGGTAGAGCACGAAGAGCGCGGCCAGCACCGCCAGCACGTGGGACAGGGCCTCCAGCACCAGGTCCGCCAGCCGGGCCAGGGAGCGGGCCCCGGCCTTGTGCCGGAACAGGGAGCTGGAGGCGCGCAGCCGGCGGTGGAGGAGCCGCATGGCCGCGAGCACCGCCACAAAGGCCAGGCCCGCCAGGAGCAGGTTCTTGCCCCGGGTGGCGAAGAAGCGGCGGCCCGCCTCGGACACGGTCTCCAGCAGGGGCTTCTCGTCCTTGGCCAGTTCGGCCAGCTGGAAGCGGGTCACGGACAGGCGGCCCTCCAGCTCCTTGGCCCTGGCGTCCCACTCCTTGGCCAGGGTTTCCAGCTCCCGGCGCAGGGCGTGGTCCTTGGCGTCCTGGGCCGCGGCCTTGGCCAGGCCGGACACGTTGGCCGCGGCCTGGGAGGCCAGGGTCAGGCGATCCTGCAGGGCGTCCTGTTCGGAGCGCAGGCGGTCCATCTCCCGGGGCCGGGCGGTGAGGGACTTGAGCTCCCGCACCAGCGGGGCCACGATCTGCTGCACCTCGGCGGCCAGGTCGAAGCCCGCGGAGGGCTTGCCGGAAAAGGCCTCCAGGTCCACGCCCGCGGCGATCTGGGTGAAGGTGCGCTCCACCGCGGCCAGGCGGCCGGCCAGGGCCTCCTTGTCCGCGGTGAGCGAGGCGCGCTGGGTGTCGGTGCGGGCCTCGGCCAGGGCCTTTTCGGTGGCGGCCAGGCGCTCGTGCAGCAGGCGGCGCGACTGCGACGCCGCGGCCAGGGTGGCCAGGGTGGCGTTGGCGTCCGCCTCCGTTGCCCGGGCCGCCGCGGCGGCGTCCTCTGCCTGGGCGGCCTGGGCGGCCGGGGCCTGGGGCGCTGCCTGCTGGGCCAGGGCGCGGGGAGCGGCCAGGGCGGGGAGCAGGGCCAGGGCCAGGAGCAGGGCGAGCAGCGCGGCGCGTGGTTTCAAGCAGTCCCCCTTTTCCCGGCCCGGCCGGCGGGCCGGGATTCCGGCCACGGGCCGCGCCGGGCGCGGCCGCATGGCCCCTGGTTCCGGCCGTCCGGCCCTGGTCGCCCGCGGCCTCACAGCGTTGTCCCCTGGCCGTCCGGCCCGGGTCCCGGCTCGGCCGCGGCCGCGGGGGGAGCGTCCGCCGCGGCGCAGCCCTCGGTTTCCGCAGCCTCGGCCGCGTCGGCCAGGGCCTGGGCCTGGTCCAGGCGGCGGGCGAACTCGGCCATGTCCAGGTTGGCCGGGGCCGCCGCGGCCCCGGCGCGCACCTGCTCGAACAGCTCGCCCACCAGGGCGAAGCGGCGGTGGATGTCCAGGGTCTCGGGCGACTCCTTGAACCGGGACAGGGCCTGCATCACGTCCAGGAGCCGCACGTCCGCCGGGGGCCGGGCCAGGGTGAAGGTCTCGCCGCCCGGGGCGTCGAGCTTGGCCGCGATGCCCGCGGCGGCCAGCATGAAGAGCACCTCGTTGACCAGCTTCACCGGCGCGCCCAGGCGCTGGGCCAGGGCGTCGTTGGACAGGGGCGGCTCGCCCGAGGCGAAGGCCCGGCTCATGAGCCCCAGGGCCAGGGCCGCCAGCTTGTGCCGGTCCTCGAA
>DKEU01000105.1:20214-23691 GCA_002452635.1 Desulfovibrionaceae bacterium UBA6814 | reverse complement strand
AACAGGGGCACCTGGGCCAGGGAGCCGTAGATGGCGTTGTAGTTCACCGCGAAGAAGGTCTGGTAGCGGATGAGCGCGGCCAGGGAGAGCTGCCACAACAGCCCGCCCGCCACCGCCCCGGCCAGGGCCGCGCCGGGCCGCACCCGGGTGTTGGGGATGAAGGCGTAGATGAAGAACAGGCCCGCGCCCGTGGCCAGCCAGGGCAGGAGCTTGAGCAGGGTGAGGTACAGGGCCGAGATGAGCTCCACCTCGTGCACCACGCGCATGACCGCGCTGCTCTGCACCGTGGCGGTGAGGGACACGGCCACGATGAACAGCAGCGGGCAGGCCAGGATCACGGCCATGAAGTCCGACAGCCGCCGCCAGGGCCCGCGCGCGGCCTTGACCCCCCAGATGGTGTTGAAGGTCTTCTCGATGACCGCCAGCAGCGACACCACGGTGACGAACAGGAACAGCAGCCCCACCGAGCCCAGGGTCTTGACGCTGGTGTTGTTGATGTAGCCCACGATGGCCGACACCGCGTCCTTGTTGCCCGCGGTGAGCTGGAAGAGCAGGCCGCGGGTGAAGGCGCTGTTCTGGAACCCGAAGCCCTTGGCGATGGAGAAGGCCACGGCCAGGAAGGGCACCACCGCCAGGGTGGTGGAGAAGGCCAGGGCCGCGGCCCGCACCAGGCACTGGTCCTGGGCGAACCCGGCCAGCACCAGGCGCAGCCAGGCCACGAACTCCCCGGGCCGGAACCGGCCGCAGCGGTCGAGCAGGACGCGGGGGTCGGGCATGGTTACTCCTGGGCTCCGCGTACGCCGGGCCGGGTTGCGCTGCAACAGGGCCGGGAGCCGGCGGCGGCCCGGCGGGAATAATTATGACCGGTGCGCGGACCATCAGGGCCGTTGCCGAATGCCCCCCTGGGGGAGAATCCTAAATACCCGCCCCGGCCGCTTTGCTGCGGCCAGGCTGCCGTCCAAGCCCCGGGGCGGAACGGCAGGGCACACTCCCCCCTCGGAGGGAATCCCAAAAAACCGCCCCGGCCGCCGCAGTGCGGCCAGGGTGCAGGCTCCGCCCCGGGGCGGAAGGGCAGGGGCGGCGGGCAGCGGCGCACTAGACTATCCCGGTTTTCGCGGCGATGGGGGTCATGGCCGCGATGGACAGGGCCAGGAACTCGTCCAGGGTGAGGCCCAGCTTCTCGCACTCGCGGATGCGGTCGCGGCTCACGGCCGCGGCGAAGCTCTTGTCCTTCATCTTCTTCTTGAGGCTCTTGGGCTCCATGCCCTCCATGCGGGTGGGCCGCACCAGGGCCGCGGCCATGACCAGGCCGGTGACGCTCTCGGCCGCGCGCAGGGCGAAGTCGAAGGGCGCGGCCGCGGCCACGCCGGTGCACTCCTCGTTGTGGGCCACGATGGCGTGCAGGGCCTCCTCGGGCAGCTTGCCCGCCAGCTCCTCCCGGGCCTGGAGCCCGTGCTGCTCCGGGGTGTGCTTGGTCAGGGGGAAGTCCAGGTCGTGCAGGAGCCCGGTGACCCCCCACAGCCCGGGGTCGTGGCCCAGGCGCTGGGCCAGGGCGCGCATGATGGCCTCGGACTGCAGCGCGTGGTTCACCATGTGCGGCTCGGGGTTCTTGGACGTGACCAGGGCCAGGGCGTCGTCGCGGGATAGCATGGCAACTCCTCGATTTTTCCCGACTGTACCCGAAAGCCGCGGCACAGGGCAACGGCCCGCCGGGCGCGGCGGGGACTGCCCCGCACGCGGCGCCGGCTTTCCGGCCGGCGTCGCCGCCGCCCCGGCGCACAGGCCCGCAAGGCCAGGCGGGCCGGGCGTTCCGGGCCCGGGCACGGGACTTGCTACCCACCCGGCGGGAACCCCTGGAACGACAAAAACCCGACACGACCATGGCCGCCATCCCGTACTTCTCCATCGAGCCGCTCAAGGCCCTGTCCCCGGCCTCGCGCGCCCTGCCCGTGGGGCAGGGGCCGCTGGGCCAGGGCTTCGCCAACAGCCTGGCCCAGGCCGCCGGGGGCGGCGGGCTGGACGCGGAGAAGCTCGCCGCCACCTCGGAGCTCATCCTGAACCAGGGCCTCATGGACATCCTGGGCGGGGACGGCGAGGGCGGGTCCGGCGAGGGCGGCGGCCTGAACGGGGCCATGAACGCCCTGCTCATCAACTCGCTCCTGGGCGGACAGGGAGGCGGCCTGAACGGCCTGGGCGGGCTGAACGGCCTGTCCGGAGCCGCGGCCGGCGGCCTGCCCGGGGGTCTCGGGGAACTGGCGGCCCTGGCCCAGACCTTCCCGGGCGGGGTGCAGGGCATGGTGGACGCCCTGCGCCGGTTGGCCGCGGATCCCTCGGCCCTGGGAACCCCGGCAGTGCAGCCCGGCATCGACCCGGCAGCCGCGCCCGCGGTTCCGGCCGCGCCCGCGGCCCCCGGCCCGGCGGCTGTCCCGGCCCCGGCCGAGGCCCCGCTGCGGGTGACGGAATCCGGGGCCGCGCCCATGGCGGCCGATCCCGAGGGCAGCGCCGACGCGGTTGCCCAGGGGTTCACCCGCGCCACGGGCCTGCGCGCCTACGGCCGGGCGGCCCAACCCGCCAACGGCCCGACGCCGGAGCACCCGGCGGCCCTGGCCAAGCCCGACCTGTTCTCCCAGCTCCTGGGCCGCATCTCGGCCCGGTTCGAGTCCGGGGGCGACCCCGCGGCCGTGGGCCACGACCGGGTGGGCGGCACCTCCTACGGCACCTACCAGATTTCCTCCCGGGCCGGGAGCATGGACCGGTTCATCGGCTTCCTGCAGCACAAGCGGCCGGCCTGGGCCGCGGCGCTGGAGACCGCCGGCCCGGCCGACACCGGCGGCACCGGCGGGGCCATGCCCGCGGTCTGGCGCGCCCTGGCCGCCCAGGACCCGGAGGGCTTCGGCCAGCTCCAGCGCGAGTTCATCGGCCAGCACCACTTCCTGCCCGCCGCCTCCCGCATCAAGGATATCACCGGCCTGGACCTGGCCGGGAACCCGGCCCTGGCCGAGGTGCTGTGGAGCACCGCGGTGCAGCACGGTCCCACCGGCGCGGCCAGCATCGTGAGCGGCGCGGTGGAGGCCGCCGGCCCGGCCGGCTCCCCGGGCTTCGCCGCCAACCTGGTGAAGGAGGTCTACAAGCGCCGGGCCGGGCAGTTCGGCTCCTCCGACGCCCCGGTGCAGGAGGCGGTGCAGTCCCGGCTCCAGGCCGAGCGCGATGAGGCCCTGTCCTTGCTGAAGGTGGGTCGGATGCTCGATTCCGAAGTGTAAGCTTCCGTAGTATCCTTGTGTTGACCATTCCGGCCGATTGGCCTACCCCTGACCCGGCAGCGTCGAATTTTCATCCCCGCCCGTGGAGGACGACATGACCCGTTCCCAGAAGATGGTGCTCGCGGTGTTGCTGGTCGCGGTGGCGGTGGCCGGGCTGGTGGCCTACTACCTGCTGCGCGGCCCGGGCGAGGTCCCGGCCCCGGCCGAGGCCCCGGCC
>DKEU01000105.1:0-20173 GCA_002452635.1 Desulfovibrionaceae bacterium UBA6814 | reverse complement strand
GCGGCCGCCCCGGCCGAGCCCGCCGCCCCGGTGGAGGACGCGGTGGTCAAGCTGGGCTTCGTGGCCGACCTGGCCCAGACCCTGGCCGAGGCCTACCACCCGGCCGGAACCCGGCACAATCCCGGCAAGAAGCCCCTGGTGGCCACCTCCTTCCGCAAGCTCAACATGCGCTACGGCACCGAGTTCATCGGCCTGGCCCACGAGAGCCCGGACCCGGACCAGGCGCGGCCGGCCCTGTTCGGCTACCTCATGAATCCCATCGTGCTGCGCGCGGTGTCCGACCTGTACGCCGGGCCCTTCACCGCGGCCCTGTACGAGGCCGGCCGCAGCTCCGAGCGGGAGTTCGGCAGCGACGCCAAGGGCTTCGAGACCCGGCTCCTGGGCCCGGACCAGGTGGCCGAGATGCTGCGCCTCTACGCCGGGCAGGCCCGGGACCTGGGCGCGTGCTTCCGGGTGTTCGCCGAGCGCCGCGACCTGACCACCGCCGTGGCCCGGCTGGTGGAGGCGGCGCAGCGGGTGAACGACGCCTACGCCACCTACAAGGAGATGGAGTCCGGCCGCGCCGCGCGCCAGGCCCTGGACGCCCAGGGCGAGGAGATCAAGCGCTCCATCGCCGAACGGGAGCGCCTGCGCCAGGGCCTGCTGGCCGGAGTCATGCCCCAGGGCGGCGCGGCCAAGAACTTCTCCCTCACCGAGGGCGACGTGCTGGACGTGGCCGGCTGGGTCTACCGCCGCCTGCGCGCCAACCCGGACCGCATCAACGCCGTGGGCGCCCTGGCCCAGCTCCTGCCCGAGCTGGCCGCCCGGCTGGAGCAGGCCGCGGACAACCCGCCCGCGCCCCCGGCCGAGCCCGCGGCCGCCCCCCCGGCGGCCCCCCAGGCCCCGGGGACCGAGCCCTCCCAGGTGGCGGCCCCGGCCAACTAGCGGCGTCTTCCCTGCCTCCTCGCCATCCTCCGGGACAGGAGTCCCGGAGGATGGTTTTTTATGGGAAAGCGGCCGGCCGGCCCGGCCCGGGGCGCGGCATTCACCAGGGCTTCCGCCGCCGGGCGGGGGGATGCAAAGTATGCAGGGGGGGCAACGAGTTCCCGTTGCGCGCCCGGGCAACGGCCAGCCCGGGCTGTATGTCACATGCGATGTGTATTAAACAGGTTTTCCTCGGCAATTGCCCCAAGGCGAACTCCCAATTCCTTTTTTTTCGGGCTGGGGCCGGATAGAAAAACATGGGGGGTTATCTGGGAAGCTGCAGCATCCATGATGGAGAGCACAGAGTACAAAAAGCTCCTGGGGAGACAGACGCGCGCCTTGCGCAAGAACAGGGGCCTGACCCAGGCCGGCCTGGCGGAACGTCTCGGGGTAACCCAGGAGTATCTGGGCAAGATCGAGCGCGGCCTGGCGTCGCCGTCGTTCCCGCTGCTCCTGGACCTGGCCCGGGTCCTGGATGTGGAGCCGGCCGACCTGCTGCATTCCGGCGCGGCTCCACCCTGCGCCCTGCCCCCATCCGGACTCCACGCCCCTCCCCCCCCGGCCGCCCCTGCCGACCTGTCCCTGCGCGAACTGCGCCACCGCACGCGCAACTGCTTCCAACTCCTGGCCAACCTGGTGAACCTGGAGCTCATCCGGGCCGAGGAGGAGTGCACCCGCCAGGTGCTGCGCGGCCTGGCCGCCCGCATCCGCTGCCTGAACCTCATGGAGGGCTTTCTGGCCGGCGACCCGGCCGAGCAGGCCCTGGACCTGGGGGACAAGCTCCGCAAGGTCTGGGAGGCGGTGTCCGGCCTGTACCCGAGCCCGCAGGTGCAGGCCGAGCACCGGGCCGAGCCGGTGCAGGTGCCGCCGGACACGGCCCAGGCCTGCGCCCTGGTGCTCACCGAGTTCCTCACCAACATGTACAAGCACGCCTTTCCCGGCCGCACGACCGGCACCTTCCGCCTGCGCCTGGAGCAGGAGGGCGAGGCGGTGCGCATGGTGCTGGCCGACGACGGGGTGGGGCTGCCCCCGAACCCGTCCGCCGCGGCCCCCGGCGCCATGGGCCTCGCCCTCATGCGCAGCTACGTGGAGGACACCCTGGGCGGCAGCATGAGCCTGGACGGCGAGAACGGCACCACCCTGACCGTGAAGTTTCCCCTGCCGCGGAGCTGAGCCCTCTCCCCATTCCTTGCAAACCCCCCGGGAATGAAGCATAAGGGCACGGCCGGACCCTGTGCTCCGGCCGGAGGGTATGGGCATGTTCATCGCCGGACTGGACGGGGGGTCGGTCAGCCTCAAGCTGGCCGTGCTCGACTCCCGCGGCAACCTGGTCCACTCCCGCTACGAGCGCCACCGGGGCCGGCCCCTGCCCCTGGCCGCCGACCTCCTGGCCGAGGCCCTGGCCCAGTTCCCGGGCCTGGCCCTGGCCTGCACCGGCTCCACCGGGGCCCTGGCCGCCCGCGCCCTGGGCGCGCCCCTGGTGTCGGAGCTCTCGGCCTTCGCCCTGTCCACCGCCCGCCTGCACCCGGACATGGAGGCCCTCATCGAGATGGGGGGCGAGGACTCCAAGCTGGTGCTCCTGGAGCCCGGCGGCAGCGGCCGGGTGGCGGACTTCGCCCTGAACTCGGTGTGCGCCGCGGGCACCGGCTCCTTCCTGGACCAGCAGGCCGAGCGCATGCGCCTGACCATCGAGGAGTTCGCGGCCCTGGCCCTCCAGTCTCGGATCCCGCCCCACGTGGCCGGCCGGTGCAGCGTGTTCGCCAAGTCGGACATGATCCATCTGCAGCAGATCGGCGCGCCCCTGGCCGACATCGTGGCCGGGCTGTGCTTCGCCGTGGCCCGCAACTTCAAGGGCGCCATCCTGCGCGGCCGCCGGCTGCCCGGCCGGGTGGCCTTCATGGGCGGGGTGGCCCTGAACCGGGGCGTGGCGCGGGCCTTTGCCGAGGTGCTGGCCCTGCCCGGCCTGGAGGTGCCCGAGCGGCCCACGGTCATGGGCGCGCTGGGCGCGGCCCTGTGGGGCCGGGAGCGCCCGGCCGAGCTGGTCCGGCCCGACCCGGAGCTGTTGCGCCGGGCCGCGGCGGAGCGGGGCGGAGGCGAGGCCCCGCGCGCGCGGCTCATCCAGCCCGGGGACCGCTTCGCGGCCCGCCACCTGGACTTCGACCCGGACCAGCTTTCGCCCCT
This sequence comes from Desulfovibrionaceae bacterium UBA6814, assembly GCA_002452635.1. Classification (GTDB taxonomy): domain Bacteria; phylum Desulfobacterota; class Desulfovibrionia; order Desulfovibrionales; family Desulfovibrionaceae; genus UBA6814. Next base: position 17,029 of record DKEU01000105.1, on the reverse strand, counting down.
ACCCGAGGCCGGGACCGTGGACGTGTACATGGGCATCGACGTGGGCTCCATCTCCACCAACCTGGCGGTGGTGGACGAGGCGGGCCGGCTCCTGGCCAAGCGCTACCTGCGCACCGCCTCCCGGCCCATCGAGGCGGTCAAGGAGGGCCTGGCCGGCATCGGGGCCGAGATCGGCGGCCGGGTGCGGGTGCGCGGGGTCGGGACCACCGGCTCGGGCCGCTACATGACCGCGGACTTCTTCGGCGCGGACGTGGTGAAGAACGAGATCACCGCCCAGGCCCGGGCCGCGGCCTTCATCGACCCCACGGTGGACACCATCTTCGAGATCGGCGGCCAGGACTCCAAGTTCGTGAGCCTGGAGAACGGGGTCATCCGGGACTTCGAGATGAACAAGGCCTGCGCCGCGGGCACGGGCTCCTTCCTGGAGGAGCAGGCCGAGAAGCTGGGGGTGGAGATCAAGGGCGAGTTCGCGGACCGCGCCCTGGCCGCGGACGCGCCCTGCCGCCTGGGCGAGCGCTGCACCGTGTTCATGGAGAACTCGCTCATGGCCGGGCTCACCACGGGCGCGGACATGGACGACCTTTTGGCCGGGCTGGCCTACTCCATCGTGGAGAACTACCTGCACCGGGTGGCGGGCGGCCGCAGGATCGGCCAGAACATCTTCTTCCAGGGCGGCACGGCCTTCAACAAGGCGGTGGTGGCGGCCTTCGAGAAGCACCTGGGCCGGCCCGTGACCGTGCCCCCCAACCACGACGTGACCGGGGCCATCGGCATGGCGCTCATCGCCCGGGACCACATGGCCGCCGCAGGCCGGCCCCGGTCCCGCTTCAAGGGCTTCGACCTGGCCACCCGGGGCTACAGCCAGGAGTCCTTCGCCTGCCGCGGCTGCGAGAACCGCTGCGAGATCAACAAGATCACCATCGCCGGGGAGGAGGGCCACCTCTTCTACGGCGGCCGCTGCGAGAAGTACGAGAAGGACCGCAAGGCCGGGGCCGGCCGGGGCCGCGACCTGCCCGACCTCTTCGCCTTCCGGGCCCGGGCCCTGCGCGCGGAGCACGAGGCGCGGGCCGCGGCCTCCGCCTCCCGGGCGGGGGCCGGCCGGCCCGCCCGGCGCGGGGCCGTGGGCCTGCCCCTGGTGTTCCTCATGCACGACCTGCTGCCCTTCTTCTCCACCCTCCTGTGGGAGCTGGGCTTCGCGGTCACGCTCTCCCCGCCCACCGGTCGGCGCATCGTGGAGCTGGGCGTGGAGCGCACCCTGGCCGACACCTGCTTCCCGGTGAAGGCCGCCCTGGGCCACGTGCGCTGGCTGCTCGAAGAGCAGGGGCAGGAGGGCCGGCCGGTGTTTGTGCCCAGCCTGGTGGACCTGGCCGCGCCGGAAGCGCCCTTCGACGCCTCCCTGGCCTGCCCCCTGACCCAGAGCTTCCCCTACCAGGCCCGGGTGGCGTTCCCGGGCGCGGACATCCTGGCCCCGGCCCTGAACCTCCGGCAGGGCCGGGGGGCCATGGCCCGGGAGCTGGCCGCCTGCCTGGCCCGGTTCGGGGTCTCCCGCTCCGAGGCCTCCCGCGCCCTGGCCCGGGCCGAGGCGGCCCAGGCGGCATTCGTCCGCACGGTGCAGGACAAGGGCCGGGAGGTGCTGGCCGGGCTCGCCCGCCGCGCCCTGGTGGTGGTCGGCCGGCCCTACAACGCCTTCGACCCGGGCCTGAACCTGGACCTGCCGCGCAAGGCCGCGGCCCTGGGCGTCCTGGTCCTGCCCCAGGACATGCTGCCCCTGCCCGACGTGTCCCGGGACTGGGGGGGCATGTACTGGCGCTCGGGCCAGCGCATGCTGGCCGCGGCCCGGGCGGTGCGCGAACACCCGCTGCTCTACCCCCTGGGGGTGGGCAGCTTCTCCTGCGGGCCGGACGCCTTCATCCAGAAGTTCCTGGACCAGGAGCTGGGCGGCCTGCCCGGCCTGTTCCTGGAGATCGACGAGCACAGCGCCGACGCCGGGGCCCTGACCCGGCTGGAGGCGTTCCTGGACAGCGTGGACGGCCAGATCGCGGCCCGGGGCCAGGGCCTGCGCCCCGCGGCCGGGGCCCCGCGCCCCCGGGCCCGGGCCTACGCGGGAGGCGGCCGGCGGGTGCTGTACCTGCCCCGCATGGCGGACCACGCCTTCGGCCTGGAGGCGGCCTTCCGCGCCTGCGGGGCCGAGGCCCAGGTCATGCCCGAGACCGATTCCGGGGCCGTGGCCCTGGCCCGGCCCTTCATCTCGGGCAAGGAGTGCTACCCCTTTGCCGTGACCCTGGGGGACATGCTCCGGAAGGCGGCCGAGCCGGGCTTCGACCCTGGGCGCTCGGCCTTTTTCATGCCCTCGGGCACCGGCCCCTGCCGCTTCGGCCAGTACAACCTGGCCCAGCGCCTGGTGCTGGACGCGGCCGGGTTCCCGGACGTGCCCATCTTCGCGCCGGTGCAGAGCGAGCGGCTGTACCGCGATCTGGGGCTCGTGGGCCGCGACTTCCCGCGCCGCTCCTGGGTGGGGGTGGTGGCCTTCGACCTGCTCACCAAGTGCCTGCACGAGCGCCGGCCCCGGGCCAAGGACCCGGCCGGGGCCGAGGCCGCCTACGCCCGGGCCGTGCAGAGGCTGCGCGCCGCGCTCCTGGAGAAGGACGCCGAGGCCGGGGCCGCGCGGGTGCTGGCCGAGGCCCGGGAGGACTTCGCCGGGCTGGCGCAGAACGGCGCGCCCCGGCCCCGCATCGGCATCGTGGGCGAGATCTTCGTGCGCTCCAACCGGTTCTCCAACGAGGACCTGGTGCGGCGGGTGGAGGCCGCGGGCGGCGAGGCGTGGCTGGCGCCCATCGACGAGTGGATCTACTACGTGAACGCCATGTCCGCGCGCCACACCCGGCAGCGCCGCGACCTGCCCGGCCTGGTGCGGGTGGCGCTCACCGCCCGGGTGCAGCACGCCATCGCCCGGCGGCTGGAGCGGGTGTTCGACGGGTTTCTGCGCAGCATCCACGATCCGGACACCGCGGCCATCCTGGGGAACGCCGCGCCCTGGCTGCACGACTCCTTCCAGGGTGAGGCGGTGCTGTCCGTGGGCAAGAGCGTGGACATGGCCCGGCGCGGGGTGTGCGGCATCGTGAGCGCCATGCCCTTCGGGTGCATGCCGGGCACGGTGGTGAACGCGCTCCTGCGCGACGTGGGCGGCCGGTTCAACCTCCCGGTGGTCAGCCTGGCCTTTGACGGCACCGACTCCCCGGCCAACCGATTGCACCTGACCGCGTTCATGGAGCAGGCCAAGGACGTGGCTGCGGCGCGGACCGAGAAGCAGTGAGTTTTTATGAAAAATACCACGATATTTTTCAGGGGCTCGTGCATGGAGCAGGCCAAGGACGTGGCCGCGGCGCGGACCGAGAAGCAGTGAGTTTTTTATGAAAAATACCACGGTATTTTTCAGGGGCTCGTGCATGGAGCAGGCCAGGGACGTGGCCGCGGCGCGGGCCGGGAGGCAGTGAGTTTTTTATGAAAAATGCCACGGTTTTTTAAGGAGTGCCTTCATGGAACAAGCAAAAGACGTGGCCGCGGCGAGGCGGGCGTGAGGGGGGCGGCGGGACTCTCCCTGCTGCTGGTTCTGCTCTGGGCCGGCGCGGCCCTGGCCCTGGGGCCCTCCTACGACTGCTCCGGGGTGGAGCCCGGGGGCGTGGAGGCCCTGGTGTGCGGGGACGAGGGGCTCTCCGCCCTGGACCGCGAGCTGGCCGGGGTCTACGGCGCGGCCCTGCTGCGCGCGGCCGGGGAGCGGCCCTCCACCCTCAAGCCGGAGCAGCGCGGCTGGCTGCACGAGCGCGACGCCTGCATCTGCACCCCGGACCCGCGGCAGTGCACCGCGGACAGCTACCGCCGCCGCATGGCCGCGCTGACCGCGCGCTACGACCTCGCGCCGCCCGTGGGCCAGGCGCGCTTCACCTGCGCGGACCAGCCCGGGGCCGTGGTCCTGGCGCGGTTCTACGCCACCGAGCCGGGCGTCCTGGTGATCGAGCGCGGCGGCCGGCGCCTGCTCATGTTCCAGGAACGCAGCGCCAGCGGGGCGCGCTACGCGGCGCAGGGCCGGGAGTTCTGGGAGCACCAGGGCGAGGCCCTGGCCATCTGGACCCCGGGCGCGCCGCAGGTGCGCTGCGTGCAAGCGCCCTAGGCAGGGCGGCCCGGGCGACGCCTCGGCGGATGCACGGGCAAGAGCTCTCCCGGCCATGCGGCACGGGGGCGTGGCGCGGGAACATTCCGGACAGAAACAGGAGTGGCGCGGCGGGCCGGTGTTTCCGGGCTGCGCGCCCAGCAGGGCTGCGCCCGCCATCGCGCATGCGCAGGAGGGTCGGGCCGGGGCCGGGTGCGCCCGCGGCCGGTCAGGCTCCTTCGTGCAGGGTGCGGACCTGCTCCACGTAGTGGCCGATCTTCACCTTGTCCCGCCTGTCCAGGGAGGCGAACTGCACCCCCAGGGAGAGGCGGCCGGCCAGGATGCGGGCGTAGCGCACCAGGCCCGGGGCGAAGATGGCGTCCAGGAAGTCGAAGAGCCGGAAGTTGCAGCCCAGGCCCGCGCCCGGGTGGCACCGGCTGGGGGCCATGGCGTCCCCGGGCTCCAGCACCAGCCGGCAGCCGCCCTCGGACAGGTTGGTGATCAGGGAGTTGCGCTCCTCGCCGTCGCAGTTGACCCGCGAGGGCAGGTAGCAGGGCACCCGGGGGGCGCGGCGCAGCTCGATGGCGCCCACCTCGTCGGGAAAGACCAGGGCCAGGAGGGGCACGGGCTGCGCCACCGCGCCGGCCAGCACGGTCTCGAACCCGCACATGCCGCTGCGGTGCGGGAAGCGCACCGTGACCCGCACCTGCGAATCCAGGTCCAGGCGGCCGGTTCCGGGTTCCGGGAGCCGGGCCAGGAGCCAGTCCTGGCCCAGGCTGCCCACGAATTCACTGGTGAAGGTCTGGTCCATGCCCGCAGGGGCGATTTGCAGCATGGTGCCGGGCGGGATGTCGAGACGGCCCCCGGGAAGCCGGGGGCAGGTATCGTGGTCGGGCAGAGCCCCGCCTTTGGCCTCCGGGGCCGGTCGGTGCTTGGGCATGGCGTCCTCTTGCGTTGAAATCCGCCCTGTGAAGGCGGATTTCCGGTTACCCTAATAATATATAGCAGAAACGTAGTCTGCGCAACCGGCAAAAAAATCCTGTTGTGTCGCCTGGTTGCCTGTGAAATGGCGGCGACGGCCGGGGCCTATTTGTAGTAGATCTTCAGTTCGTTGGTGTGCTGGGACTTCTGGCCCGGGGTGGGCTGGCCCGCGGTGAGGATCACCGGGTCCCCGGGGGCGAAGGCCGGGCAGTCCCGCACGAATTTCTCCACCCGCTCCAGGTGCCGGGGCAGGGTGGTGTCCGCCAGCCGGGGCTTGACCCCCCAGAAGAAGTTCAGGGCCCGCAGCACCCGGCCGTCGCCGGTCAGGCTGTAGATGTACTGGGAGGGCCGACGGCTGGACATCTGGCGGCCGGTGGCCCCGCTGGTGGAGTGGCACACGATGGCCTTGGACCCGATGTGGTCGGCCAGGATGCAGGCGGAGTAGGCCAGGTACTTGACGATGTTCTTCTCCTCGCTGGGCCGGAAGGGGCCGCCCTGGCGCTCCAGGAGGTATTCCTCCGCGTTCTCGGCGATGCCCTGCATGGTGCGCACGGTCTCCACCGGGTACGCGCCCACCGCGGTCTCCTCGGACAGCATCACGCAGTCCGCGCCGTCCAGGATGGCGTTGGCCACGTCCGTGGCCTCGGCCCGGGTGGGCACCGGGTTCTTGACCATGGACAGGAGCATCTGGGTGGCCACGATCACCGCCTTCTGGTGGTGGCGCGCGGCGCGGATGGCCTTCTTCTGGATGATGGGCAGCTGGGACAGGGACATCTCCACCCCCAGGTCGCCGCGGGCCACCATGATGGCGTCGGACACCTCCAGGATGGCGTCCAGGTTCTCCACCGCGTGCTGGGTCTCGATCTTGGCCACCACCGGAATCCAGGCGCCGTGCGCCTCGATCTCCCGCTTGAGGTCCAGCACGTCCTCCGGGGTCTGGACAAAGGAGAGCGCCACCGCGTCCATGCCGATGTCCAGGCCGCCGTGCAGGTCGCGGCGGTCCTTGTCGGTCACCGCGGCCACGGCGATGTGCTTGCCCGGGAAGGCGATGCCCTTGTTGGAGGTCAGGATGCCCGAGTTCTGGGCCTCCATCAGGTACAGGGCGTCCTTCTCCACCACCGAGGTGACCATGAACTGGAGCATGCCGTCGGACAGGGCCACCCGCATGCCCGGCGCCAGGCCCTGCAGCAGCTCGGGCTTGTCCAGGGCGATGTAGGCGCACCCCTCGGTGCGGTCGCGCATGCTGGAGGGGCCCAGGTTCACGGCGCAGCCCTTGTGGATGGTCAGCGGCGACCCCGCCACCTCGCCGATGCGGATCTTGGGCCCGCACAGGTCGCCCATGATGGTGATGGGCACCCCGGCCTCGGCCTCCACCTCGCGGATGAGCTTGACCACCGGCGCGAAGAACGCGGCGTCGGAATGGGAGAAGTTGAGCCGGAAGATGCGGACCCCGTGCTCCACCATGGCCTTCATGGTCTCGCGGTCCATGGAGGCCGGTCCCAGCGTGGCGACGATCTTGACCCGCATGACGTGCTCCTGCGGTTGAGGTTCGAGCCCCTTTCTTACCATCTCCCGGTCCGTCTTGCCAGGGCTGCGGGGCTGCGGAGCGGGGAAAAAATCGTTCAGTCGCGATTTCCGGCCCGCCTTTGGCCCCGGCTCCGCAGTCCCGTCAACCCCCGATTCGCGTCTCTTTGCGTCTCTTTGCAGGCATTTCGCAGGCCCTTTCCGGCCGGGCCGGATTCGCCGGGGTAGGGTGCCCGGGAAGCGCCTGCCTCGGGTACCGGGGCGGGCGGCGCGCCGGGCGGTCCGGCGGCCGCCCGCCCCACCGGGCGGACGAAACCCTGCGGGAGGCCCGCCGTGCGCATCGTGCCCTTCACCCCGGAACACGCCGCCGCCCTGCAGTTGCGGGAGTTCGACGAGCTGTGCCTGGCCGGGCTTCCGCCGGGCCTGGACCGCGCCGCCCTGTGGCGTTTCTACCATGCGGCCGGCCCGGGCTTCACCGCCCTGGCCGAAGGCGAGGTGGTGGCCTGCGGCGGGGTGGTGCTGGCCCGGCCGGGCGAGGGCGAGGCCTGGGCCCTGACCGGGCCGGCGGTGCCCCGGCACGCCCTGTCCTTCCACCGGGCCGTGTGCCGGCTCCTGCCGGCCCTGATGGAGGAATGCGGCCTGGCCAGGGTTTTCACCCTGGTCCACGAGCGCCACGCCGTGAGCCGGCGCTGGCTGCGCCGCCTGGGTTTCCGGGAGGAGGGCCGCCCCACCGGCCGCCTGGGCGGCGAGACCTATTACCACTGCGTGAAGGAGAACCAATGGCAGCAGCAGCACCCATGATCGCCATGACCGCCTTGCAGACCGTGCAGGGCGCGCAGCAACAGCGGGCCGCGGCCAAGGCCGCGAGCGAGCAGGCCGACGCCATGCAGCAGGCCGCCGCGGCCGAGCGGGCCCAGGCCGAGCGCAATGCCGAGCTGGTCCAGCGGCAGCGGGACATGGAAAAGGCGAAGGAGCGCCGGAACTACCGGCAGGAACTGGCCCGCGCCCGGGTGGGCGGGGTCTCGGCCGAGTCCCTGCTGGCCAGCGCGGACAGCTTCAGCCTGGCCGCCAGCCAGAAGGACTGGCTCACCGGCCAGCAGGCCCAGGACATCCTGGACGCCGGCGCGCGACGGGCCGCAGGTTACGCCGGCCAGGCCGCGAAATACGGCGCGGCGGCCAGGAATTCCCGCAAGGGAGTGGGCATGAGCCTGCTCCAGGGTGGGGTGGGCGCCCTGGGCTCCCTCAACTCCATGGGCTCGATGGTCCTGGACTACTAGGCCCCGGCCGCCAAGGAGACGCCCATGCCCACCATCCCCCTGACCCTTCCCGATTCCCTGGCCCTGCACGCGCCCGCGGCCGGAGCCCGGGCGGACGAAGCCGCCGCGGCCCTGGATGCGGCCGCGGCCCTGTGGGCCGCCCGGGCGCAGGCCGCGGCCACCCTGGCCGAGCCCCCGGACCCGGCCGGGTTCCCGGACCCGCAGGCCTTGGCCGACGCGCTGGAGGACTGGCGCGGCGGGCTGGAGGCCGCGGCCGAGGAGGCCCTGGAGGGCCGGCCCCACGCCCTGGCCGCCTGGCGGGCCTGGTTCGCGGCGGAGCTGGCGCGCCTGGGCCCGCACCTGGAGCAGGCCGGCCTGGCCGCCGCGGTGCAGCGGGCCGGCGCGGCCCTGCGCGCGGAGTTGGACGCAGCCGCCGGCCGCGTCCTGCACCCGGCCCGGCCGGGCGACGCCGAGGCCGCGTCCCGCGACGCCCGGGCCGCCCTGGACCAGGCCGTGGCCCTGGGCGTGCTGGACCAGGCCGAGGCCGAACGCACGGCCCAGGGCCTGGCCGCCCGGGTGCAGGCCGGCCTGGCCGCGGCCCGGGCGGACCAGGACCCCGCGAACTTCCTGCGGTCGCTTGAGGCCGGGGACTTCCCGGCCCTGGACCGGGCCGGACGGGAGCGCCTGGCGGCGCGCGCTGCGCTGCGCCTGGCCCTGGCCCAGGCCCAGGCCGAACAGGAGGCCGCCCGACAGGCCGAGGACGCCGGACGGCTCCCGGCCGAGCGCGGCCGGTACCTGCTGCGCCGGGCCGAGGCCGCGCTCCGGGCGGCCCTGGAGAATGGCGACCCGGCGGACGTGCAGGACATGGCCCTGGAGCTGGCGGCCCGGCCCGGGTTCGCGGCCCAGGCTCGGGACCTGGCGAAATCCCTGGAAACCCTGCCCGCGGCCCGCGCCCTGCTGGGCCGTACCGCCTTGGACCCGCCGGCGGCGCGGTTCGCGGCCCTGGAAGAGGCGGCCGAGGACTGGCCCTCCCCCCTGGCCCGGGCGTGCCGCGAGACCCTGGAGGAGCAGGCTGCGGCCCTGGCCCAGGACCCGGCCGGGTTCGTGCGGCCCGAGGCCGAGCGGAGGCTGGCGGCCCTGGGCCTGGACCCGGCGGCCGAGCGCGAGGCCCTGCTCCATGCGGTGCTGGACCTGGAGGCCGGGTGCGGGGTGGCGCGGCCCGCGGTGCTCTCCCTGGCCGAGAGCGCGGCCCTGCGCCAGGAGTGGCGCGACCGCGACGCCGCCGGCCGGGTGGAGTTCTTGGCCTCCCTGGCCGGGTTTGCCGGGTTCCGGCACCGGGCCGCGGCCGAGGTCCTGGGCGCGCGCGGCCCGGTGCTGCTCCTGGCGGCCGAGAGCCCGGCCCTGTGCCCGGCCGAGAAGACGGCGGCGCTCGCGGCCGCCTGCGCGCCGGCTCCGGAGATCACCGGCGCGGCGCAGCAGCCCTTCGACGGCGCACCCCCCGCCTTGGGCGGCCCGGCCCTTGCCGCGCCCGGCCAGGCTGCGCCGTCGGCTTCCGGCTCCATGGCGGCCCCGCCCGCCCTGGCCGCCCTGGCCCAGTCCGAGCCCCAGGCCGCGGCGGTGCTGGCCGACCTGGCCGCCCGCCTGGCCGCCGCCACCCGCGACCCCGAGGACGCCCCCCGCCTCCTCGCCGCCCTGGCCCCCGAGGCCCTGCGCCTCTGGGGCCGCGAGCCGGTCCTGCTCGCCGGCCCCGATTCCGACAACCCCCAACCTGGCAAGGAGGCCGCATGACCGTCACCAGCACTTCCAGCCGCATGCCGCCCTATGCGGGCAACGGCGCGGCGACCGCGTTTCCGGTGGACATCCCCTTTCCGGACGCGGACAGCATCCAGGCCATTCTGTGCCGGCCGGGCCAGGCCGACGCGGAGCTGGTCCGGGACACGGACTACACCCTGGCCGGAGCCGGGGACCCGGCAGGCGGGACCCTCACCTTCCCCAAGGCGGGAAGCGCCTATTCGGTCCTGGCCGAGGGCGAGACCCTGCACATCCTGCGGGTGCTGCCCCTGACCCAGGAGCGGGCCTGGGACAACGTGGACGCCCTGGACGCGGGCCAGATCGAGGCGGGCAACGACCGGCTCACCATGATCACCCAGCAGCTCCAGGAGCAGATGGACCGCGCGGTGCAGTGGCCGGCCACCGCATCCGGGGACACCGACGCCGCAACCTGGCTGGGTACGGCCGTCGCGGCCCGGGACCAGGCCGTGGCGGCCGCGGCCGCGGCCGAGGCCGCCCGCAGCGTGGCCGTAGCCGCCCGGGACGCCGCCGAGCTGGCCGAGCTCCATGCCGGCGTGTCCGCCGATGCCGCGGACGCGGCCCAGGACGTTGCGGAAATCGTCCGGGACCAGGCTCAGGCCGCTTCCGCCTCGGCCGTGGCGGCCCGCGACGCGGCCGTGCCCGCCGCGGCCACGGCCCAGGCCGCGGCCGACGCGGCAGTTCCCGCCGCGGCCGCGGCCCTGTCCGCCCGCGACGCCGCGGCCCTGTCCGCGGCCGAGGCCGCGGGCTGGGCCGCCCTGGCCGGGGCCGTGGTGGGCGATTTCGGACTCGTGACCGAACCCGAGGGAGAAACCTACGACTATGGAGGACTGGTCTGATGAGCAAGGCAATCCAGCGCCGGCGGGGCACCACCGCCGAGCACGCGGCCTTCGTCGGCAAGGCTGGCGAGATCACCGTGGACACCGACAAGCAGACCCTGGTGGTGCACGACGGCGCCACCCTGGGCGGCGCGCCCCTGGCCCGCGAGAACCACGGCCACGCCATCGCGGGCGTGACCGGGCTGCAAACCGCCCTGGACGGCAAGCTGGGGACCGCTGCGAAGGCCGCCGACGCGGACAAGCTGGACGGCATGCAGCCGGCCACCGCGGCCACGGCGGGCACCATCGCGCAGCGCGACGCCTCGGGCAACCTGGCGGCCGCCCTGTTCAACGGCACCGCCACCAGCGCCCGGTACGCCTAGGAGGGGGCCATGACCGACTCCGGCTCCTTCGATTCCGGCGACCTCATCTACGCTGCGGACATCGGCAACCTGACGACGCTCATCAACGCCAAGTGCGCCGAGGCCGGGGTCACGGCCAGCCCGTATGTGGCCGGGAATTTTGTCGCCGGCAACCTCGTGGGGGCAGCGGCGCACAACAACCTCATTGCGGCGTACCAGCGGGCCTGGGACGCCTCGACCAACAAGCCCGGCACGAGGCAGGCGGCGGTTTCGCAGGGCGGCCTCATCTACGGCTCCCTGTATCAGAGCATGTGGACCCAGTTGAACCAGATGACGTTCGCCCCTGCGTACTTCTTCACGTCAGACAGCAACACGTTCACGTGCTCTCTTGATGCGTCTACGGCCAACAGTAACGAGGTCGGTGTGGGCGGAGGCTTCTCTAGTTCAGACCTGACGCTCACATGTGGTGGGAACATACTCGCTGCGGCAGGTAGTCCTCCGTCGCGAGAGTTTAACATTGGGTACCTTACTGCCACGGAAGCGTTCCTGAACGCGATAATCCGTAACAGGAACACGTGGACGTTTGGGTGGGTACTGCACGACACCAATGACGAGACGTGGTTTCCTTTGTACGCCCGCATCGATGTGTACGACAAGGTTTTAGTAATGGTGGATTCTGCGCATCGCCTCGGCTTAACAGTGGGTCATAATGGCGCTACTGTGTGCGATGCTGTTACTACGTATACCCCCAGCGCCGTCCCGGCTACGGGGACTGTCATATTGATGGTTTGGTCAGACGGAACGTATTTACGTGCCGGATTTGTTACGTCTCCGTCTGCCGTTCCTACGAAGTGGTCTGACTTCGCATCAACCAATCGTATCTCTGTCACCTGCAACTTGAACCAGCTTAATCCCTCGGGGGCGGCATATTCGGATACGCATGTATTCGGCGAGGACTCGTATCGTCTCGACGCCGCATACGGATACCAGTTCATGGCCTCAAAGGCCTGCCTCATCAACAACGCAGCCTAAAAGGAGAATCACCATGGCCATCACCTGTTTCCTGACCCTGAACACCTACGGCGGCCTGGCCGTGTCCGCGGCCTACATCAAGGTGGCCACGGCCGAGACCTACAAGGCCAACGTGGAGCCCGACCCGGAGCAGCCCCGCGACGAGCGCCAGTTCGTGCGCTACAGCGCGGAGGTGTACCTGGACGCCGCGGCCCGCGCCGCGGCCAAGAACCCCCTGGACCGCGGCTCCGGCGCCTTCGAGTGGGACCTGGCCGAGCCCAACGTCCTGGCCGCCTGCTACACCCATCTGAAGGCCCAGGACGCCTACGCCGCGGCCACGGACTGTTAGCGCCGCTCCTTTGCCCACCCCCCGGGCCGTTTCGGCCCGCCCCTCGGCCCGCCCGGCTCACCCCGGGCGGGCCGCCTTGCGCCTACTCGAAGGGCCGGCCGAAATAGGTGAGCACCCACAGGGCCAGGAGGTAGAAGCTGAGCAGGGATTGCGCCCCGGACACGAAGCGGACCCAACCCGAGGCCCGGAGTCCGAATTCCCGCGGCTGGATCCGCGCGATCCAGTTCCCCACGTTGATTTCCCGGAATCCCAGGTTGAAGGCGGACAGCAGGCTGAAGTACGCGGCCCAGGCCCCGGCCGGCAGGAAGGGGCGCTGCAGGAGCACGGGGGCCGCGCCGCCCAGGTCCAGGCGCATCCGCGTCTTGGACCAGTCCTGGTGGATGCCGTCTCCGCATCCCCGGCGGCACAGGGCCACCCAGAACACCGGTTGGACGGCCAGGAAGAAGATGCACAGCACCCGCGCCCGCACCGGCCAACCGCCGTCCACGCACTCGCAGGCCGGGAAGACGAAGAGCGCGGCCGAGGCCAGCCCCGGGAGCAGCGCGCCTGGGATGACCCGGAACAGGGAGGGGGGAGCGGGCAGTTCCGGATGAGGGAGCGGGGGCCAGCCTGTCTTGCGGTTCGAACAACCGGCGCGCCACAGGGCCAGGCCGTAGGCCGGAAAGAGGAGCCCGAGCAGGATGGCCGCAGGATGCCAGTTGTCCCGGTTGAGGGGCATGCCCATGAGGGCGTCCAGCCCGACGTACAGGCCGGCCCCGGCCAGGCTCAGGACTGCGGCCAAGGCCAGGGCCCGGGGCAAGGGCCGGGTCTTCCGGGCCGGAGCGCCGCCGGCAGGGGCCGGCCTCTGCCCCCAGCCCTGCCACAGGGCCAGCCAGTAGAACGGGATGAAGGCCAGCAGGAATCCCCACATGATCCACAGGGACCGGCCGGGCTTCATGCCGTAGGCGCTGGGCCAGTCGAACAGCACGGTCCGGAACCACTTCTCCCAGAAGGGCGCGACCGCGGTCCTGGCCCGCTCGATGGCGTACGTGACCTCCCGCTCCGATTCCCGCAATCCCGCCTCGCGCAGGGCGTTGCGGAGCTTGGTGGGCCCGGAGAGCAGCGACGTGTCGCATCGCATCTCGGAGAGTCCCTTGAGCTCGCTGAGGTAGGTCTTGTCCGGTTCACCGAAGGGCGCGTAGATTGTTCCATTGAGCCATACGTCGTAAAATTTGGCATTGGAAATGGTCGCATGCGTCAGGTCCGCGCCATCGAATTTGCAGGCGATGATCCAGGCATCGGAAAAGTCCGCTTCTTCCAGGATGGCATCTGTCATCTGCGTGCCAACTAAAAGGCTGCTGTTGAACTTCGCTCCCATAAGTCTGGTGTTTTTCATCTGGACATCTTCAAGATGCGAGTATGATAAGTTTATATGGCTCATTCTTGCATTATGAAAGTTGACATTGCTCAACCTTGAACTGTAGAGATGAGCTTTGTAAAGGTTGGAATTTTGTAATTGTACTTGTGTAAAATCGGCCCCTGTCAGTACTCTGCCGGATAGATCGACTCCGGATAGATTCGTGAAGCTGAAATTGGCCCGTTCCCCTTCGGCGCATATCGTCTGGATCCATGTGTCATATGCATCTTCCATTTCATCTTCTTCGCTGGCCCCATGCAAGAGTATCCATTTCATATAGCGTTCGATGTACACGTCGCGATTCGCCTTCGAACTGTCCGACGCGGCCCAGAGCTCATGGTGGTGGATGATTTCGAGCAATTCCTCCCGGCTGATGGGAATTCCGTTCTCGTACTTGCCCGCCCACTCCTGGCCGGCGGTCGCACGGGCGTACCCGGGGAGACAGAGGGCAGGGGCCAAGACGGCCAGGGACAGGGCAAGAACAGCGAGACGGCGGGCAATGGCGGCCATACGCACCTCCTGGTTTGGGGAGCCCGCGGTACAGGTGGCGCATGGTCGGGGGAATAGGGCGGGCTGATATTATCAGGGTATCAGATATGCACAAGACGGGCGAGGCGGTCAACCCTCCGTGCCCCTCGGCCGGCCGCCGGCCGGGCGCGGCCCGGGCGGTGACCTAGCGGGCGTTCCTCAACTCTTCCTGGAGCGCGGTGTAGCCCGCGGTCACGCCGGGGATGCCGGTGTAGCGCACCAGCGCGGCGTGGCCGCTCAGGATGGCGAAGGAGCCGAATTCGGCCAGGGCGTCGAAACGCTGCCCGGAGAGCGCGGCCATGACCAGGTCCTGCCGCCGGGTGTGCGCGACCCCGAAGGCGGCGATGGCCATCACGTGCCAGCGGGCCGCGAGCCGTCGCCGCGTCTCGCTGTAGCTCCACCAGTCCACCGGATGCCGGAGCCTGCTCCGGATGGTCCCCAGCGCTCGCCCCACCCAGCTCACCCGGGGTTCGTCGCTGTCCCGGCAGATGGCCAGGGCGTGCACCGCGATGTCCCCATAGCCGTCGAAGTCGAGAAACTGCTGGAGCTGCTCCAGGCCGGCCAGCAGGGAGCCGCCGCTCTGGCAGTAGTCGATGAGCAGGATGCGGGGCCGGACCGGACGGGCCGGGATGAAGCGCCGGAAATGGAGGAAGAGGGTCAGTTGCTGCAAGGCGGTGAGGCGTGCGTTGGGAGCGCCGAAGGGGCCCACCAGCAGTTCATCGGTGACGGACCACTCCACGTTGCGCGGCCGGAAGTTGGACAGGGGAATGCTGAGGCAGCGCACCCGGATGCTCTGGAAATAGGCCATCAGCGGGGCCGGGCTGCGGCCCAGGCCCACGTAGAGGTAGATGTGCGGCGGATAGTCGTGGAGGATCCGGTCGCCCAGGTCCCGGATTCCGCGCAAGAGCTCGGTCTGCTCCACGTACATGGCCAAGTGTTCGAGAAAGGCGTCCTGGCGCAGGAACCCGTAGGTCTGGTTCCAATTGGCCAAGAACAGGGGGAGGATGGCGAGGGTGGACGGATCGTTGGGCAGGACCTTCCCGTCCTGGCGCAGCCAGCGCCGGATCCCGGCTATATCCATCACCTTGGTTTCCAAGAGAAAGCGAACCTTCACCGGCATGCTGCAGCCCGCCCGTCAATCGCGTGAAACAGTTTGCGAATCCATGGCAATAGCAGGGCTGATATCATGGATGCCGGATAATGTGAAAAACTTTTTTCATCAACCGGGACGGTTTGCTCGCCCACGCCCCCTCCTCGCCCTTGCCCCCCCGGCCGGCCCCCGGGTATAACGCCGCACCATGTGTGCGTACCTCTCCAGGCGCGGCCTGGTTCTTTGGCTCTGTGTGGCGGCGCTGCTGGCCGTGGCCGGGTGCGCCCGGCGGCCGGCGGAGACCGCTCCGGCTTCCGCGCCCGCCGCGGCCGCGGCCGCGGCGCGGGAGGAGGCCGAGATGGAGGCCGAGGCCCCGGAGCCGGGCGCGGCCGCGCCCGACCTCAACCCCTTTGCCCAGCGCGGCAAGGAGGCCTACGAGGCCAAGCACTACGCCCAGGCCGTGGCCGACCTCGCCCGCGCCCTGCGCCTGGACCCGGGCGACTCCCGCAGCCTGTTCTACCGCGGCCAGGCCCTCTTGCGCCTGGGCCGCCCGGCCGAGGCCCTGGCGGACTTCATCCGCCTGGCCCGGCTGCGGCCCCGCTTCGCAGGCGCGTATTACCACCGGGCCGAGGCCCTGGCCGAGCTGGGCCGGCTGGAGGAGGCGGTGCAGGACTACTCCGCGGCCCTGCGCCTGGCCCCGGGCAACTCCCGCGCCCTCAAGGCCCGCGCCGCGGCCCTGGCCCGCCTGGGCGTGCTGGACCAGGCCGTGGGTGATCTGGACCACGTCCTGGCCAAGAATCCCGCGGACCTGGCCGCCCTGATCCAGCGCGTCGACGTGCGCCAGGCCCAGAACCTGCCCCTGCTGGCCGAGGCCGACTTGAGCGCGGCCCTGGCCCTGGCTCCGGAGCGGGCCGACTTGCTGCTGACCCGGGGCAAGCTGCGCCGCGCCCAGGGGCTTCCCGGGGCCGAGGACGACCTGTCCCGGGCCATCGAGCTGGCCGCGGACCCGGCCGAGGCCCTGCGCCAGCGCGCGGCCCTGCGCCTGGACCAGCAGCGGGCCGCCGAGGCCACCCGCGACCTGGACGCCCTGGTGGGCCTCACCCCGGCCGATCCCCTGTCCTTGGTCCTGCGCGCGGTGGCCAAGACCGCGGCCGGGGACCCGGACGGCGCGGTGGCCGACTACTCCGCGGCCCTGGCCCTGGACCCCCGCCTGGCCGTGGCCCTCGCCGGCCGCGGCCGGCTGCTCCTGGCCCGGGGCAGCCTGCCCGAGGCCGCGGCGGACTTCGGCACGGCCCTGGCCCTGGACCCGGCCAACCCCCTGGCCCTGCTCGGCCGCGGCCAGGCCATGGCCGGCCTGGGCTTCCTGGAGCAGGCCGCGGCCGACCTCACCGCGGCCCTGGCCCTGGACCCCGGCCTGGACGAGGCCTTCTGCGCCCGCGGCCTGCTGCGCCAGGCCCAGAATCGTTTTCCCGACGCCCTGCCCGACCTGGACCGCTGCCTGGCCGCCGCGCCCGCGCACCACGAAGCGGCCCTGGCCCGGGCCCAGGCCCTGCTGCGCCTGGGCCGGCCCGGGGACGCCCTGGCCGCGGCCGAACGCCTGGCCCAGGCCGTGGGCACCGACGCGGGCGGCGCGGCCTTCCACCAGGCCCTGGCCCGCACCCTGGCCCTCAACCCCGCGGCCGACGGCGCGGCCGCCCATCTGGCCCTGCTCCACGCCCGCCACGGCCTGGAGTTGGAAGGCCCCACGCCCCAGGCCCT
>DKEU01000269.1:11927-14068 GCA_002452635.1 Desulfovibrionaceae bacterium UBA6814 | reverse complement strand
GGCACGGAACTGCCGGGCAGGTAGGTCAATTCGATTCGGTTATGGGAACCGAACCGGCGTCCGAAAACCGGATTCGAAGTTGTTGCGGCTCGACGCCAGGTATCCGTTTTTACTGCAAACCCGTCACCCTCGTCCGGTGCCGGGAAATCAGGGTAGAAAATCGTTTCTCTGGTCTGGTTGGCGGAAAATGGTTGTGTGAGATGACTTCGGCGCATATTATCAAGGCGTTACGAGGAGCGCGGGCTTTGAGACTGTTTTGCGGTAGGTCGGCGTTCCCTCCACCACCCCCCTTGCATGTCCCCCGAGGCCCGGTCCATGACCGGGCCTTTTTTCATTTCCTGCGGGCAGCGCCATTCTTCAGGACGCCCTTGCTCCAACCATGGTTTTACGATATGCCAAATACAATCAAATGAATGTTCAAATCCAATTGCAACCCATAGCCCTTTTTGACGGCCCGCTGGGATTTCGCACCATATGCCCCCATCCCGAACTCCCGCCTCCGGTAACGCCTCGCCGAAGGCCGGAGCCCGAACCAACCGAAAAAAGCCGACCACGGTTTCCGCGGCGGGCTGGGACATGCCGTCCATAGACATGACCGACCGCACACAGGTCGAGGCCGACCTCCGCGAACGGGATGAGCAATTGCGCATCTTCGTGGAACACGCCCCGGCCGCTATCGCCATGTTCGACACCCGGATGCGCTATCTGGCGGTCAGCCGGCGCTGGATAGAGGACTATCGCCTTGAGGGGCGGAATCTGCTCGGGGCGAGCCATTACGAGGTGTTCCCCGAGTTGTCCGAACACATCAGGCAGGTGCACCGGCGCTGCCTGGCCGGGGCCTCGGAACGGGGCGAAGAGGATGTCCTCCAACGCCAGGACGGCACCGAGCAATGGTTGCGGTGGGAGGTTCAGCCTTGGCGCAGGGCAACTGGTCAAGTGGGCGGCATCATCATCTTCAGCGAAGACATAACCGAGCGCAAGCAGACCGAACGTGAGATACGCAACCTGGCCCGCTTCCCCAGCGAGAATCCCAATCCGGTGCTGCGGGTGGGCCGGGACTTCGTGGTCACCCACGCCAACCCGGCCAGCCGGGATTTCCTGGCCCACTGCTCGGGCGCGGTGGGCAAGCCCCTGCCCGGGCCGTACGCCCATCCCGTGAACCAGGCCTTCGTCACCGGCCAGGCGCAACGCTTCGAGGTCAGGATCGGGAAACGGACCCTCGCCATGGACGTGAGCGTCATCCCGGACGAAGGGTACGTGAACATCTACGGCCTGGACATCACCGAACGCCAGAACGCCCTGGAGGCCCTGCGCAAGAGCGAGGAGCGGTTCCGCACCCTGTTCGACAACCACCAGGCCCCGTTCCTGCTGGTGGACCCGGACACCGGCCGGCTCGTGGACGCCAACGCCAGCGCCTCCCGGTTCTACGGCTACAGCAGGGAGGAACTGCTGGCCATGCACGTGGGGGACATCAACCTGCTCCCTCCGGAGGAGGTGGCCGCCTACCGGGAGCAGGCCAAGGCCAGAACCCGCACCCATTTCATCTTCCCGCACCGGCTCAAGAGCGGCGAGCTGCGCACCGTGGAGGTGTACTCCTCGCGCCTGGACGTGGCCGGCCGTCCCCTGCTCTTCTCCATTGTGCACGACATCACCGAAAGGGAGAAAGCCGAAGAGGCCCTGCGCGAGAGCGAAAACCGGTTCCGCACCCTGGTGGAGTACGCGCCCGAAGCCATCTTCGTGCAGACCCAGGGCGCGTTCGTGTATCTGAACGAGGCCGCGGTGCAGCTCCTGGGCGCCAAGTCCCCGGCCGACCTGCTGGGCGCCCCGATCCTGGACCGGGTGCATCCCGACTACCGCGACCTGGCCAGAGAGCGCATCCGCATGCTCAACGAGGAGCGCAAGTCTCCTCCCCGGCGCACCATGGTATTTCTGAAGATGGACGGCACGCCGGTACATACCGAGACCATTGGAACCCCCACTTCCTTCATGCACCACAAAGGCGCTTTGGTCTTCATGCACGACATCAGCGAACGCCAGGCCTACGAGCGGGCGCTGACCCTGGCCAAGGAGGCGGCCGAAACCGCCAACAAGGCCAAGGGCGACTTCCTGGCCAACATGAGCCACGAATTGCGCACCCCGCT
>DKEU01000269.1:0-11866 GCA_002452635.1 Desulfovibrionaceae bacterium UBA6814 | reverse complement strand
GCTCACCATCATCAACGACATCCTCTCCTTCGTGCAGTTGGAGGCAGGCAAGATCCGCATCGAGCGGGAGCCGGTGTCCATCGGGCGCCTGGTGGACTCCGTGCAGCGAGCCTTCCGCTACGAGGCCTCGGAAAAGGGCCTGTCCCTGCAGGCCCGCACCCACGAAAACGTGCCGGCCACGGTCATGGCCGACCCGGACCGGCTGCGCCAAGTGCTCTTCAACCTGGTGGGCAATTCCATGAAGTTCACCGAGCAGGGCTCGGTGGCCATCGACGTCTGCCTGCTGCCCCACTCTCCCGCGCCCGGCGAGGGGCTCCTGCTCATAAGCGTGGCCGACACCGGCATCGGCATACCGGAGGACAAACTGGGCGTGGTGTTCGAGCCCTTCACCCAGGCGGACAGCTCCCTGCGCCGCAAGTATCACGGCACGGGCATCGGGTTGGGCATAGTGCGCCAGATGGTGCAGCTCATGGGCGGCGCCATCAGCGTGGAGAGCACGGCCGGGGCAGGGACCACCATGCACTTCACCCTGCGTTGCGGGCTGGCCGTGCCGGCCCGTGCCCGCAAGCGCGGCGGGCGCCAAGGCAAGGACATCTCCCTGGACGGGCTGCGGGTTCTCCTGGCCGAGGACGACCGGGTCAACCGCTTCGCCACCACCCGCTTCCTGGAGCACCTGGGCTGCGTGGTGGCCGGCGCGGAGAACGGCCGGCAGGTGCTGGAGAAGCTGGCCCGGGAGGAGTACGACTGCGTCATCATGGACATCCAGATGCCGGAGATGGACGGCCTGGAATGCACCCGACAGATCCGCGATCGGGCCGCCTTCAACCACGCTCTGCGCAACCTGCCGATTATCGCCATGACCGCCCACGCCATGGCCGGGGACCGGGAAAAGAGCCTGGCGGCAGGGATGAACGACCATGTCACCAAACCCCTTGATCCTGAACAGTTCTACGCCGTACTCGCCGGTTGGCTGGGCAACCGCTNNTGCCGGAGATGGACGGCCTGGAGGCCACCCGGGCCATCCGCGCCGGCAGGGTCAAGCCCGCCGTCCCCGTCCTGGCCATGACCGCCCACTCCCTGCCCGGGGACCGGGAGAAGTTCCTGGCCGCAGGCATGGACGGGTACATCTCCAAGCCGGTGGAGCTGGAGGAGCTCACCGCCGCCCTGGCCGCGGTCCTGGACCGGGACTAGGGCCCCTCGATACCAAGGTGCGTTCGAAGAACGCACCTTGGTATCGCGCGCCAGGACGGCGCGCCATGGGCGAAGCCCATGCGAGGCCGGGCGAAACCGCGTTTTCGCCTGGCCGTTGCGAGCAAAACCCAGGACGGGTTTTGCTCGCAACGTGGTATGAAAAAAGGGCCGGTTCCCAAAGGATCCGGCCCTGTTCCGTGTCTGGTCCAGGATTGCTCAGTGGCTCACCCACAGGGCCGCGCCCTTGAGGGCCTTGAGCAGGGCCTGGCTCACCGAACCGGCGAAGATGCCGCCCAGGCTGCCCCGGCCCACGCCGGTGCAGCCCACCGCCACGGCCGCGTACCGGCCTTCGGCGGCCTGGCGCAGGATGGCCCGGGGCACGTCGCTGTCCTCCACGTACAGATACTGGATGCGGGATTTGTCCAGCCCTTCGGCCAGCAGGATGTCCTGCCCGGCGGCCAGGGCGTCCTGCGGCTCCTGCCCCAGTTCCCCGTGCGTGCGCACCCGGAACAGGGTCACCGGGTGCCGGTCCTCGCCAGCCACCACCCGGGCCACGTGCCGGGCCATGCGCAGGCTGGGGGCCGAGCCGTCCAGGCACAGGAGCACCCCGCGCCGGCCGGGCTCGGGTTCGCGGCAGACCCACACCGGGGTGGCCACGGACAAGAGGAGCATGTCCCGGGTCAGGCTGTCCGTGAACAGGGCCTCGTACCAGGCCAGGCCGCGCCGGCCCAGGATAACGGCGTCGAAACCGCCCTTGCCGGCCTCGGCCAGGAGCTCCTCGAGTTTCTGCCCTGCGGAAAAGGAGACCTTGGTGGAGACCCGGTCCATGGGGAAGCCCAGCCCGGCCAGCACGTCCGCGGCCTGGGCCAGGGCCTGGGCCCCCTCCTCGCGCAGTTCGGCCCCGCGCCGGGCGGCCTCGGCCTCCAGGGAGGGGTCCGGGGCCCCGGCCGGCGCCGGCCGGGGAACCATGTGCCAGAGGGTGAGCTGCGCAGAATCCTTGCGATCCAGGAAGTCGCCCACGAAACGCGCTCCCCACAGGGCAGCGACATCACCGCTCACGGTGACCAGCAGGCGCAGTTCCGGCATGGGCTCGGCCGACATGCAATCCTCCTAGGCGACACGCCCCTTGGGCGAGGACACCCCGTACGGGCGGATGGTGAGCACCGGGACCGGCGAGGTCTTGACCACCTTCTCGGCCACCGAGCCGAAGATGATGCGGTCAATGCCCTTGCGGCCGTGGGTGCCCATGACGATGAGGTCGCAGTCGTGCTCCTGGGACGCCTTGAGGATCTCCTCCGGGGCGTAGCCCGTGGCCAGCAGGCCCTGGGCCTCGATATCCGGGAAATGCTTGGCCAGGCAATCCTCCATGTTCTGCCGCGCGCCGTCCAGGATGGACTGGACCATGTCCTCGATGCGGTCGTTGCGGATGTGGAAGTTGGAGTACCGCCCCAGGTCGGGAACCACGTACATGACCAGCAGTTCCGCCCCGGAGTTGCGGGCCTGTTCAGCGGCCCACTTGGCCACCACGGGGGTGGCTTCGGAAAAGTCCACAGCACAGAGTATCTTCTTGACCAGGGACATGGGTGCCTCCTTGTGCGCAGCCTGCTCCACCACCCGCCGGGGCGCAGGGCTGCGCTTCACCTCAACAATAACAACCCCGGCAACGGATGTCATCAAGGAAACCCGGGATATAGTTCCAGGAATTCGAACGGGCCGGATTTGACGTCCGGGCTGGCGAGGCGTATTTTTCGAATTATGGAATTGACAGACCTCATCGTCGCCACCCCGGCCGGCCCCGGAATCCCGGTGCCTCCGGACAAGATCGTGGCCACCCCGGCCGGCCAGGCCACCCCGGTCCCGCCGGACAACATCGTGCCCGGCCCGTCCGGCTACGTGCAGGTGGAGCCCGGCGGCGAAGTGCCCTTCATCACCGGTCCGGACAACATCCCCAAGGAGATGCGGGTGGGCGGCGTCATCTACGTGGTGGCCTGACCCGCGGACCTTGCCATTTCCGGATCCGGGGCTATAGTCGGGACGAGCGACGCCATCCTGGAGGGACCATGGAGACCTATTCCTGCAACTTCTGCGGCTACTGCTATGACCCGGCCAAGGGTGAGCCCCGCCTGTCCTTGGCTCCGGGCCAGGATTTCGCCTGCCTGCCCGAGGACTGGTGCTGCCCCGAGTGCGGCGCGTCCCGCCGCCTGTTCGCCAGCGCCTCGGCCATGCGGCGCATGGCCGAGGAGTGCCAGGACGGCGGCTGCGAACCCACCTGCGACATCCCCTGCTTCTAGCGCCGCGCCCCCCTATTTGGGGGATACACACTCCACTGTTCCGCTTTGCCGGGTGGTGCGTCCGTATCGCCGCTAGGGAACCAGCCGCGCCCCGGACTCCGGCCTGATGGGCGGCGCTCCGGTCAGTTCCCCCGCGGTGTCCCGCGCCATCCAGGCCGCCAGGGGCCAGACCCGGGCCGCCTCCCCGCCCGCCCCGTACCAGGAATCCACGGCATAGGCCGCCCCACCCTCCTCTTCCAGCACCGCGGTGCTGTGCGACAGCACCACCAGCACGCCCCGGTGCGCCGGGGTGGCCACCCGGTGCCGGGGCAGGAGCCCCTCCCGGGCCAAGAGCAGCAGGTACACCGTGGTGTTGGCCGCCTCGGCGATGCAGTCCAACTGCCCCGCGTCCTCCCCGCCCACATCGTCCCGGGGCCGGTCCCCGGCCGTACCCACCCGGGCCCCCGCCAGCGCCTCCAGGAGCCCCACGGCCCGGGCCGCGGCCACGCGCTCGTCCGCGGCGTCCCCGGGCGGCGGTTCGAACAGGTCCCGCACCCGGGACCATTCCTCCGGCTCCAGGAAGGTCCGGGCAGTGGCCGCGCAGGAAAACGCGGTGCAGACCGTGAAGTCCCCGGGGCGCGGCCCGGGGTCCAGGCCCCAGGTGTGCAGCCAGGTTGCGGGCGAGGCGGCGCAACCGCTGCACGCCAGGAATGCGAGGGAGATGAGGAGTCGCAGCATCCGCGCCATGGGGCCTCCGGTCCGACGTGGGCCGGAAGTATAGCACGGAGGAAATCCGCGGCAACACCCTGGCGGCCCTACTCCTTCGGCCCTCGCCGGACCACCCGGCGCAGTTCCTCCGGGGACAGGCCCAGCATGAGCCGCTCGTAGCGGCGGCGGGACAGGCCCGCGGCCTCCCAGGGCCGGGCCAGTTCGTAGAGCCGGCGGGAGACGCCCAGGAGCTCCCAGACCCGGGGTCTGCCCCGGAGCAGCGCCATGGCGGCCGTGAGCATGCGGTCCTCCTTCCCGTCTCATCGGCGCGGCGGGGAAAAGCTTGAGCCCCTTGCGGAACCGACGCGTTGCCAATCCGGAAAAAACCCGTATATTGCATAAATCCAGACCAACCCTGATGGAGGACCTCATGGACAAATGGGAATGCCCCTGCGGCTATGTCTACGACCCGGCCGAGGGCGACACCGAACACGGCGTGGCCCCCGGCACCCCCTGGGACAACCTGCCCGACGACTGGGTCTGCCCCAAGTGTGGCGCGGAAAAGGAATTCTTCGAAAAGCTCGACTAGTTCCCCATCCCGGTCCGCACCCCACGGACCGCCGCCCTTGCGACGCCCCGGCCCCGGGGCGTCTTTTTTTTCACCCGGATGCCCGTTGACGGGGTTTTGTATACAGTATACAAAACGCCCCTCCGGCCGCCGGGCCGGCATCCCGCCGCCCGGCAACTCCACCACCCTGCCGGCCGGCCCGGTCAGTAGGAGACCGCCCGACCCATGCCCTCCGGCTCCGCCCTGCTCCAATACGCCATCAGCGGCCTGACCACCGGCGCGGTGTACGCCCTGGTGGCCCTGGGCTACAACCTGGTCTACAACGCCACCCGGGTGGTGAACTTCGCCCAGGGCGACTTCCTGAGCCTGGGCGGGCTGATCATGTACTCCCTGCTCGCGGCCGCGGGCCTGCCGCTTGTCCCCGCCCTGCTCCTGGCCCTGGCCGGAGCCGCCCTGGCCGGCGCGGCCGTGGAGCGCCTGTGTCTGCGCCCGGCCAAGAGCCGGGAGATCATGGTGCTCATCTTCATCACCGTGGCGGCCAGCATCCTCTTGCGCGGCGGCATGAAGCACCTGTGGGGCAAGCAGGCCCTGGCCCTGCCCCCCTGGAGCCACGAGGTCCCGCTCAAGGTGGCGGGCGCGGCCTTCACCCCCCAGAACCTCTGGGTGGTGGGCGTGACCCTGCTGGCCATCCTGGCCCTGTCCCTGTTCTTCGGCCGCACCACCGTGGGCAAGGCCATGCGGGCCATGGCCGCCAATCCCCGGGCCGCGGCCCTCATGGGCATCGACACCCGGGGCCTGGCCACCCTGTCCTTCGCCCTGGCCGGCGGGCTGGGGGCCCTGGCCGGGGTGCTCATCACCCCCATCACCTCCCTGTCCTACGACGTGGGCCTGCTCATGGGGCTCAAGGGCTTCGCGGCCGCGGTGCTGGGCGGCTACGGCTGCTTCGTGGGGGCCGTGGCCGGGGGCCTGGGCCTGGGGCTCATGGAGAGCCTGGGCGCGGGCCTGCTCTCCAGCGCCTACAAGGACGTGATCGCCTTCGTGGTGCTCCTGGCCGTGCTCTTCCTGCGGCCGCAGGGCCTGTTCGGGTCCAAGGAGGGCCAACGGTGAGCCCCTCCATCCAGGCCAAGCGGTTCATGGCCGGGCTCTTCCCCCTGGCCGGGGTGGTGGCCCTGCTGCCCCTGGTGGTGACCAATCCGTACTACCTGGGCGTGCTCAACCTCACGGCCCTGCACGTGCTGGCGGTGACCGGCCTCAACCTGCTCATCGGGTTCGCGGGCCAGATCAGCCTGGGCCACGCCGCGTTCTTCGGCCTGGGGGCCTACGTGTCGGGCATCCTGTCCGCGGGCTACGGCCTGCCCCCCCTGCTGTCCCTGCCCATCGCGGTGGGCTTCGTGTGCCTGGTGGCGCTGGTCATCGGCGTGCCGGTGCTGCGCCTGTCCGGCAACTACCTGGTCATGGCCACCCTGGGCTTCAACATCATCGTCACCGTGCTCCTGGTGCAGATGGAGGACGTGACCGGCGGGTCCAGCGGGTACTTCGGCATCCCGCCCCTGTCCCTGGGCGGCCTGGCCCTGGACACGGACCTCAAGTTCTACTGGCTGGCCTGGGGCCTGGCCCTGCTCGGCCTGGTGCCGGCCCGCAACCTGGCCCACTCCCACGTGGGCCGCGGCCTGCGCGCCCTGCACGACTCGCCCCAGGCGGCCCTGGCCTGCGGGGTGCCGGTGGCCTCCTACAAGATCCGCATCTTCGTGCTCTCGGCGGGCTACGCCGCGGTGGCCGGGGCATTGTACGCCCACTACTTCGGCATCGTGACCCCCAAGACCTTCGACATCTTCAAGTCCGTGGAGCTGGTCACCATGTGCCTGGTGGGCGGCATGGGCTCCCTGTGGGGCGGGCTGTTCGGGGCCGCGTTCCTCACCCCCCTGCCCCAGCTCCTGCACGTGTTCCAGGAATACCAGGACCTCATCTTCGGCGGGGTGCTGCTCCTGCTGCTCATGTTCCTGCCCCAGGGCCTGGTGGGTCGGCTGGAGGAATCGCTGGTGCGCCGCGGCTTCGGCGGCATCCGCCCGCCCCTGGAAGAGACGAGGGGATCCGAATGAGCGCCCTGCTCGACGTGCGCGGCCTGTCCATCTCCTTCGGCGGGGTGGCGGCCCTGGACAGCGTGGACTTCGCGGCCGAGGCCGGGAAGATCACCGCGCTCATCGGCCCCAACGGCGCGGGCAAGACCACCCTCATCAACTGCGTGAGCGGATTCGCCCAGCCCGACCAGGGCCAGGCCGGCTTCGGCGGCTGCGCCTTGCTCGGCCTGCCCGCGCACCGCATCATGGGCCTGGGCCTGGCCCGGACCTTCCAGCACCTGCGCATGTTCAACCGGATGAACGTGCTGGAGAACGTGATGGTGGGCCTGCACGGCCGCATGCGCCGGGGCTTCCTGGCGGCCATGCTGCGCTTCCCGGTGCTGCGCCGGGAGGAGCGCGCCCTGGCCGAGAAGGCCATGGCCGTCCTGGCCGAGGTGGGCCTGGCCCGGGCCGCGGGCAAGCCCGCCGGGGCCCTGCCCTACGGCGACCAGAAGCGCCTGGCCCTGGCCCGCGCCCTGGTGAGCGACCCGAAGATGATCCTGCTGGACGAGCCCGTGGCCGGCCTGAACCCGGCCGAGACCCGGGTCATGGCCGACCTCATCCTGAAGGTCAGGGACCGCGGGGTCGGCCTGGTGCTGGTGGAGCACGACATGAGCCTGGTGATGCGGGTGAGCGACACGGTGGTGGCCCTGTGTTCGGGCCGCACCATCGCGTCGGGGACGCCCGCCGAGGTGCAGCGCCACCCCGAGGTGGTGGCCGCCTACCTGGGGGGCGGCGAGGAGTTCGGTCTCTGTGCTTGAGGTCCGCAACATGCATTTCCGCTACGGCCTGGCCCACGCCCTGGAGGACGTGAGCCTCACCGTGGCCCCGGGCGAGGTCACCAGCCTGCTGGGCATGAACGGCGCAGGCAAGACCACGCTCCTCAACATCCTGTCCGGGCTGCTCAAGCCGGCCTCGGGCCAGGTGCTCCTGGACGGCGCGCCCGCGCCCAAGGGCGCGGCGGCCCGGGTCCGGGCCGGCGTGGTGCAGGCCCCGGAGGGCCGCCAGGTCTTCGCCCCGCTCACGGTGCGCGAGAACCTGGAGATGGGCGCGTACCTGCGCCTGCGCGCCGGCCAGCGGGCCGCGGTGGCCGAGGACCTGGAGCACATGTTGGCCCTGTTCCCGGCGCTGCGCGAGCGGCTGGGCCAGGAGGCGGGCAAGCTCTCGGGCGGGGAGCAGCAGATGCTGGCCATGGCCCGGGCGCTCATGGCCCGGCCCCGCTACCTGCTCCTGGACGAGCCCAGCCTGGGCCTGTCGCCCAAGATGGCGGCGGAGATCTTCAAGGTGGTGCGCGGCCTGCCCGCCTCGGGCTGCGGGGTGCTCCTGGTGGAGCAGAACGCCCTGGGCGCCCTGGCCGTGTCCAGCCGCGGCTACATCCTGACCAACGGCCGCATCCGCTTCTCGGGCGCGCCGGCGGACATCGCCTGCGACCCGCTGCTGCGCGAGGCGTTCCTCGGGCCTGACCAGGGGGCGAAGCCATGAGCCCGCGGGTGGCGCGCTCCTCCCTGGGCAGCGAGGTGACCCGGGTGCTGCGGCGCATGCTCATCGAGGGCCGCTTCCCGCCGGGCGAGCGCCTGGTGGAGGAGGCCCTGGCCCGGGAGATGGGGGCCAGCCGCACTCCCCTGCGCGAGGCCCTGCACCGCCTGGAGCAGGAGGGCCTCCTGGCCCGCCGGCCCCGGGGCGGGTACGAGCTCAAGCCCCTGGACCCGGCCGAGGTGGAGGAGGCGGTGGAGACCCGGGGCCTTTTGGAGTCCTACGCCGCCTCCCTGGCCGCCCGCCGGGCGACCGACGAGGAACTGGACGGCTTGGAGCGCAACATCGCCGCGTTCAGCGACGCGCACCGGCGGCGCGACACCGCGGCCCTGGCCGCGCTCAACGCGGAATTCCACGCCCTGCTGGCCCAGGCCGCGGGCTCCAAGCTGCTCATCCGGCTCCTGGAGGTGCTGGAGGGGCTGGTGGAGCGCATCTCCCGCGAATCGGCCACAGGCATGGAGGCCGGGTGCTGGTCCCTGGAGGAGCACCGGGCCATCCTGGCCGCCCTGCGGGCCCGGGACCCCGAGGCCGCGGCCCGCGCCGCGGCCGGGCACGTGCGCCGGGGCGGCCGGCACATCCTGGAGCGTTTGGGCGCGAAAGGCGGAGAACCCTGACCGGTACGTCCCGTCCCGGGACGTGCACCATACATCCGGCCGCGGGCCAGGCAGGTCCCGGGGCCGCACGAACAAGGAGGAGGCATCATGCGCAAGACCCTGTGTTCCCTGGCGTTGGGGGCGGTGCTGACCCTGGCGTTGGCCGCGCCTGCGCCGGCCGCCGAGCCCATCAAGATCGGCGCGTTCTTCGCCCTGTCCGGCCCGGCCGCGCCCATCGGCACGCCCACCAAACTGGTGGCCCAGATGGCCGTGGACCAGATCAACAAGGCCGGCGGCATCAACGGCCGGCCCCTGGAGCTGGTGGTGGCCGACACCGAGAGCGAGCCCACCAAGGCGGTGCTGGCCTTCAAGAAGTTCGTGAACGTGGACAAGGTGGTGGCGGTCATCGGCCCCACCCGCACGGACACGGGCATGGCCGTGAAGAAGCAGGTGGAGGAGTCCAAGGTGCCCACCATCATGACCGTGGGCGGCGACCCGGTCATCATGGAGGGCATGGTGGGGACCATGGACTTCGGCACTGCGCACTGGGTGTTCAAGGCCCCGCAGCGCTCGTCCGTGGCCGTGTCCAAGGTGCTGGGCTTTCTCAAGGCCAAGGGCCTGACCAAGGTGGCCCTGCTCACCGCGGGCGACGGCTTCGGCCAGGACGGCCGGCGCTGGCTGGCCAAGTTGGCCCCCACCTTCGGGCTGGAGATCGTGGGCGAGGAGCAGTTCAAGCCCACGGACGTGGACATGAAGACCCAGCTCACCAACCTGGCGGCCAAGTCGCCCCAGGCCATCGTGGTCTGGACCATCGGCCCGGCCGGCTCGGTCATCTCCAAGAACCACCACGCCCTGGGCCTGGCCATGCCCCTGCTCCAGTGCCACGGCCAGCCCGACCCCAACTACATCAAGCTGGCCGGCGAGGCCGCCGAGGGCGACCTCATGCCCGCCACCAAGCTGCTCACCTGGCAGAGCCTGCCGGACACCGACCCCCAGAAGAAGGTCATCGCCTCCTTCACCAAGCTCTACACCGAGACCTACAAGTACGATAAGGACTACCCCATCAACACCCACTCGGGCTACGCCTGGGACGCCATCACCATCCTGGCCGACGCCATGCGCAAGGTTGGCGCCGAGCCCGAAAAGCTGCGCGCGGCCATCGAGAGCACCAAGGGCCTGGTGGGCATCTCGGGCGTGTTCACCATTACCCCCGAGGACCACAACGGCCTGGGCGTGGACTCCATGGTCATGATCCAGGTCAAGGGCGGGAAGTTCGTCCCCGCGGAATAATTGGGGTTTTAAGAAAGACGAGAAAAACTCGGGACGATCGCATCGCACCGGGGAAGGGGTCCGCAGCAGCCTGCGGAGCGGCTTCCAGGGCGAGGATATTGTCTAGAGAACGTCAAACAGCGGGGGTCGGGGCAAGCGCCTCACCCCCGCTTCTTCTTGGCCAGCACCAGGGAGAAATAGGGCGGGATTTCCTCCACCTGGGACAGGTCCCGCACCAGGTTCTGGCCCTCCTGGCCGCAGGCCGAGACCAGCACCGCGTCGCGGAGCAGGCCCTCCTCGGCCAGGGCGGCCTTGATGTCGCCGAAGCGCTTGTAGGCCTTGAGCACCACCAGGCTGTCCGCGGCCCGGGCGGCCCGGCGCAGGGTGTCGCCCCCGCAGACCCCGGACACCACGGCCAGGGTCTGGTCCGCCTCGGCCAGGGGCTCGCCGGCCAGGGCCGCGGCCGCGCTGTAGGAGGTCACGCCCGGCACCACCTCGGCCCGCACCGTGGGGTCCAGGTCGCGCAGGGTGCGCAGCAAATAGCCGAAGGTGCTGTAGGTGGAGGGGTCGCCCAGGGTCAGGAAGGCCACGTCCCGGCCCGCGTCCAGGTCGGCCAGCACGGTGCGGGCGTTCTCCTCCCAGGCCCGGTCCAGGACCGCCGCGTCCCGGGTCATGGGAAAGGAGAGCACCGCCGGCGTGACGCCCGGGGCCAGGTGCGGCCGCACGATGTCCAAGGACACGGAATAGCTGTTCCTGGTGGACGACGCCGCATAGACCCGGGCCACGCTGTGCAGGAGCCGCGCGGCCTTGAGGGTGATGAGCTCCGGGTCGCCCGGGCCCACGCCCACGCCGTAGAGGATTCCCTTGTCGGTCTTCTGGTCCATAAAATAGCAAACCCCGGGCATCCACCGCCCGGGGACTCCTCCCTGTGTCCGTCACCGGTATTCCCGCGCGGCAAAAGTCCGTTGCCGCTGGCTGCGGGGGGCCCACGGCAGGTCTTCCGGCTCTCCGGAGCCTCGGCCGCCTTCCCGTCCGGTGGAGGACAGTGGCGTCATGGCCGGGCCATTTCCCCCTGCAGAGGCCGCAGGGGCCGGATCACGGCGGCGGGACCGCCCCGGATTCGCACCGGGTTCCCTTTTCAGGCCTGTCGCAAAGGACGCGGCCGCCGCGGGCACCTCCTCCCTAGCCCAGTTCCCTGCGGATGTCATCCCGAGATCGCGCCGCGCGGGGGGCGTCCTCCTTGACTTCCGGCACGGATTGGGGGAATTTCCCTGTTTTGTGTTCGCCACCTTGCTTCCCGGAGGTTCCACGCTCCCATGAGCGACTACAAGAAGACGCTTAATCTTCCGGCCACCGCCTTCCCCATGAAGGCCGACCTGGCCAAACGCGAACCCGAGACCCTCGCGTTCTGGGAAAAGACCGGGGCCTATGCGGCCATGATCGCGGCCAACGACGGCAACGAGCGCTACGTGCTGCACGACGGCCCGCCCTACGCCAACGGCCACATCCACATGGGCACCGCCCTCAACAAGGTGCTCAAGGACATCATCCTGCGCGCCAAGCGCATGGCCGGCTGCAACGCCCCCTACATTCCCGGCTGGGACTGCCACGGCCTGC
>DKEU01000089.1 GCA_002452635.1 Desulfovibrionaceae bacterium UBA6814 | reverse complement strand
ATAATTTCTAGTTATCGCTACTTCATAACCTCACCCCCGGGAACTTCTCGTTGAGCACCCGGTAGTGCGCCTCGGGCGTGACCTTGGTGTAGATTTCGGTGACCGAGATGGAGCTGTGGCCGAGCAGGGCCTGGATGTTGCGGATGTCCACGCCGAGCTCCAGGAGGTAGGTGGCGATGCTGTGGCGGAAGACGTGGGGGGTGACCGGGGCGGTGATGCCGGCCTCGCGGGCCAGGCGTTTGACCAGGGCGCGGACGGTCTGGTCGGAGAGCGCGCCCGGCCCCTGGCCGGGGAAGAGATGGCCGCGGCACGCCCCGGATCGCTCGAGGCGCAGGTAGTCGGCCAGCACCTGGGCCGTGGACTCGTCGTAGACCGGCACGCTGCGCTCCCGGCTGCCCTTGCCCACGATGCGGATGCGCCGGCCCACCAGGTCCACATTCTCCAGCCGGATGCCGCAGACCTCGGACACCCGCATGCCCGTGGTCGAGAGCAACAGGAGCAGCACGAGGTTGCGCAGGGTGGTGCGGCCCGGCCGCCGGGTGTGCTCGTCCGCGCAGGCCCGGACCATGGCCAGGATGGCGGCGTAGGGCAGGGAGCGCGGCAGCGAGCGCACCCTGCCCAAGCCCAGCCGGATCCGGCGGAAGGGACTCTCGACCACCACCTCCTCCCGCTCCAGGTAGCCGTACAGGGCCTTGAGCGTGGCGATCTTGCGCTTGGCGGAGCTGGCCTTGTAGGTGTGGGAGAGCTCGGTGGCGTATGCCACCATGTCCTGCTTGCCCAGGCCGGTCACCGTCTTCTTCTCCAATGCCACATAGCGGACGAACTGCTTGAGATCGGAGGCATAGGCATGGGAGGTCTTGGGCGACAGCTTCTTCTCCATTCTGCAATAGGTGAGGAAGCACTGTATGCAATCCGGGAAATCCATTTTTCCCCCCGTGAATACGAAATTCCGCATACTCATACTGATTTGCAACGATTGGTCAATATTATGACCACTTATATAGCATCGCTTGCCTTTGCCTTCTGCCCAATTCTTCTTGTCCGATCCCTATGCATGTTGTCTCAGAACTGCACCTTCATTTGACGTGCAGGCAATGTTGCCTTCCGTCCTTGGCGACCGCTGCTCCTGGCCAGTGCTGTACGCCCATGGACGAGGTGCGCAAAAAAGCCGGCCCCTTGCGGGGCCGGCTTTTTCTTTGGGGTGCGGGCGGATCAGTCGGCCAGGGCCTCGTTCTCGTAGCGGGCGGCAGTGTCTTCCGGGGCCAAGGGGAGGGTGACCGTCACCGTGGTGCCTTCCTGCTCGCTGGAGGTGAAGCTGATGCTCCCGCGCATGGCCTTGGCCGACAGCAGGGCGGAGTAGATGCCCAGCCCGGTGCCATGGGGCTTGCCGGAGGTGACGTACTTCTCCAGGAAGGTCTCCCGGATGGCGGCGGGCACCGGGAGCTGGTTGTGGATGGCCACCGTGGCCTCCCGGCCCCGCCGCACGGTTATGGACACCGTGCCGTCGGGGGGCGAGGCCTCCACCGCGTTCTTGATGAGGTTGGACAGGACGCAGTAGACCAGCGCGTCCTCGCCCCAGACGTAGACCCCCTCGTCGAAATTCAGCGCGAAGCGCACCTGCGCCCCCCGGACCTGGGGCAGCAGGTCGCTCACGATGTCCCGAATGACGCCCACCAGCCGGATGCTCTCGGGGAACAGGCAGTAGGTGCCGGCCTCCAGCTTGTACAGGTCCAGGGTGGCGTTGATGATGCGCATCATGCGCCGCCCGGAGCGCTGGATCAGGCCGGCGTAGGCCCGATGCTCGGACTGCAGGTCATGGTCCAGGAGCAGCAGGTCCGCCAGGTTGATGATCTGCACCAGGGGCGTCTTCAGGTCGTGCCGGGTGATCCGCTCCAGGTCCTCCTTCAGGGTCTCCAGCTTGAGCGTCTCGCTGAGGTCCGTGAAGCTCTCCATGAGGCAGGTGTCGCCTTCGAACTCCACGTAGGTCACGGTCTTCTGCACCGGAATGTCCTCTCCCGCCTTGGTCTGGATCACGCACCGGCCCCGGTCCACGTTCAGGCCGCGGTCCAGGATGGGGCAGTCGTCCGGCAGGTTGGGGCACAGCATGTCCGTGCACGTGCGGCCCACCACCTCCTCCTGGCTGGCCTGGAGCACGGACAGGGCGAAGGCGTTGGCGAAGCGCACGGTGCGCGTGGGGATGTCGATGATCACGATCCCGGACAGGATCGAATCCAGGAAGGCGCGAATGTCCGCGGAGCATTTCCCTTGCACGGCGAACTCCTGGCCCCGGCGGCCGGCGCACCCGGCGCCCGGATGGGACGCTTGGCCATGAATAATTAAGTGTACGTTCATTCGACATACCCGGTTTTTTCGTCATGTCAAAACAAAACCCGCCGGAAGCGCGGGTTCCCCGGAAGCCCGTGCGGGACGCGCAGGAACATGCCGCCTCCGGGGAACAACCCGCCCCGCCTGTTTGCTTTCCGCCGCCTCCGTGCTACCCACCCGGCCATGCGCGAACTTCCCCACGGCGGCAACCTCCGCCACCTGGCAGAGCTGTCCGGCCGCCGGCCGGAGGACATCCTGGACTTCTCGGCCTCCATCAACCCGCTGGGCCCGCCCGAGTGGCTGCGCGAGGAGCTGGCCGCGGCCGCCGGGCAACTGGCCCACTACCCGGACCCGGACTGCGCCGCCCTGGTGGCTGCCGCAGCACGGCGCTACGGCGCGCCCGCGGCCGAGATCGTGGCGGGCAACGGGTCCACGGAGCTGCTGCACGCGGCCTGCGCCATGGCCGCGGCCATGGGCTACACCCGGGCGGTGATCCCGGTCCCGGCCTACGGCGACTATGCCCGGGCCGCAGCCGCCGCCGGGCTGGCCGTGGAGGAGGTCGTGCTGCGCCAAGACGAGGGCTTCGCCCTGGACCTGGAGCGGCTCGACGGCCGGCCGGGCCAGCCCGCCCTCATCCTCCTGTGCCAGCCCAACAACCCCACGGGCGCGGCCCTGGACCCCGCAGCCCTGCGCGCCTTTGCCGCGAACCGGCCGGACTGCCTGCTGGTGCTGGACGAGGCCTATGCCGACTTCGCGCCCCACCTGGACCGGCTCACCGCCGACCGGCCGGGCAACCTCATCACCCTGCTCTCCCTCACCAAGTTCTTCGCCGTGCCCGGGCTGCGCCTGGGCCTGGCCCTGGCCGCGCCGGACCTGGCCGCCGGCCTGCGCGCCCGGGTCCTGCCCTGGTCCGTGAACGCCCTGGCCCAGGCCGTGGGGGTGCGCGCCCTGGGGGACCGGGACTACGCCGGGCGCAGCGTGGCGGCCATGGAAGAGCTGCGCGCCGGCCTGGCCGCGGGCCTGGCCGCCCTGCCCGGGCTCACGGTGTTCCCCTCGGTCGCCAACTTCCTGCTCTGTTGCCTGCCCGAATCCGGCCCCGACGCGCCCCGGCTCGCCTCCCGCCTGCTGGCCGAGCACGGCGTGGCCATCCGGGTCTGCGCCAACTTCACCGGGCTCACGGACCGCCACTTCCGGGTGGCGGTGCGCGGGCAGGACGACAACGGCCGGCTCCTGGACGCCCTGGCCGCGGTGCTGGACGCGCCCCGGCCGCCGGTGTTCCTGCGGCCGCGCCGCACCCCGGCCCTCATGGTGCAGGCCACCTCGTCCAACGCGGGCAAGAGCGTGCTCTGCGCGGCCCTGTGCCGCATCCTGCTCCAGGACGGCTACTCCGTGGCCCCGTTCAAGGCCCAGAACATGTCGCTCAATTCCTTCGTCACCGGGGAGGGGGGAGAAATGGGGCGGGCGCAGGTCGTCCAGGCCCAGGCCTGCCGGATCGCACCGGACGTGCGGATGAACCCGGTCCTCCTAAAGCCGAACAGCGACACCGGCTCGCAGGTCATCGTCCTGGGGAGGCCGGTGGGGAACATGGATGTAGAGACCTATATCCGCTTCAAGTCAAGGGCCTTCGCTACGGTGAAGGATGCCTACGATTCCCTCGCTCAAGATCACGACGTGATGGTCCTCGAGGGGGCCGGGAGCCCCGCGGAGGTAAACCTCAAACACCACGATATCGTGAACATGCAGATGGCCCGCCATGCGGGCGCCCCCGTCCTCATCGTGGGCGACATCGACCGGGGAGGCGTCTTCGCTTCCTTTGTGGGCACGATGGAGTTGCTCGCGGAATGGGAAAGGGCGCTGGTCGCGGGCTTCGTCGTCAACCGTTTTCGCGGGGATAAAAAACTCTTGCAGGGCGCCCTCGACCATACCATGCGTCACACCGGCAGGCCGACCTTCGGCATCGTCCCCTATCTTCATGACCTCGGGCTGCCGGAGGAGGATTCGGTTGCCTTCAAGGCGGCCGTCGCCGAGACGCCCCCCGGAGACGAGGCCGTGGAGGTGGGGCTCGTGGATCTTCCCCATATATCGAATTTCACCGATTTCGACTCCCTGCGCCTGGAGCCCGACGTCCGTCTGCGGGTCATCCGGTCGTCCCGCGACATCGGGAACCCCGACGCACTCATCATCCCCGGCAGCAAAAACGTGATCGGCGACTTGGATTATCTCTTCCAGAACGGGCTGGCAGGGAAGGTGATGGAGCTCGCCGCCTCCGGGAAAACGGAGGTGGTGGGGATATGCGGGGGTTTTCAGATCCTGGGTGAAGGGATCGCAGACCCCCACGGGGTCGAGTCAGACCGGCGCCGGGTGAGGGGTCTGGGGATTTTGCCCGTCACGACGACGCTCGAGGAGGAAAAGACCCTGGCCTGCGTCAGGGGAAGACACGTCGAGTCCGGCCTCACCGTGCAGGGTTACGAGATACACCACGGCCGGACCGTGGGGCCGGGCCTCCTCCCCGCCGTCGAGCGGGAAGACGGGGAGGTTCTGGGCGCGCGTGCGGCGGCGGGTCTGGCCTGGGG
>DKEU01000139.1:7387-21033 GCA_002452635.1 Desulfovibrionaceae bacterium UBA6814 | reverse complement strand
ACCCCGGTCTCCAGGCAGGCGTCCATGAGGTGCAGGTCCTGGTAGGGCAGGGCCAGGTTCACCAGCAGATCCGGCTTGAAGTCGCGGATCAGGGCCACGGTTTCGGGCACGTTGTCCGCGTCCACCCGGGCGGTGCGGATGGGCCGGGGCAGCATGGCCGCTATCTTGTCGCACTTGGATTTGGTGCGGGACGCCAGGCAGATGTCGGTGAAGACCTCGGGGGCCGCGGCGATCTTGTGGACCGCCACCTGGCTGACCCCGCCCGCGCCGATGATGAGCACTCTGGCCATGGAATGCCTCCTTGAAAATGGGGGCTATTAGTCTTTGAAGTAGGTGTAGCCGCGCATGCCGGACTTGAACATGCGCAGGATCTCGCTGCGGTCGTTGGCCGAGATGCGGCCGCGCCGCACCGCGCGCTCCGCGGTGTTGCGGAAGCTCGCCAGCAGGGTCTTGGGGTCGTACTCCACGTAGGTGAGCACGTCGCCCACGCTGTCGCCCTCCACCTCGCGCACGAAGTCGTAGTCCCCGTCCGGGTCCACCCGCACGGTGACCACGTTGGTGTCGCCCAGCAGGTTGTGCAGGTCGCCCAGGGTCTCCTGGTACGCGCCCACCAGGAACACGCCCAGGTAGTACTCCTCGCTCTCGCGGTAGTCGTGCAGGGGCAGGGCGCGGCCCATGCCGTGCGGGTCGATGAAGCGGTCGATCTTGCCGTCGCAGTCGCAGGTGATGTCCGCCAGCACGGCCAGGCGCTTGGGCTCCTCCCTCAGCCGGTGCACGGGCATGACCGGGAAGAGCTGGTCAATGGCCCAGGCGTCCGGCACGGACTGGAACACGCTGAAATTGCAGTAGTAGATGTCGGACAGCGCCACGTCGATGTCCATCAGGTCGTGGGGCACGCGCTTGAGGTCCCGGGAGAGCTTGGCGATGTCCTGCACGATGCGCCAGAACATGTCCTCGGCCCGGGAGCGCTGGCGCAGGGTGATCTGCCCCACCTTGAAGAGCTGGCGCGCCTCGTCGCGGTAGTAGAGCGCGTCGTTGAAGCACTCCTGTACGTTGCGCAGGGACAGGCTCTTGGCCGCGGCCAGCATGTTGTGCAACACGTCCGGCTCGTCCTCGGCCAGGGACTGGGGCAGGGGATCGGCCTCGAACTTGGTCACGTCCAGCACGTTGAAGAGCAGCACCGAGTAGTAGGCCACCAGGGCGCGGCCGGACTCGGTCACGATGGTGGGGTGGGGCATCTCCCGCTCGTCCATGGTGGCCATGACCGCCTCCACCACGTCGGTGCAGTACTCCTCCAGGGAGTAGTTGCGGGAGTTGGTGAAGTTGGTGTGGGACCCGTCGTAGTCCACGGCCAGGCCGCCGCCCAGGTCCAGGTAGCCCATGGCCGCGCCCTCGTCCACGAGCCCGGCGTAGAAGCGGGTGGCCTCCAGCAGCGCGGAGCGGATGTCGCGGATGTTGGGAATCTGGGAGCCCAGGTGGTAGTGGAGCAGGCGCAGGCAGTCGAGCATGTCCTCCTTGCGCAGCCGGTCCACCACGTCCACCACCTGGGAGGTGGACAGGCCGAAGATGGAGCGGTCGCCGCCGGACTCCACCCAGTGGCCGCCGGCCTTGGAGGAGAGTTTCAGGCGCACGCCGAGCAGAGGCTTGATGCCCAGGGCGCGGGAGCGCTCCAGGATGAGGTCCAGCTCCGCGGGCATCTCCACCACGAAGAAGCACTTGAAGCCCATCTTGCAGGCGTAGAGCCCCAGGTCGATGAAGGTGCGGTCCTTGTATCCATTACAGATCAGGAGCGCCTCGGGGTCGCGCAGCATGGCCAGGGCCGCGATGAGTTCGGCCTTGGACCCGGCCTCCAGGCCGTGGTGGTAGCGCGAGCCGAACTTGGTGACCTCTTCCAGCACCTGCTGCTGCTGGTTCACCTTGATGGGGTACACCCCGCGGTACTCGCCCTGGTATCCCTGGCTGGCGATGGCCTTGCGGAAGGACTCGTGCAGGAGCGAGATCTGGGAGTCCAGGATGTTCTCGATGCGCAGGAGCACGGGCATTTCCAGGCCGCGGTCCTTGATCCCGGCGATGATGTCCGGGATGGGCACCTTCACGTCCTTGTTGCCCAGGATGGGGGTGATGACCACGTCGCCCGCATCGGACACGTCGAAATACCCCGCGCCCCAGGTGCGGATGCCGTAGGCCTCCGTGGACTGCTCCACGGTCCAGCGATCCAGGGGGGAACCGTTCTTCTTCTTGGCCAACTTCAGGTCCTCGGCGCGGGTTTGCCGCCTGGGGCGGATGCGCGAAAAAGGAGCAATTCATAGAGATGAAGGCGGAAAACGTCAAGCATTCCCGATATCCCGCCAACCATCCGAATTTCCTGCCCCTTGTCGGGGATACTGCCGCTTACCTTACCGTCTCGTCCCGGTGCTGTCCATGGCGTCCCGGTAAATCGCGGTCCCGGCGGAAGGCCGGGAGCAGCGCGCAAGGCCCCGTACCCTCCGGGGGCCAAGGGGCCGACGGCCCCTTGGGACCCCGATATGGGTAAGGGGCTTTTCCGTGCGGCCTCCACCTTGCGGCGAAACGACGGCGACGCCACGCCCGATAGGGTCCAGGGGATTATCCCCTGGCGGGGGGATGCAAGGGGGCGAGGAGCCCCCTTGCCGGGGGCCCGGGGGCAGCGCCCCCGCCTACTCCAGTCCCAGCCGCAGCGCGTTGTCCGCCAGCCAGGACGCGGTGCGGCGGGGGGGGTAGGGGTGTTGGCGCAGGCGTTGCCAGAGGGCGGCCAGGTCGTCCCAGGTGTCCAGGTCCGCGAGCTGGGGCAGGAGGGCGTGGGGTTGGCCCGTGGCGGCCAGGCGTTCCAGGGTGAGGGGCAGGACCTGGGGCGTGCTCCAGGGCATGCGGGTGAAGATGTCCGGGTACAGGGCGTCGTTGCGCGCGGCCAGGAGGGTGTAGCCGCCGTCGCCGGCCGGGGCCAGGGCCAGGCCGTGCAGGTGGGCCGCGGCCGCGGCCCGGGACAGGTCCGGGGGCGCGAGTTCCGGGATGTCGCCGCCCAGGAGCATGGCGCAGCGCGCGCCTGCGGCGAAGAGGTCGGTCAGGGCGCTGAGCATGCGTTCGCCCAGGTCCGCGCCGCGCTGGGGAAACAGGGGCAGGTCGCTGCCCAGCCAGCAGCGGTAGCGGTTGGCCGGCATGTCGTCCAGGTGGAACACGGCCACGGGGGTCTGGGCCCGGGCCGCGGCGTAGAGCTCGTCGGCCACGCAGGCGGCGTAGAGCTCGGCCGCGGCGCGGTAGCCGATGCTCTGGCCCAGGCGGGTCTTGACCTGGCCCGGGATGGGGAACTTGAGCAGCAG
The DNA here is from genome assembly GCA_002452635.1 of Desulfovibrionaceae bacterium UBA6814. Taxonomy (GTDB): domain Bacteria; phylum Desulfobacterota; class Desulfovibrionia; order Desulfovibrionales; family Desulfovibrionaceae; genus UBA6814. The sequence continues at coordinate 17,698 of DKEU01000139.1, read as the reverse complement.
GCCCAGGGTGGCGGTCATGGGCGGCCTCCCCGGGCCGGGCCGCCGGGCGGCGGGTAGAGGCGGGCCAGGCGGGCGGGGTCCTCGCCCAGGGCGAACCGGATGCGGAGCAGGGTGTTGCGCAGAGCGGCGCGGAGCAGGCCCTCGGCCTCGTAGCGGCGGGGGGAGGTGGCCACCTTGTCGGGAAGTATGCGCAGGCGCATGCCGCGGTCCTTGAGCCGGCGCATGAGCTCCACGTCCTCCATGATGGGGATGTCGGCGAAGCCGCCCAGGCTCTGGAACGCGCTGCGGCGCAGGAAGATGGCCTGGTCGCCGTAGGGCGTGCGGGCCAGGCGGTTGCGAACGTCGCCGAGCCGGGCCAGCAGGCGCAGGACCGGGCGGGAGGAGGCGAAGCCCAGGCCGAAGGCCCCGCCGGCCAGGGCCGGGTCGGCCAGGACCTCGGCCACCCGGGAGAAGGCGTTCTGGGGCAGGGCGGTGTCCGCGTGCAGGAAGAGCAGGGCCTGGCCCTGGGCCGCGGCCGCGCCGGCGTTCATCTGGCGGCCCCGGCCCGGGGGCGAGGCCAGGGTGCGCACCCCGGGCCGCGCGGCCGCGGCCAGAGTGTCCCGGGCCTCGGGGTCGCCGTCCACCACCAGTATCTCCACGGGCCAGGGCGCGGGCAGGGCGGCCAGGCGGTCCAGGGCCGGGCCGATGGCCGCGGCCTCGTGCAGGGCGGGGATGACGACCGAGAGGAAGGGCGGGGCGCTCTCCATGGCCGCTGGGTACCGCGTCCGGCCCCGGCTGTAAACGCCGGGCAGATGACGATTGCGCTGCAGCGGGTTCCGGTGCACACTGCGGCCCATTGTCATTTCCCTGAGAGGTGCGCATGCGCGTGCAGGTTCTGCAACACGTGGACTTCGAGGACGCGGCGGGCATCGCCGACTGGGCCGCGGCCCGCGGCCATGGGATGGCGGCCACCCGCCTGTTCGCCGGGGATCCCCTGCCCGGGGTGGACGATTTCGACTTCCTGGTGGTCATGGGCGGGCCCATGAACATCTACGAACATCTGGAGTATCCCTGGCTGGAGCAGGAAAAGGCCTTCCTGCGCCGGGCCGTGGACGCGGACAAGGCGGTGATCGGGGTGTGCCTGGGCGCGCAGCTTTTGTCCGACGTGCTGGGCGGCACGGTGCGCCAGGGCGTGCACAAGGAGATCGGCTGGCTGCCGGTGCGCTCCACGCCCGAGGCCTACGGGCACCGGCTGTTCCGGGGCTTCCCCGCGGCCTACACCCCCCTGCACTGGCATGGGGACACCTTCTCCATCCCGCCCGGCGCGGTGCGGGTGGCGGACAGCGAGGCCTGCCAGAACCAGGCCTTCGCCCTGGGCGACCGGGTGGTGGGCCTGCAGTTCCACCTGGAGACCACCGCGGCGAGCCTGGAGCGGCTGGTGGCCAACTGCGGCCACGAGCTGGTGGAGGGCCCCTACATCCAGCAGCCCGACCAGTTGCGCGCCGGGCTCAAGCACACCAAACAGACCCACCGGCTGCTGGCCACCCTGCTGGACCGCATGGCCGGAGAGGACCAGGCATGAAGACTCCCCCCACCCGCAAGCCCAAGCGGCAGTTCACCGACCTGGCCGAGATGGAGGAGGTGCTGACCCGGGCGCGGATCATGCGCCTGGGCCTCACCGACGGCCAGTGGCCCTACGTGGTGCCCGTGAACTTCGCGTACGAGCCGGGCATCATCTGGTTCCACTCCTCGCCCCAGGGCTTCAAGATGGACCTCATGGCCGCCAACCCCAAGGTCTGCTTCGAGGTGGAGGACGAGTGGGGCCTGGTCACGGGGGAGAAGCCCTGCGACTGGTCCACGCGTTTTCGCAGCGTCATCGGGTTCGGCGAGGCCTCCGTGGTGCAGGACCGGGCGCAGAAGGCGCACGGCCTGGACGTGATCATGCGCAGCCACGGGTTCGCGGGCGACCTGAACTACCCCCCCGAGATCCTGGACCGGGCCGCGGTGGTGCGCATCGCCATCAGCTCCATGACCGGCAAGAAGCACCACTGGAAGTAGCGCCTACTCGTACACCATGGTCCGCGGGAAGAAGGCGGTCCAGGCGAACCACATGCACGGGGTGGCGATGACTGGGGCGAGCGCCCGGCCGCGCAGCCGGCCCTCGGTGCAGCGGCCGTGCGCGTCCCAGGTGGAGCGGGTCTCCTGGTCCAGGATGGCCGAGCCCTGCATGACGAAGTGCAGGGTGTCCTTGCCCAGGACCGCGGAGTAGACCCGCGGGGTCTCCAGGTCCCCATCCCAGAACGCTGCCAGGGGCGTGAGCCCGAAGGGCACGTTGGCCACCTGGTCCCGGCGCACCGCGTCGAGCACCAGGGCCACCGTGGCCTTGCCCTCGCGCACGCCCAGGATGCGGGTCTTGGCAGGCAGGGAGAGGTTCACGTGGGACAGGGGGAAGTAGGAGCCCCCGGAGTCGTAGTACGTCCCGGCCCGCTGGTAGGAGCCGTAGGGGTCGCGGGCGTAGTCCCGCTTGAACCCGGTCTGGCGCGACAGGACCCGGGCCTGGGGATAGACCGCGAAGGCGCGCTCCCAGGTGGTCCAGAACAGGGGCCGGCCGGCGAGCTCCTGGCCGGCGAGCTTGCCCGTGAGCGCGACGCCGGTGTGCTGCATCCAACTGGTCAGGGTGGAGCGGTCGTACATGAGCATCACCGAGTTGAGGAGCTGGCCCGTGGGGCCGAAGGTGGTGTCGAACATGTCGATCTTGCCCAGCCAGCAGGCCACGGACCCGGACAGGGGGCTGTAGGTCACGGAGAACCGGACGCCCGCCAGGCGCAGGTTCACGATCCCGTGGTGCACCAGGATCTTCTGGGGGAAGACCAGGGGCTCGCCCGCGTCCGGCGGGTTCTCCAGCAGGAAGACCGGCTCGGAGCGGTCCAGGTACAGGGACGCGTCGTGGGCCGGGATGAACTGGGGCCGCTCCAGGGCGGGCGGGCTCTCCCGGGCCAGCTCGCCCTGGGTGAGCTCCTCGTAGTCCTTGAGTTGCTGGGGCGAGAAGTCCCAGGCCCGGGCCGGGCGCGGATTCGGCAAGGCCATCGCCAGGAGGGCGGCCAGGGCCAGGAACAGGGCTCGGCGCATGGGCGGCATCCTTGGGGCTCGGGTTCGCGGTCACGAAAAACGGGCCTTCCGTTGCCGGAAGGCCCGCTTGTTTTACCAGAGACGGGAGTGGAGGGCTAGGAGTTCAAGGCCTCGTAGACCTTGCCCACCAGCTTCTCGCCCGGGGTCAGGGTCTTGTCGCCGGGATTCCACTTGGCCGGGCAGGCCTCGTTGGGGTGCTCCCGGAGGTAGAAGTTGGCCTTCATCTTGCGCACCAGCTCGTCGGCGTTGCGGCCCACGTTGAAGAAGTTGACCTCGGAGCCGACCAGGACGCCGTCCGGGCTGATGATGAAGGTGCCGCGCAGGTCCAGGCCGGACTCGCAGTCGTACACCCCGAAGTAGCGGGAGACCGCGCCGTTGGGGTCCGCGGCCATCTTGTAGCGCACGTTCTCCAGCAGCTTCTCGTCCTGCTTCCAGGCCATGTGCGTGAACTTGGTGTCCGTGGACACGGAGATGACCTCCACGCCCGCGGCGGCCAGCTCGGGGTGCTTGGCGCCCAGGTCGGCCAGCTCGGTGGGGCACACGAAGGTGAAGTCCGCGGGGTAGAAGAAGAGCACGGTCCACTTGCCGGCCTTCTTGATCTCCGCCAGGCTCACGGTGCCGAAAAAGCCCTCGGCCGGGTCGTAGGTCTCCATGGTGAACTCTTTGACTTCCTTGCCGACCTTGGCGTGCTCGATGACCGGATGGTGGGCGGGTTTGGTGCTGTCGCAGCTCATTGTCCTTCTCCTTGTTGGGTTGTGTTTGTATGGATGCCGGCATGGCCAGCGATAATCGTTATCATTCTTAATAACAGAATCCGCGGGACCGTCAAGAGGAAATGGGAAAAAAAGTGGATTCGTTGAAAACCCGCGTGAATAGAGGGCAGGAAAGAGGAAAGCCGGAAGGGGAAAGAAGAGAAGCTAGGCCACGCGGAGCAGCAGGCCCTTCAAGTAGCTGCCCTCGGGAAAGGCCGCGGCCGCCGGGTGGTCCGGGGCCTGGGACAGGCGGGCCAGGATCAGGGCGTCGCGGCCCGCGTCCAGGAAGGCGTCGGCCACCACCTTGGCGAACAGGTCGGGCTCCATGAGCCCGGAGCAGGAGAAGGTGAAGAGCAGCCCGCCCGGGGCCAGCAGCCGCGCGGCCAGCAGGTTCACGTCCTTGTAGCCGCGGCAGGCGCGCTCCAGGGCGGCCTTGGAGTCCGCGAACTTGGGCGGGTCCAGCACGATGAGCCCGAAGCGCTCGCCCGCGTCGCGCAATTCGCGCAGCCGGGCAAAGGCGTCGGCCTCCAGGTACTGGGTGGGCACGTGGGCCACGCGGTTCAGCTCCACGTTCCGGCGGGCCAGGGCCAGGGCCGGAGCCGAGGCCTCCAGGTGGATGACCTCGCTCGCGCCGCCCAGGGCCGCGGCCACGCCGAAGCCGCCGGTGTAGGCAAAGCAGTTGAGCACCCGCCGGCCCGCGGCATGGGCCGCCACCAGGCGGCGGTTGTCGCGCTGGTCCAGGTAGAACCCGGTCTTGTGTCCCCCGCGCACGTCCACCAGGAAGCGGGCCGGGCCCTCGTCTATCTCCACCAGCTCCGGGGGCTCGGCCCCGCGCAACACCCCGGTGAGGGGGGTGAGGCCCTCCTTGGCCCGGACCTCGGCGTCGGAGCGCTCGTACACGCCTGCGCAGCCGGTGAGGTCCAGGAGCGCGTCCGCGATATCGGCCTTGAAGCGTTCGACTCCTGCAGCCAGGAACTGGCACACGCAGAAGTCGCCGTAGCGGTCCACGATGAGCCCGGGCAGGCCGTCGGCCTCGGCCGCCGCCAGCCGGCAGGCCCGGGCCGGCACGCCCGGCAGCTCGCGGGCGGCCAGGGCGCGTTCCAGGCGGCGGCGGAAAAAGGCCGCGTCCACGGCCTCGTTCGTATCGAAGGTCCAGATGCGCACCCGGATGTTGGAGTCCGGGGAAAAGGCCCCGCGGCCCAGCCAGCGGCCCGCGGCCGAGACCACCTCCACCGTGTCGCCCGGCCGGGCGCGGCCCTCCACCTTGCCCACGGCCCCGGAGAACACCCAGGGATGGCGGCGCAGGAGCGACTTGTCCCGCCCCTTGGCTATGACGATCTCGGCCATGGGCGGGGCCTAGCCCATTTCCCGGGCCGGGGCAATGCAGGGTTTGGTGCAATCCCTTGCACCGTGTGCAAGGGTTTTTGTGCACGGGCTGCACCGACTGGGGTCCGGTCGGGTCGAACGATTTCACATAACACGCTGAAATTTTTTAACAACGTGCTTTGGCACGCGGTATGCTGTAGTCGGCGCGAACCCGGAACGCACTTTTCCCAACCCCAAGGAGAACCCTTCGTGAAGACCAGAACCTACATCGTTGCCTTTGCCGTGGTGGCCCTGGTGGCCGTGTCGGCAGTGTCCTTTGCCGGTCAGGGCTACGGTCCCGGCCGCAGCGGCCGCGGCCCCTGCGGCGGATACGGCTTCGGCCCGGCCGTGGAGCTCACCGAGGAGCAGCAGGCCGCCCTGCGCACCGCCTACGAAGACTATGCCAAGAAGACCGCGGCCGCGGGCCAGGATCTCTACGCCAAGAACCTGGAGTTGGAGGCCGAGCTGGCCAAGTCCGCGCCCGACGCCAAGCGGGTGGCGAGCCTGACCAAGGAAGTCAACGACCTGAATGGCGTGATCTTTGCCGAACGGGTGGCCTTCCGGGCCAAGCTGGCCAAGGACTTCGGCATCCGCGGCGGCGCCGGCTGCGGCGTGGGCGGCGGCCAGGGCTACGGCATGATGGGCGGCCGGGGCATGATGGGCGGCTATGGCCAGGGCTTCGGCCCGGGCAACTGCCCGGCCTGGGTCGGCGACGCCGACGACAAGACCAACTAGGAATTTCCGCGCCCACCCTCCTGAATTGGTCCGGGGCTCTCTGCCTGGAGCCCCGGACCCTGGAAACCGCCTGCCGCGCAACCAGCCGCAGGATTACATAGAGACCCTCCTCAACCGCCTTGTCTCCTGAAACGCGTCCCGGTCCGCCCCCCACGGACCGGGACGCACCCTTTTCCGCGTCGTGCTCCTGGCCTTCGCAACTCATCCTTGCTCCGCAGCCCGCTGCGCCGGTCTCAACCGTTGTGCAGTATTTGCACGCAATGCCGATTGTGCAGTGCAACAGCCGTACAGATAACAGATCAATAGTGTAGCGTATTTTACATAACTTCATTAATCATTGCATCTTTTGCTTTGGCACGGGCTATGCTTTATTCAGATCGAAACGAAACACACTGCTCACGCAGTAAGGAGATGCAGCCATGAAGAACAGAACCTTGATCCTCACCCTTTCCGCCATCGCGGTGCTGGCCCTGGCGGCGGTGTCCTTCGCCGGCCCCGGCTCCGGCCGCGGCTACCACATGGGCCCCGGCTATGGCATGATGGGCAACGGCTACCACATGGGCTACGGCCCGGCGGCCGGCCTCACCGACGAGCAGCGCACGGCCCTGGAAAAGACCGCCCAGGAGCACGCGGCCAAGGTCGAGCCCCTGCGCGCCGACCTCTACGCCAAGAACCTGGAGCTGGCCGCCGAGTTGGCCAAGTCCACTCCTGACCAGTCCCGCATCACCGCCCTGACCAAGGACGTGAACGACCTGCAGGCCAAGCTCTTCACCGAGCAGACCGCGTTCCGCGCCACCCTGGCCAAGGACTACGGCATCCGTGCCGGCATGGGCGGCGGCTACCACATGGGCCGCGGCTACGGCATGGCCGGCAACGGCTTCGGCCCGGGCAACTGCCCCTTCTGGGGCGCGGATGACGACGACCGCGCCAACTAGGCCCTGATCCCTCACCCTGGAACAGCCCCGGACCGACCCGGCCCGGGGCTGTTTCGCGTACAACTCCCGGGATGTGTGAAAAACCTTGCACTGAATTCCCGGGTGTGGTGTACCTGAAATTGCACAAGGTCTGGCCCGGATTTGGGGCCGCCTCAAGCAACAGGCAGCAATACAAGGATAATTTCCCTGGCACGGGTCGTGCTTCAGCACGTCAGCCCAGGTCCGGCTCCGGCCGGGCCCAAACCACGGCCCAAGGCGCGCCCATGGACATCCGCTCCCGCCATCCCCATACCAACCTCCTGCTCGTGGGGGCCCTGGCCCTGGTCTTCCTGGGCGCGGGGCTCTCCTTCCTCACCTGGCAGAACGTCCGGAGGCAGGAGGCCACGGTGCTCGAGCACCTGGACCTGGCCTCCCGGGTCATCCTGCGCGGGGTGGAGGGCAACCTCATCCGCGAGCTGCGCTCCCGGTTCATGGGCCACGGCATGGGGCCGGGCCGCGGCATGGGGCCGGGCCGCGGCCTGGGGCCGGGCATGATGGGGCCGGACGGGGGCGCGTCCACCCCGGACCCCGAGGCCTCCCGCGCTCGGGTGCAGGAGATGTTCAAGGACCTGGCCGAGAGCGAGGACATCGCCTTCGCCGCCCTGTACGCGCCCGACGGCAGGCTCATGGTGGCCTCCCACGAGGGCGGCCCCCCCGGCTTCACCCTGGAGCCCCAGGCCCAACAAGCCCTGGGCGCGCTGGGCGAATGGAGCGGCCTGGCCCGCGCCGCGGGCAAGGACGTGTACGTGGCCGCCGGCCAGGTGCGCTCGGCCCTGGCCTTTTTGTGCGAGCCCGGCGAGGGCGCCGACCGCGAGAACTGCCCGCCCCCCGGGCAGGGCTCCCCGGTGCTGGTGGTGGGCGTGAACGCCAGCCGGCACATGGCCCAGTTCCGCACCTACCGCCGGGCGGCCATGCTCCAGACCGGCTACCTGCTGGTCTCGGCCGCGCTGCTTCTGGGCCTGGCCTACGCCACCCTGCGCCGCCGGGAGCGCGACCGCGCCCTGCGCCACCTGGAGCGCTTCCACTCCAAGCTCCTGGACTCCATGCCCGACGGCCTGCTCACCGTGGACCCCGAGGGCCGCATCAGCGCGGCCAACCCCGCGGCCCGGGGCATCCTGGGCGACGTGGGCGGGGACGCCGGCGGCGGCCTGGTGGGCGCGCCCTGCGCGGACCTGCCGGTGCTCAAGCAGGCCATGGACAACGCCGCGGGCCAGGGCTGGGTGCAGGCCGAGCACGCGGGCCGCAGCCTGGAGGTGCTCTGCCTGCCCGTGCGCGAGGCCCGGGAGCCGAACCGGGCCGGGGACGAGGCCGGCCAGGCCAGCGAGCGCCTGGTGCTCCTGCGCGACCGCACCCCCATCGCGGCCCTGGAGCGCGACCTGGAGGAGGCCCGCAAGCTGGCCGCCATCGGCCGCCTGGCCGCAGGCCTAGCCCACGAGATCCGCAACCCCCTGTCGGCCCTGCGCGGGTTCGCCCAGTTCTTCGCCGGCAAGCTCAAGGGCCAGAAGCCCGAAGAGGACTACGCCGCCACCATGGTGCGCGAGGCCGACCGCCTGGACAAGGTGGTGGGCGACCTGCTCTACCTCTCCCGGCCCCGCACCCCGGAGCGTCGCGAGGTGGACCTCCCGGCCCTGGCCGCGGAACTGCAGACCCTGCTGGCCCTGGACCTGGAGCGCAAGGCCGCGCGGCTGCGCACGGACTTCGCCGCGCCCCGGGTGTCGGCCGATCCGGACCTGCTCAAGCAGGCCCTCCTGAATCTCATGATCAACAGCCTGGACGCCCTGCCCGAGTCCGGGGGCGAGATCGCCCTCACCTCGCGGGTCCTGGCCGACGGCCGCCTGGAGCTGGCCGTGGCCGACACCGGCCAGGGCATGGACGAGGCCGAGCGGGAACAGGCCCTGGAGCCGTTCACCACCACCAAGAAGAAGGGCACGGGCCTGGGCCTGCCCATGGTGCTCAAGATCGTGCGCGACCATGGCGGGACCCTGGAATTGGCGTCCGCGCCGGGCGAGGGCGCCACGGTCCGGCTCCTGCTGCCCGGGGAGCCCGAAAGGCCGAGGGAGGAAGCGTGATGGACACGAACCTGCGCACCGTGCTGGTGATCGACGACGAGCCGGCCCTGCGCCTGGTGGCCCGGGCGGTGCTGGGCGAGCAGGGCTGGGACGTGCACGAGGCGGGCAGCGCCGAGGAGGCGCTGGAGATGCTGGAGCACGGCCTGGGCCGCGAGGTCAACGTGGTGCTCCTGGACATGCGCATGCCGGGCATGGACGGGCTCACCGCCCTGCCCCAGGTGCGCCGGGCCGCGCCCGGGGCCGCGGTGGTGATGCTCACCGCCTACGGGGCCGTGGGCTCGGCCGTGGAGGCCATGAAGCTGGGGGCCTTCGACTACCTCACCAAGCCCGCGGACAACGACGAGCTGGCCGCGGTGCTGGCCAAGGCCTACGAGTACACCCTGCTGCTCAAGGAGAACCGCGAACTGCGCGAGCGCCTGGCCGGCGACGGGGCCGCGGCCGGGTTCATCGGCCAGTCCCCGGCCGCCCAGCAGGTGCGCGACCTCATCGAGCAGGCCGGGCCCAGCGAGGCCACGGTGCTGGTGCTGGGCGAGAGCGGCACGGGCAAGGAGCTGGTGGCCCAGGGCCTGCACCTGGCCAGCCAGCGCCGGGAGTTCCCCCTCATCAAGGTGAACTGCGCGGCCCTGCCCGGCGAACTCCTGGAGAGCGAACTCTTCGGCTACGTCAAGGGCGCGTTCACCGGCGCGGCCAAGGACAAGCCCGGCCGGTTCCAGTTGGCCCACGGCGGCACCCTGTTCCTGGACGAGGTGGGCGACCTGCCCCTGTCGCTCCAGGCCAAGCTGCTGCGCGCCATCCAGGAGCGGGTGGTGGAGCCCCTGGGGTCGGTGCGGCCGGTGCCCACGGACGTGCGGCTGCTCGCCGCCACCAACCGCGACCTTGGGGCCGAGGTGGCGGCCGGCCGGTTCCGCGAGGACCTCTTTTTCCGGCTCAACGTGCTGGAGGTGCGCATTCCGCCCCTGCGCGAGCGGGTGGAGGACATCCCGCTCCTGGCCGCGCACCTGCTCTCCCGCCTGGCCACCAAGAACCGCCGGACCGAGCCGCGCATCTCCCCGCGCTTCCTGGAGGCCCTGGCCCGCTACCCCTGGCCGGGCAACGTGCGCGAGCTGGAGAACGCCCTGGAGCGCGCCCTGATCCTGTCGCGAACCGACACCCTGCGCCCGGACGACCTGCCCCCCCAGATAGCCGATCCCGGCGCGGCCGCCCTGCGGCCTAGTGGCCCGGCCGCGGCTGCGGCCCCCCCTGCCCCTCCGTCCCTGGAAGAGGCCGAGCGCCAGGCCCTGCTCGCCGCCCTGGACGCCCACGCCGGCC
>DKEU01000139.1:0-7320 GCA_002452635.1 Desulfovibrionaceae bacterium UBA6814 | reverse complement strand
CGCGTCCCGGCTACTGGCGGGAGTCGACGATCCGCTGGATTTCGCCGCTCTGCCGGCATCGCCGGAGCGCGGCGTTGAACTCGTCCAGAAAGTCCCGCATGTGCATGGACTTGGCGAATCCCAGGTAGTTGGGGTCCCGGGCCAAGGGCTGGGGGAGCGCCACGAACGCCTCCCGGGCCATGAGCAGGTCCCGGTCGCCCGAGACGATCCGGTTCAGGGCGTAGGGCCCGGGGCTGATGAGGGCGCAGTCGATCCTCCCGGCCAGAAGCTTCTTCAGGCGCGGCACGTCGCCGTCATCCTCCTCGACCGTGAACAGGCCCGTCTTGACCGCCTGGTCGAACTCGCCGCCGAAGGTGCCCCGCCGCCCGATGCCCACGACCTTTCCCCGCAGGTCCGCGATGCCGGCGAACGGGAATTCCTTGCCCGTCTTCACCACCACGATGACCTCGTCCCAGTACATCACGTCGGAATAGTCGAAGGTCTCCAGCCGCTGGGCGGTCATGGACAGGCCGATGATCCCGGCCTTGCCCTGCTCCGCCATGCTGTAGGCCCGGGCCCAGGGGAACAGCTGGTAGGTGAAGGCGTGGTCCTTGAGCTCGCGGTCCACGGCGCGGGCGATTTCGATGAGGATGCCCTTGGCTTGGCCGTCCTCCTTGTAGATCTTGGGAATCTTGGCCTCGTTGCCCACGATGAGGATGTCCGACGCATGCGCTGCCGGTGCGGCTGCGAGCAAGGCGGCCAGCAGCACCGCAATCGTGGTCAGTCTTCCCATTGCCGCGTCCATCCGGGTCTGAGGGTCGGGAAAACGGGCGTTCTCATCCGGAGCGTCCTGTGCCGCACATGGCTCTTCCAGGGCGGCCAAGCCCCGCCCGGACAGGGACGGGATCGGAGCCTGCCAGGAGAAATATCCCAGAACAGGATCACTTGCCAGGGGTTCCTGGGGATTCTCTTGAGACGGCGGCCTTTTCGCGCCCGGCGGGAGGTGCTATCCCAGGACCATGGACCGCAAGGTTATGGCCGTGGCCTGTGCCGGCGGGGCGGCGGTGGTGGGGCAGGCGGCGTTGGGGCGGGAGCTGTTGGGCCTGTTCGCGGGCCTGGAGCTGGCCGTGGGGCTGCTGCTCTTCTTCTGGCTGGCCTGGGCCGGGCTGGGTGGGCTGCTCGGCTCGCGCGCGCCGCGGGTGGGCCGCGGCCTGGGCGCGGCCCTGGCCCTGGCCGGCGTGGGGCTGCCCCTGGCCGTGCTCCTGGCCCGGGCCGCCCGGCCGCTCCTGGGCGTGGCCCCGGGAGGGTTCCCGCAACTGGGCCACCTGCTGCTTCTGACCGCGCTCCTGCCGGCCGCGCCCTGCCTGGGCCTGGGCTGGGCGTTCGCCGCGGCCTGGGCCGGGGCGGCCCGGCCCCTGGCCGTGTACCGGGCCGAGGCCGCGGGCGCGGCCCTGGCCGGCCTGGCCTTCACCTTCCTGCTCCTCCCGTTCCTGGGACTCCTGGCCTCGGTGCTGCTGGCCGGGGTCCTGGCCGCGGGCTGCGGCCTCTGGGTGGCGGACTCCCGGGCCTCGCGCCGCCTGGCCGGCCTGGGCCTGGCCGCGTGCCTGGCCGGGCTTGCCTCCCTGCCCGCCCTGGAGCCCGCCTCGGCCGCCTGGCGCTTCGGACCGGGCGTGGCCGCGGTGCAGGAGACCCCCTACCAGACCCTGGCCCTGACCCGGCAAGAGGGCCAGTACACCCTGTTCGCGGACGGCGGCTGGCGCTTCACCGCCCCGGACCCCGAGTCCGCCCAGTGGGCCGCGCACCTGGCCCTGCTCAGCCATCCCGCCCCGGCCCGGGTGCTGCTGTTGGGCGGCGACCCCTGCGGCCAGGCCGGGGAGGCGCTGCTGCATCCCTCGGTCCGGTCCCTGGACGTGGTGGACGCGGACCCGGCCGTGCCCGGGCTGCTGCGCCGCGCCCTGCCGCCGGGCCTGTGCCCGGCCCTGGCCGATGCCCGGGTGCGGGTGCATGCCGAGGACGCGACGGCCTTCCTGGACCGGCCCGGGGAGCCCTGGGACGTGGCCCTCCTGGGCCTGGGCGAACCCGTGGGCCTGGGCCAGGCGCGGTTCGTGAGCCAAGAGTTCCTTGCCGCCGTGCGCCGCGCCCTGGGGCCGGACGGGGTGCTGTACCTGGCCCTGCCCGGCAATCCCGCGGCCCTGGGCCCGGCCCAGGCCCGGGTGCTGGCCGGGGTGCGGGCCACCCTGGGCGCGGTGTTCCCCGAGGTCCTGGCCCTGCCCGGGGCCAGCGTGCGCTTTCTGGCCGCGGTCCGGCCCGGCCTGCTGCCCCGCGACCCGGAGCCGCTCCTGCACCGCCTGGCCGAGCGCGGCCTGGAGCCCGCCTACGTGCGGCCCGATTCCCTGGCCGACGCCTTCAGCCCCTGGGCGCGGGCCACCCTGGACGCGGCTCTGGACGCCGCGGCAGGGGAGGTGAACCACCGGTTCGCGCCTGCGGCCCACCTGGCCGCCCTGCGCGCCTGGCTGTTCCAGCTCGCGCCGGGCTGGGTCCTGCCCGCGGCCCGGGCCGGGGCCGGCCTGGGATTCTGGGCCGGGCTGGCGGCGTTGTCCGGGCTCCTGGGCTGGGGGCTGGCCCGGCGTACGGCCCGGGGTGTGGCCCGGTGCGTGAGTGGCTGCGTGGCCCTGGCCGGGGGCGCGAACATGGTGCTCTCCCTGGCCCTGCTCCTGGGCATCCAGGTCCTGGCCGGCACCCTGGCCTCGCGGCTGGCGCTCTTGGCCGCCGGGGTCATGGCCGGCCTGGCCCTTGGCGCGGCCCGGGTGCAGGCCGCGGGCTGGTCCGGGCGGGACGCCCTGGCCCGGCTGGCCGCGGCCCAGGCCGGGCTGTGCCTGGCCCTGGCCGGCCTGGGGCCGCTCCTGTCCGGCCCGGCCGCGGGGATGCCCGGCCTGGCCCGGGATGCGCTCTTCGCCGGCCTGGCCTGCGGGGTGGGCCTGCTGGGCGGCCTGCACTTCGGCCTGGCGGCCCGGGTCCTGGGCGCGGACCAGGCCCCCGGGGCCGGCCTGGGCGGCCGGCTCTACGCCCTGGACCTGGCCGGGGCGGCGCTGTTTCTCCTGCCCGCGACCCTGCTCGGTTTCCCCCTGCTGGGCTTCACCGGGACGCTCCTGGCCGCAGCCATTCCCGGAATCGCCGGGGTGGTTGCGCTGCTCGCAGCGTGGCGGGGCAGCAGCCCCGGAAATGCCGTGTCATGAAACATGCCTGCGCATGTTTCCCGCCACGGCCTGGATCGGCAAAGGCGAGCCTTTGCATCCTTGGAAGAAACAGTAACGGGGTTCCCAGGGGCCGTCGGCCCCTGGGCCGCCGGAGGCCTGCTTTCCCCTAGGAAGCGGGCGGCTCCCAGATGCCGGGCACCTGCCGGCCGCAGGCTGCGCAGCGGCCTTCGCGCAGGCCCTCCACCCGGGTGGAGTAGCCCACCCGGCGGATGAGCAGGGCCTTGCAGTCCGGGCAGAAGGTGCTCTCGGCCGGGTGGCCGGGCAGGTTGCCGATGTACACGAAGTTCAGCCCCTCCTCCCGGGCCGTGGCGTAGGCCGCCTCCAGGGTGGCTTGGGGCGTGGGTGGCAGGGTCTTGAGCCGGTATTGCGGCGCGAAGCGGGTGAAGTGCAGGGGCGTGTCCGGGCCCAGTTCGCCGCACACCCAGCGGCACATGGCCCGGACCTCGGCCGGGTCGTCGTTGCGGCCGGGCACCATGAGGTTCACCAACTCCAGGTGCACGCCCCGCGCCCGGAGCTGCCGGAGCGAGGCCAGCACCGGGGCCAGGGAGCCGTTGCACATGTCGCGGTAGTACGTCTCGGTGAATCCCTTGAGGTCGATGCAGGCCGCGTCCAGCACGTGGCAGAGCGCATCCAGGGGCCCCGGGTTCACGTACCCGTTGGAGTGCATGACCTTGAGCAGCCCCTGGGCGCGGCACAGCCGGCCCAGGTCCAGCATGTACTCCATGAAGATGGTCGGCTCCACGTAGGTGGAGGCCAGGGAGGCCGCGCCCGAGCGCTTGGCCAGGGCCACGGCCGCGTCCGGGGGCAGGTCGTAGTTCAGGGTGTCCTCGGGCCGGGCCTGGGATATCTCCCAGTTCTGGCAGAACAGGCAGCCCAGGTTGCACCCGGCGGTGGCCAGGGAGAAGGAGCGGGTGCCGGGCAGCACGTGGAAGAAGGGCTTCTTCTCCACCGGGTCCACGTTCACCGCGCAGGGATTGCCCCAGACCAGGGTGTGCACCCGGCCGCCGCGGTTCTCCCGCACCCGGCAGCGGCCGCGCTCGCCCTCGGCCAGGGCGCAGGCGTTGGGGCACAGGGTACACTGGGCCGCGCCGTCGGGCAGGGGGGTGGAGAAGGGCGAGGGCCGGGATCCCGGCTGGCCGGCCTTGTGAACCGGGCCGCCGGCCCGGGCCAGGGGAGCGGGTAGGACCGCGCCCGCGGCGCAGGCTGCGCAGGCGGCCAGGAAGCGGCGGCGGTTCAACACGCTAGAACACCTCGGCCTCGAACACCCACAGCTCGGTGCCCGTGTCCCGGGCGCAGTCCGGGGCCAGGCCGGCCTTGCGGCAGGTCTGGCGCAGGAATTCCTCCCGGTCCCAGCCCCATTCCACCGGCACCTGGGGCAGCAGCACCCCGCTGCGCAGCCAGGTGCGCACGTACAGCCCGTGCCGGCCCACCTGGACCTGGGCCGGGTCGGCGATGCGGCGCATGGGGGTGAGCACCGTGAGCTCCAGGGACAGGGCGGGCAACTCCTCGGGCCGCACCGGCGAGAAGCGCGGGTCCTCCAGGGCCGCGGCCCGGGCCATGGCCGCCACGCAGTCGGCCAGGGGCATGACCGCGGCCATCTGGCCGATGCAGCCGCGCAGGTCGCCGTGCTCCTTCAGGGTCACGAAGGCCGCGCCCGGGTTCTCCAGGGCCGGGGACAGGTTGGCGGGCCGCGTGTAGCGCCGGCCCAGCACCGCGGCCTGCACCGCGTCCCGGGCGATGTCCCGCAGGGTCTGCTTGTCCGCGTCCGAGAGCCCCGCAGCCGGGGCGTCGCCGGACGCGGTGAAGGCCGCGGCCAGGTAGCCCACCACCTGGTTCGTGTCACCGGTGACCGCGCCGGAATCGGCCTGGGCCAGCACCGTGGCCCGGTCCGCGCCCAGGTCGCGGGCCGCCAGCATCACCGCGGCCAGGGGGCCGCCGCCGCAGGCCTCGCAGGTCCCGTCGGCCAGGCACTGCAGCAGGCCCTGGGGATCGAACGCCTCGACCTGGCGGCGCAGGGTTCCGTCCAGGACCTGGGCCGCGGTGTGGGCGTGGAAGTGGGAGAGGTCGGTGGAGGCCACCAGCAGGGCGCTCCGGCCGCGCAGGCAGGCGGCCAGGGCCTGGCCCAGGCGGCGGACCGTGTCCGGGGTCTGTTCGCCCATGAGCAGCGGGACCAGCCGGAAATGGCCCAGCGCGGCCTGGAGAAAGGGCAACTCGATCTCCAGGCAGTGCTCCTTGGCGTGGGCCGCGGGCAGGGGGCGGATCAGGTCGTCCGCGGCCGCCAGCGCGGCCATGGCCTCCACGTCCAGAGGCGTCTCGCCCAGGGGGGTGCGCCAGGGGCCGGGCTCGGGCAGGGCCACTCCGGCGAATGCCACGCGGTGGCTGGGACCCACCAGGACCACGGTGTCGAAGCGCTGGCCGCGCACCTGGGCGAACGCCGCGCCGGCCACGGCCCCGGAGTAGACGTAGCCGGCGTGCGGCGCGGCCAGGGCCACCACCCGCCCGGGCAGGGCCCCGGTGGTGGCGCTGTCCATGGCCCGCGACACCACGGCCCCCAGGTCCACCGGGGATGCCGGGTACCACGAACCCGCCAGCGCGGGCTCGCGCGGGGCCTCGGCCGCAACGGCGGGCAGCAGGCCCAGACAACCGACGCAGAGCAGGGCGACGCAGAGCAGGGCCAGGAACGCGCGGCGCAGCATGCCTTTTCCCTCCCTGACCCGAGTCTAGGCCAGCCCGGGAAGGGGAGCAAGGCCAAACGAAAATTTTACCGCCCGCGTCCGGATACAGGAGCCTCGCCAACTCCTCCGCCGCCGCTACCGCCGGCACTCCAAGACTGCGTCAGGTATCTTGAAAAATCGGCGTCTGTCGTCGCAACCGCGGCCGGCAGTTACCACCCCGCGTCCGGGTAGAGGAGCTTCGCCAGCTCCTCCACCGCCGCCACCGCCCGGGGGCCGGGGCGGGAGTAGGCGCGTTCGTCCACCAGGTGGACGCGGCCGGCCTTGAGGGCGGAGAGGGACGCGAAGTGGGGGCGCTCGGCCGGGGGGATGGGAGTGGGGTTCATGGGGCCCTGCTGCACCAGGTACACGGCCGGGTCCAGGCGCAGGAGCTCCTCCTCGGCCAGGCGCACCAGCTTGCCGTCGCCCTGCACCGCGTTCTCCCCGCCGGCCCGCGCGATGACCTCGCTCACCAGGGAGTCCCGGCCCGCGGCCAGCAGGTTGGGGTAGCGCACCTCGTAGGCCACCCGGGGCCGGGGCGCGCCCGCGGCCTGGGCGGCCTTCACCTTCTCGGCCACCCGGTCCAGCCGGGCCTGGAGGGAGGCGGTGAGGGCCGCGGCCCTGCCCGGCTCGCCGGTGAGCGCGCCCAGGCGTTCGATGACCGAGAACAGGCCGGCGAAGGACCCGGCCTCGAAAAAGGCGGTGGGGATGCCCAGCCGGCGCAGGGCCTCCACCGGCTCGGACGCGGCCTTGCGGCCGCCCATCTGGAGCACCAGGTCGGGCGCGAGGCCCAGGATGAGCTCCAGGTTGGGCCGCATGTGGGTGCCGATGCTGGGCAGGGCCGTGATCTCCGGGGGCTCCACGTCGGCCTGGGTGCGGGCGGCCAGGCGGTCGGTCAGGCCCATGCCCGCCAGGATCTCGTTGAACGCGCCGTAGAGCGCGATGATGCGCGTGGCCGGCGCGGCCAGGCGGATTTCTGCCCCCTGGTCGTCCACGACGGAGACTGCGCCGGTTGCGGCCTCGGCCAGGAGGGTGCCCGCAGGCGAAACATGGGGCTCGGCCGCGTTCTTGGTTTCCACCAAGGTGGGAGAACTAGGGATCGCCGTTGGGCCGGCAGGGGCGGCCTCGTTGGAGTGATGGGTAGTGAAGGAACTCCCGGGCTCGGCCGCGAAAAAGGATAGAGCAGGGGGGCTCACGAGGTGCTGCTTGGCGTTCGGCGCGGCGGCCGGGGCCGGGCTAGCGGCCAGCAGGAGCGCCAGGGCCAGGAGCGCCGGCAGGCACGGGAAAGGCCTGGGGCGCGCCGGTGACGGGGTGGGGCGCGACGGCGACGGGTGTCTCATATATGTCACTCAGGTTGGTTGCGGTGAAGACCT
>DKEU01000098.1 GCA_002452635.1 Desulfovibrionaceae bacterium UBA6814 | reverse complement strand
CCGCAGACCATGCTTTCGGGCCTCTGGCGCAGGACTCGCCGCGGCCCCACGCACCTGCTCTGGGTGGCGCACCCCGCATCGGACGGCCCCATGGAGCGTTGCAAGGATGTGGGAGTCGACGAGGACGGTGGAATGAAATTCCGCTTCGAAACCTATGGCTACGTTGCCTTCCAACTGACTCCCGCTCTTTTAGAATCCGCGTCCTGGCGACACCCGGAGCGGCCCATACCCCGCTACGTCCTCATGCGTTACGACAACCGCGAACTGTCTACCATCTGGACCTTTGACGGGCACCGGATCGTGAGGCGCGGATGACCCCGACGCCGTGCCTCCAGACCGGCCTGGTCCCGACCACCCCGAGACTTTGCGCCGGGAATGGACCTCGCGCATGATACGAATACTCTACCTCGGGCAAAAGCCGATCGGCGAAAAATGCTTCTCCCTGCTGGTGCGGGAGGAAATCGCCCTATGCTGCGCCGGCTCAAACACAGGCAACGCCGCCTGGTGGAAGAGCGACAGAGTGCGCCAAGAAGCCTCCGCGCTTGGCATCCCCTTCGTGGACAATGCAGACCGCCACGAAGACCGCCTGCTGGAGCACATCGAGAACCTGGGAATACACTGCATCATTTCAGTCCAGCATCCGTGGATACTGTCGAAGCGTCTGCTCGACGCCGTGGATAATTTCGCGTTCAATCTCCATTGCGCGCCATTGCCTGAATACCAAGGCTATAACGTCTGCAACCACGCCATCTTGAATGGCGAAACCACCTTTGCATCTACAATCCATTGGATGGCCCCAGCAGTCGACGCCGGAGACGCTGCATTTGTGGAGTCCTTCCCCGTAGACGCGACGGACACCGCCTGGAGTCTGCACGGCAAGGCCCAGGCGGCCGGCCTCCGCGCCTTCGGCCGTCTTGCAGCATCCTTGGCGCAAGGGCGAACGCCACCCCGCACCGCTCTCTCAGGCTCTCCCCGTTTTTACAGTCGGCAGTCCATCGTCCCGCTCCGCCGGGTGGTCCATCCCGAAGACGCCTTGGAGCTGGACCGGAAGGCGCGGGCATTCTGGTTTCCACCCTTCGAGCCGGCCTACATCATGGCCGGGGGACGCAAATTCCATGTCATCCCCGCGGACGCGGACCGAAACCTCCTGCCATGATAACCACCCCAGGCAACCGGCTGCGTCCCCGGCTGCGATTTCAACTGCAAGCGGGTTCCAGGAGCAGGTCCTGGCCCGGCCCGCGCGAGAGCGACCCGGCGACTTGCCGGACAGCTGGCCGCAATATTGCATCGGCATACCAGGAAGCAGGACGAACAACCTTCCGATGAGACCGTCATGAAACGCTACAAACTCTTCTTTTTCGGCGACTCCATCTGCAACGGCCAGGGCGTCGCCATCCACAAGGGCTGGGTCACCCGCCTAGCCGCGCTGCTGGAGACCTTCAACGGACATCCCGTGGACGTCATCAACTCCTCGGTCAACGGCCGGACGACCCGTCAGGCTCTGGAGAGCATGCCCTACGAGATTCAATCCCAGCAGCCCGACTTCGTGGTGGTGCAGTTCGGCATGAACGACGCCAACCACTGGCAGACCGACAAGGGGCTTCCCCGGGTCAGCCCCCAGGCGTTCATCGCCAACCTGGAGGAGATCGTCCAACGGGCCTTCGTGTTCGGCGCGCGCTGCGTCTTCGTGCACACCAACCACCCCACCGGCCGAACCAGCGAGCCCATGGCCGGGACCGGCATCTGCTATGAAGACAGCAACCGGCGGTACAACCAGCTCATCCGGGAACGCTTCACAGGCTTGCGCCCGGACATCGAGTTCAATGACATCGAACAGCATTTCGCCCAGGCCCTCGCCTCCGGCTGCCGCCTGGAGGACCTCCTGCTCCCGGACCTCCTCCACCTGAGCGAGGCCGGGCACAGCCTGTATTTGGAATGCGTGCATCCGGCCATCGTGGCCGCCCTGCGCAACTACCTGGCCTGAAGCCGCGTTCCGACGCATTCTGCAAGAAAGAACGTGACCAGACCATACGGACAGGATTGCGGGATGAGCAAGGCAATGAACCCGGCATGTGCCCCGGCCCGTCCCCTCGCCTACGGTGACACCGACGGTGACGAGCGTTAAAGGAGCCCCGTATGCACAAGACCGATATCCTCCTGCTCTACTACTACGATGTTCAGAACGCCGGGACCATCACCGAACACCTGACGTCCTTCAAAAAGTATTCGTCCTTCGCCGTGGAGGAGGTCAACCTTCTGAATTTGGACAGCCCGAACCGGATACGGAAGATGGATTTTTCCGCTGTCGTGCTGCATTATACATTATTCGGGATGCAATACTATCTCATTCCGGAAGAAGTATCATACATCGTATCCCACAGAGATGCGGTACGTGTGGCTTTCTTCCAGGACGAACACCACCAGATTCCCAAGCGCTTCAACTACGTCAACGAATACGATGTGGACATGGTCTACACCCTGCTGGAGCCGGCCGACTTCCGCGCCACCTACTACACGCACACCAAGGCCCCGGTGGTGTTGAGCACCTTGCCTGGGTACGTGAGCGAGGAACTCGTCACCTTGTCCGAAAAGCTGGCGGGCAACGGCGAGCGCCCCATCGACATCGGCTACCGAGGCCGGCGGCTGGACCTCACCCTGGGCATTGAAGGGCAGGAGAAGCACGATATAGCGGTGGAATTCAAGCGCCGTACCCAGAACATGGGGCTGGCCCTGGACATCGAAACCAACGAGACGCGCCGCATTTACGGCGACGCATGGCCGAAATTCATCGCTTCCTGCAAGGCCATGCTCGGGGTGGAGGCGGGCATCGCCATGTTCGACTTCGAGGACCGGGCCAGGCTGGAAGCCCGCCGCCTGCGCAAGGCCGCGCCCCATCTGTCGGAGCAGGAGGTCTACGACCTCGCGGTGCGGGACGAGGAGATGCGCAACCGGGTCCGCTACCGGGAAATGAGCCCCCGCCATTTCGAGGCCGCAGCCCTCAAGACCTGCCAGATACTCTTCGAGGGACGCTACTCCGGGATCATGGAGCCGGACCGGCATTACATCCCCTTGCGCAAGGACTTCTCCAATTTCGACGAAGTGATCGAGAAATTCCGCTCGCCGGGACTGCGCGCCCGGCTGGTCGACAACGCCTACCGCGACCTCATCGCGTCGGGCCGCTTCAGCTACCGGCGTTTCGTGCAGGACTTCGACGTCCAACTGCGGCTCATGGGCGTGCGGCCCGGCGCCAGGGTGTAAGGGAGGCTCCAGGGTGAACGCCGCCGAATTGGAGAAAGCCAACGCCGAATTCTGGTCGAGCCTGTGCGGGTCCTGGCTCGCGCGGCAATGCGGGGCCACGGGAAGGGACCCGGACAGCCTGCGCCGCTACGACAGGGCCTACCTCGATTTCTATCCCTATCTCCTGGACTACGTCCGCCCCGGCGAGCTACGCGACCGCGACGTTCTGGAAGTTGGCCTGGGATACGGCACGCTGGGCCAGGCCATCGCCGAGCACGGCGCCCGCTACCTGGGCATGGACATTTCCCCGGGGCCGGTGGAGATGATGCGCTACCGCCTTGAAGCCTTCGGCTTGCCCGGCGAGGCGTCGCAGCGGGATTTCCTGGACAACGGGTTGCCCGACCAGTCCTTCGACGCCCTGGTCTCCATCGGGGCGCTCCACCACACCGGCTCACTGGAACGCTGCCTGGCCGAAGCTTACCGGCTGCTGCGCCCCGGCGGACGCGCCTGCCTCATGGTGTACAATGCGTTTTCCTACCGGCATTGGGCGACCGCACCGCTGCGCACCCTGGCCGCTGCGATACGGGAGCGCCTGGCGGTCCGCAAGCCGGTGTTCAACGACAGGCTGCGCAAGTTCTACGACGCCGATGCGGACGACAACGCCGCCCCCTTCACCGAGTTCAACTCCATCCGGCGCATGGAGGCCCTGCTCGCAAACTTCTCCTCGGTGCAGTGCCGGCTGGAGAACTGCGCCGACTTCAAGCTGCTCGGGGTGAAGTTCGCGAACCGCACCACGATGTTGCCGATCCTGGGCCGACTGCTGGGCACCGACATCTACATCAACGCGGTGAAGTGAACCGCCCGGGAGAACACCCGGATACGCTCGCAAGAGGGACGATGGACAGCCGAAAAATCCTGCTCCTGCACGACCAGGAATACGTTCAGGCCGGCACCGTAGCCGAGCACGTGGCCGCGTTCGCCCGGCATTCGGCCTTCCCGTTGACCACGGTCAACGTGCACGCCGCATGGAAGCATGCGGCGCAGGGTCATGCGCCCAGCGCCACCGCGGCCGCGGCCACGCTGGACACCGTGCGCGGGGGAGACTTCGCGGCGGTGATCCTGCACTACTCGCTCTTCGGCATGGACCTTTACTACTTCGGCGCCCCCCTGCTGGAGTGGCTGAAGGGATTCCAGGGGCTAAAGATCGCCTTTTTCCAGGATGAATGCCTGAACTGCGGACGGCGCTTCGCCTTCATCGACGACTACGGCGTGGATGTGGTGTACACCCTGGTGGAGCCGCGCCACTTCCGGCAAACCTGGATCGGCCGGACCAAGGCCGCCTGCGTCCAGTACACCATCCCCGGCTTCGTCGGCCGGGAGCTTCTGGAATCCGCGGAGCGCCTGGCCCGGGAGAACCCACCCCGATCCATCGACGTGGGCTACCGCGGCCGCCGGATCAGCCGTCTGCTTGGTGTGGAAGGCCAGGAAAAACACCGTATCGGGGAAGAATTCGTGCGCCTTGCCCGCCAGCACCCGCTGGGACGCGACCTGTTGCTGGACATCGCCTCGGAGGAGTCCTCCCGCATCTACGGCGAAGCCTGGCCGCGCTTCCTGGCCAGCTGCAAGGCGGTCCTGGGGGTAGAGGCCGGCCTCAGCGTCTTCGACCTGGACGACGCGGTGAGCACCGGGCTCGCCCGGCTGCGTGCGCTCGATCCCAACGTCACCGAGGACAGGCTCTACCAGGACGTGGTGCTTCCCCACGAAGGCCGCTTGTTCTACCGCACAATCAGCCCCCGCCATTTCGAGGCGGCAGCGCTCGGGGCCTGCCAGATACTCTTCCCGGGAACCTACTCCGGCATCATGGAGCCGGATGTGCACTATCTCCCTCTGGCCAAGGACTTCTCCAACCTGGATGAGGTCCTGACTCGGTTCCGGGACGAGGGGGAACGCAAGCGCCTAACCGACAACGCCCACCACGACCTCATCGCCTCCGGCCGATTCACCTACCAGAGGTTCGTCGAGGATTTCGACATCCAACTACGGCTGTTGCTCTAGCCCGCCGCGCGGATGGGCTGCGTGGGAAAATCCCGATCCCGGCTCAGCAGTGCGGGCCCGAGGACAGTATCTCTCCCGGGCTGAGGGAGCGGAGGCTGCGGAGGTTCTCGGGCCAGTGGGGCCGGGGATGGAGGTGCGGCCCCACCCACGGCCGGCCGGCGGCCACCTCCTGCTGGGCCGTACCCAGGTCCGCGTCCAGGATTCCGCGGGCCGCACTCCGATCAGGTCCCCCCGGCGGCCGAGACAGACCCACGGCCTCCAGTTCGCGGTCGAATTCGGCCAGGAAGGCAGTGTAGGTCCAGCGCGGCGAATCCACCACCTCGCGCCGGGCCAGCTCGGCCATGCGCGCAGCCGCCGGCTCGTCCCGCAGCAGGGCGATGACCTCATCCAGGTTGGAGAAGTCCTTGGCCAGGGGGATGTAGTGGCGCATGGGCTCCAGCACCCCGGAATAGCCGCCGGGGAACAGCACCTGCACCGTGCCCAGGGCGGCGGCCTCGAAATGGCGGGGCGAAATCACCCGCAGGTCCATGGCGTCCTCCCAGGCGTCCAGGCCAAGCGCCTGGCGCGCCGTGGCGAAGTCCAGCTCCGGGTGCGCGTCCTTGAGCCGCCGCCAGGCCGGCCAGAGCACATCTTCGGTGTCCACCACCGAGACCCCGGCCTCCACCCCGAGCACCGCCCGGCAGTCGCCCAGGAAAGCGTACCAATCCTCGCCGTAGATACGGGAGGATTCGTCAGTGGCGATATCCAGGGCCAGGCCGCTCTCCGCCGCGCGGCTCAGGAATCCCTCGCCGATGAGGTGCTTCTCCATGGCCCCTCGCCCCATGTACTCCTCCAGGCGACGGGCCCGGTACCCCACGTCCCGGCGGCGATCCGGCCGCGGTTTGGCCCACCGGGCGGCCATGGCCAGGAGACGCTCTCCGACATAGCCGGTCAGCGCCTGCACCACGCGGCCCTGCCAGCCCCGCCTCCCGTACGTGGCCGCGTGCCACTGCGGATCGAAGCAGGAGAAGACCAGGTCCACGTCCAGGAGCTCCAGCAGGCGATAGCGCAACCCCCAGAACCGGTACTCATCCTGGAAGAAGGCCACCACCCGGGTGAGGCCCGCAGACCGGCGCGCGGCGATCCACGCCTCCCACTGCGGCCCCAGCCAGTAGATGGGTCCGCCGAACAGGGAGTAGTGCAGGACCACCGCGTCGAAAACCAAGCCGTCGGCCGCAGGGGGAAACCCATAGGCCGTGTTCCAGGCGCAGACCGGATAGCGCGAGTGCAGGGCGAACGAGTCGATGTGCTCCTGCATGGACGGCGCGAACCCGTCCAGGGGGAACCAGTAGAGCAGGAGCAGTCCGGGACAGCGCTGGGACATGGCGTATTTCTCAGTTCTTGGGTTTGGCGAAGCGGTCCACGGCCCATACCACGATCCAGGTCAGGGCGTCGGCCACCCGCATGAGGGGCCGCCACGCCCGGCGCTGCCAGGCCGACGCGGTTACCCGCGGCCGGCCGCCCAAAGCGCGCTCCAGCACCTGGCGCACGAACGCATCGTACCCGTAACGGCCCGACGCCACCACGTCGGCATGGGCCCGGTCCACCAGGGCCAACCGCGTGGAATCCTCGGCAACCTGCCGCATCACCTCATCCAGGTTGGAATAGTCGGCCTTGAGCTCCAGGTAGTGCCGCCCCGGCTCCAGGATCCCGTCGTACGCCCCTTCCAGAAGGATCTGGCAGGTTCGGGTGGCGCAGGCCTCAAGGTGGCGGGGGGAAAGGGCCCGCAGGTCGAAGTCGCCGTCCCGGCCGGGGAAGCAGGCTGCCTCCACCTCGGCGAAGTCCGCTCCGGGATGGCGGGCCAGATAGTCCTCGGTGCGGGCGCGTATGGCGCCGTCCCGATCGTGCACGCTGGTCCCACCTTCCGCACCCAAAGTGTACCGGCAGCGCAGCAGGAAGGCGTACCAGGCGTCGCCGTGCAGGCGGCCGGCCTCTCCCCGCTGGCGCTCGTCCAGGTCCACCGTGAGCCCCAGGGCCTGGGCCTTGTCGCGCACCCGCTCTGCCACCCAGACCTTGTTCATGCCGTGGCGGCCGAACCAGGGAAAGGCCGCGGCCCGGTAGCCGATGTCCAGGTCCCGGGCCGGAGCCC
The DNA here is from genome assembly GCA_002452635.1 of Desulfovibrionaceae bacterium UBA6814. GTDB lineage: Bacteria > Desulfobacterota > Desulfovibrionia > Desulfovibrionales > Desulfovibrionaceae > UBA6814. The sequence goes on along the minus strand of DKEU01000098.1, from coordinate 19,835 downwards.
GGGCCGCCAGCCGCGCAATGCGGTCCACGGTGCGCGGCTCCAGGTACCCGGTGAGGACCCGGGTGAACCCCACCCCGGCGTGATCCACACGGTCGTAGACCCGGGTCCAGTCCGCGGGGGCCAGATTGGTGAACACGTGGTTGATGCCCATGTCGTTCACGAAGTCGCACAGCAGGTCGGTGTTCAAGAACTCGTCCTGGGGGATCATCACCTTGACCGCGTCCAGGTCGCGCAGGGGCAGGGCCCGCTGCGCCACCTGCCGGAACCGCTCCCGGCTCCAGCGTTGCCCCAGGAAGGTGGTGTCGAACACCACCAGGTCAAAGCGCCGGCGCAGGAGCCGCCGCGAAACCCGGCGATAACGCAGGTTGAGGTAGGTCGCCTCGCAATGGGAGCTGCGGGCAAAGCAGTAGAGGTGGTCCCAGGTGGTCACCCGGGCCGGATAGCGGTGGTAGGCGTAGACGACGAGAACCTGGGTCGCGCGGTGCGCGCCCGCAGCCCCTCCGCTCTGCCTGGTCATGGCTCCGCCCGGGCCCAGCCTAGCCCTCGGCCGCGGCCATCTGCGCGGCGTGCCGGGCCATGCACGCCTCGATGCGCCCCAGGTTGGCCCGGGTCCACTGGATGGTCAGGTCCAGGCCTTCGCGCAGCGGGACCGAGGCGGTGAATCCCAGCTCCCGCCGGGCCTTTTCCGTATCGCCGAATCGCTTGCCGGAGCGGTCCCACTCCCGCCGGGGCTCCACCCGGGGCGGAGTGGGATTGCCGGTCAACTCGTTGATCAGCCCGGCCAAATCAAGGATGCTGGTCTCCTCCCCGCTGGCCAGGTTGTAATTCTCTCCCGGGCGGCCCCGGTCCGCGCAGAGCATGAGCCCGCGCACGATGTCCGCGACCGCGATGAAGTCGCGGGTGACCACCCCGCCCCCCTGCACCGGAAGAGCGTCTCCGCGCAGGGACCGGTAGATGAAGGTGGGGATCACGTTGCGCCAGACCGTGGCCGGAGTCCCGCGCCAGCGCCCGGCGCCCAAGACTTCGCCCGGGCCGTACACATTCTGGAAGCGGGCCTTCACCACCGGCATGCCGTAGCGCATGAAGTAGTAGTTGAAATAGAGCTCCCCCACCACTTTGGAGATCTGGTAGGGGCTGTCCAGGTACAGGGAGACCGGCGCATCCTCGCTGGTGGCGGAGCAGGCCTCGTAGGTCTTCTCGGCCACGGTGCATCCGGCCGAAGAGTACACCACCCTCTTCACCCGGCGGAAATTCCGAATGTGCTCGCAGAGCTTGAGGGTGGTCAAGGTGTTGTTGGCGTGGTCGGCCAAGGGGTCGGCGATGGAGCTCTGGTTGCCGTGGTACGTGGCCAGGTGGAAGATGAAGTCGTAGGCGTCCTCCACGCTCGCCAACACCGCGTCGTCGGTGACGGAGCCCTCCACCAGGCGCACCCGGGGATCGCCGGGCAGGTTGGCGGCCTCCGAAGACAAGAGGTTGTCCACCACCAGTACCTGGGACGACCCCTGCGCCAGCAGCTCCCGCACCAAGTTGGAGCCCACGAAGCCGGCGCCGCCGACCACCAGGCTCCGGCTGTCCCGGAATGCATCCATGAACCCACCCCCTATTTCTTGGCGTCGTGGCGCAGGTGGGTGAAGGTCTGGGAGATGCCGTACTCCCGGTAATAGGCGATGGTGGGCGGGATGCCTTGGTTCAGGGGAGTGGACACCTTCCAGCCGAAATCGGCCTGGGTCCGGGAGGGATCCAGGAGGATGGTGAAAACGTCGTCGGGATTGCGCTGCCGGCGTTCCGGTTCGGGCTTGGGATCCAGGCCCATGGCGTCCACGGTGGCGTCGTAGAGCTCCGCGATGGAGAAATCCGCGCCCGAGGAGATGTGGTAGGGGCCGCTGCGTCCCTTGCCGTCAATGGCCAGCACCGTGCAATCCACCAGGTCCTGCACGTAAATGAAGTCGCGGCGGGTATCCACCACGAAGCAGCCTTTGCCGCTGGAAAGGCGTTGGAAGAAGGTGGGCAGCGGGCCGCTGATGTTCCGCGGCCCATAGGCGTTGGCCAGGCGGAAGGAGACGTAGTCCAGGCCGGAGAACGCCAGGTAGCGCTCTCCCGCGGTCTTGCTGATGGCGTAGCTGGAGCCCTCGAGGATGATCGGGTGGTCCAGGGTGATGGGCTGCTCCAGGGGCTTGAGCCCGTAGCACAGGGCGGTCTGGTAGTAGATGACCCGACGCACCCCGGCCGCCTTGGCCGCCTGGGCCACGTTGACAGTGCCCTCCACGTTGGTGCGGGAGTCCTCGGCCCAGTCGTCGGGGTCCTTGTAGGAGGCCGCGGCGTGCACCACCACCTCGGGCTTGAACCGGGCGAAGGCGTCCCGCACCAGCCCGGGGTCGGCGATGGTCCCTTCCACCACCTCCAGGGCGGGGGACGGCTTCAGGTTGTCGCGCCGGCCCGTGCGGTAGTTGTCGATGACCAGGACCTCGTCGCCCCTGGCCAGAAGGCGGTCGGTGAGATGGGAGCCGATGAAGCCGGCGCCTCCGGTGATGAGGACTTTCATGCTGCGTTTTCTCCGTTGCCGAGCAGTTGTTTGAATTCATGCTCCCGGTCATGGAAGCGTTGCTGCCAAAGTTCCAGACAAAGGAAGCCCCACAGCTTGCGCCCGTATGTCGGCTCGCGCTCCAGCAGATCTAGCACCCGGGCGTTGTCCACGAGGTCCCGGGTGCGCGCCCGGGAGGTGGAGAACAGGTCATGGACATAGTCGCGCGCGCCGTTGCGAATCCAGTCGTTGATGGGCGTGGGGAAACCCATCTTGTCCTTGCGCTCCAGGATGGACGACGGGAGGTGGGGGGCCACCACGTTCTTGAAAAGGTACTTGAGGTTTCCGTCCTTGAACTTGATGTCCGCTGAGGCCGTGCTGGCCTTCTCCACCAGCTCATGGTCCAGGAGCGGGACCCGGGACTCCAGGCCATGGGCCATGCTCATGCGGTCCTCCACATGGAGCAGGGCGGGCAGGAGCGTCTTCAGGTCGAAATTGGTCATGGAATCGAAGTAGGAGGCCTTGCCGTGGATGTTCTTGCCGTTGAATATGGCCTTGAACGTGTCGAACGGGTTGTACCCGTTCAGCAACTCCCAGTTGATCTCATCGCCGAGCTGCGGGGCGCGGTTGATGAGCTGGAAGTAGCGGACGTCCATGTCCTCGAACAGCCCCTGGCTGAAGAACTGCTTGAGCAAGGGCTTGTAGGAGGCCAGGGCGGTGAGGTTGGGGATGATGGACTCGTAGGTGACGATGAACTTCCCGTTGTGCATGGTGCCGTCGATGGCGGCCTTGATGCACTGCTCGAAGTAGGCGATGAGGTAACGCGTGTAGCCGCCGAAGATCTCGTCGCCGCCCTGCCCGCCGAGCACCACCTTGCGGTGCTGCGCGGCCAGCCCTGAGACCATGTACTGAGAGAACGCCCCGGGGCCGGCCACCGGATAATCCAGGGCGTAGATGACGTCGGCCATGTGCTGCACGAAATCGGCGCAGGTGATGTCCACCTCGTGCAGGGTGATGCCGCATTTTCCCGCCACGGCCCTGGCATGGGGACTCTCGTCAAAGGCCGGACCGTGGGCGGCGAACTTGCCGGTGAACCCGAGCAGCTCGCCGGAGGCCTCCTCCTGGGCGAGCGAAGCCACCACGCCCGAGTCCAGCCCCCCGCTCACGTACGCCCCGACCGGCACGTCACTTCGCAGATGCAAGCGGATCGAGTCGCGTAAAAGCTCTCGCAACTCCCGCACGAAATGGGCCTCGGTGTGGTCGAAATCCGGCTTGAAGAGGGGCTCCCAGTAGCGGCGCTCGCGGACCTCCCCCTTGCCCGCCACCAGGCAGTACCCGGGCCGGACCTCGCGCACCCCCTTGAACAGGGTCCGCCCGTCCAGGCAGAACTGGAAGGCGAGGTAGTCGCGGAAGGCCTCGATGTCGGTCTCCACCCTGTCCAGGAACGGCAGCAGGGCCTTGGGCTCCGAGGCGAAGAAGAGGCGCCTGCCCAGCACGGCGTAGTAGAGAGGCTTGATCCCGAAGCGGTCCCGGGCGCAGAAGAGCGTCCCCTCGGACTCGTCCCACAGGGCAAAGGCGTACATGCCCTTGAAGCGCAGCAGGCAATCCTGGCCCCAACGGGCGTACGCGTGCAGGATGGTCTCGGTGTCGGAACTGGTGGTGAAGGCGTCCTGGCCCAACTCCTCCCGCAACTCGAGGTAGTTGTAGATCTCCCCGTTGTAGGTCAACCAGTCGCCGGCTGGCCCGGACATGGGCTGCCCGCCGCCCGCGATGTCGATGATGGACAGGCGCCGGTGGGCGAAGCCCGCGCAGCGCGAAGGATGGATCCAGATGCCCTCCCCGTCCGGTCCGCGGTGCCGCAGCAAGCGGCTCATAACGTCCAGGGATAGGTCCAGGCCCGGGATCGGCTCACGATCGAGAGAGATTATGCCAGCTATTCCGCACATGGGACACACTTCTCTCGGCAATCATGGCCACATCGCCCGTCCAGCCGGCGGGAACCACGGGCGCGGCCTCATCCCCCGACGCCGCGCCGGACTCCAGGGACTGTTGCGCGGCCCGCAGCACCCGCAGCACCCGCAGTCCTTCCTCGCCGTCGGTGCGGGGCCGGGAGCCGGTTTCCAGACACTGGAGGAAATGCCCACACTCCTCCCGCAGCGGCTCCACCTGCGGCAAGGCCACCGGCAAGCCGTCGGCCCGGTTCACGCAGGGCGCTCCGCCATTCCATCCGACCCGGTGCGGATACACCATGAGCTTCTCTTCCCAGGGCCGGGAGTCGTCGAATACCGCCATCTTGGCTTCCCCCACCAGCACGAGCTTCTGCTCCTTGAAGGGATGCAGCCAGGAGACGAAGATATGGCCCTTGGCCCCGGAGGGGAACTCCAGGTGGGTCAGGGTAATGTCGGCCACGTCGGGCTGGAGGAAACTGGCGCCAGTGGCCGAGACCCGGTGCGGCTCCTCGCCGGCCAGGGAAAGGATCATGGAAATGTCGTGCGGGGCGAAGGACCAAAGGATGTTCTCCTCAGACCGGATCTTGCCCAGGTTCAGCCGGTGGGAGCAGACGTAATTGATCCGTCCCAGATCCCCGGCCACCGCCATCTCCTGGAGCCGGAGAAAGGCCGGGTGGTACTGCAGGAGATGCCCGACCATGAGCACCAGGCCGCGCCTGTCGGCTTCCTCCACCACCCGGCGGCCCTGGGCCAGGTCCAGGGCCAGGGGCTTTTCCACGAAGACGTGCTTGCCCGCCTCCAGCGCCTCCACTGCCAGGGAGGCATGGCTGGCGGCGTGGGTGGCCAGGACCACCCCGGCGATCGCCGGGTCGGCCAAAATGTCCTTATAGGATTGATGTCGGGTGACGCCGGGGTATTCGGCGGCCAAACGCTCCAGGCAGGCCTCGCTGGCGTCGCACACCGCAGCCAGGGCACCCAGGGCATGGAAATTCCGGACCAGGTTTTTGCCCCAGTAACCGCACCCCACCACCGCAACCTTCATAGCGCTCATGGCATAGCTCCCTTGCGACCGTCCCGCAGAGGACCTTCGGCCCTAGTTGGCCGCGCTCCGCTTGATCCGCTGGATCGAACTGATGGGACTGGCGGGGGTGACCATCTCCCAAGTCAGCATCTCCTCCTTGCACACCCCACGCTTGAGCACCGCGCCAACCAGGCAGTCCCAGTAAATGGGCGACACCCCGTCGCCCGGGGACTTCACGGTAATGTCATCCTCGCTGAGCACGTGCCCCTTGGGCAGGTCCCGCAGGAAGACGATGCTCTTGCGCAACTTCCGGGCCGCGGCCACCTCGCTGGGAAAGACCTGCTTGTCGTTAATCTGCATGGCCTTCTCCACATCCCGGATCATCTGGGCCATGCGCGCGAAGTCCGAGGGCTCCAGAGAGGCCTGGTGGTCGGTGCCCGGCAGGGTGCGGTCCAGGGTCAGATGGCGTTCGACCACGCAGGCGCCCAAAGCCACCGCGGCCACGCTGGGGCCCAGCCCCTGCTCATGTCCCGAATAGCCCACCGGCAGCCGGTAGCGCCGGCGCAACTGATCGATGACCGGCAGGGCGATGTGCTCCGGCGGGCAGGGATAGGTGCTGTTACAGTGCAGGAGCACGATGTCGTCGTGAAAGCGCAGGATCTCGTTCACCGCGGTGTCGATCTCGGGCAGGCTGCTCATGCCGGTGGACAGGATCACCGGCACGCCCATGGCCCCGGCCTGGCGCAGCAAGGGGATGCTCACCAGGTCCGCGGAGCTGAACTTGACCAACTCCACGCCCAACTCCTCCATCTCGCGGAGGCTGACCGAATCCCAGGCCGAGGCGAAAAAGATGAGTCCCAACTCCTCGGCCAGGCGCTTGGCCTCGGCCATCTCCTCCATGGAGAGCTCCAGCGCGTCGCGGTGCTCGCCGTAAGTCTTGCCAAAGCTGTTGGCGCCGCAATACGGGGCGTTGTGGCCCTCCCGGGTGAGCAGGGACGCGGTGTGCCGCTTCTGGAATTTCACCGCGTCCGCGCCGCTTTGCGCAGCGGCGCGCACCATCTCCAGGGCCAAGTCCAGGCGGCCCTGGTGGTTGTTGCCGACCTCGGCCGCCAGGAAACACGGATAGTCCTGGCCGATGCAACACCCAGACTTGAGTCGGACTGCGTCTTTCATAGTGTAACGATCTCCATTCCGGTGAGTTGGGCAAGAGGAGCCAACTGCCTGCGGATGTCGTCCTGGTGTCCGTAGGTGGTGATGATCACCGCCTGGCAAGGCAGGTCTTCGAGAATCCGTGGCGACGCAATGACTTGGCCCTGGAAAATCTTCCCATGCTTCTCCTGGTCGTTGTCCACCAGGGCCGCGACCTCGAAGGAGGACTGGCGCAGGGCCGAGAGCACCACCTCGCAGGTCTCCGAAGCCCCGAACAGCACGACCTTGCGCACCCCCCGCCGACTCAAGCGCTGGACCTTGTCCAGGATGGACTGCTTGAGGGCCGAATAGAGCCGGACCAGCTCGCTGCAATGCCTGGCGAACATCTTCCGGCGCAGGGCCTCCCCTTCCTCCGTGAGCACGTAGCTGAAGGACTTGCCGCTGGTCGGCTGGTAGCAGAGCAATCCCTGCTCCTGGAAGGAGCGGAGATACTGGTTGACCATGGCCCGGGAAAGGCCGCTGCTCTGCCCGAGCTCGTGCTGGGAACGATTGCAGTCGATGGCCAGGGCGTCGAGGATGGAGAGTATCCGGGCCTGCTTGCTGGGCTTGATGTATTCTCGGTCGTTGATGATCATGATCGGTTTGGGGGAAAATCGTTTATCCATGGAATTAACAGTTGCACTTTCAGTCGTCTGGCCGGCATCATGCAAATAGCGCGCCATTTCCCCGCAGGCTTCCCGACCTCCGCCTTAACGCCGCACAGCCTTTGCCGATCCGCTTTTCAGCATATCCAAATCTCCCGCAGACTGCCACCATTCATTCACTGAACACATATTCCGTATCGTCCACACGGTGAATTTCTTTATCCCTGCCCAACGGCCGGACTCGCTTTACGCCCCCGCAGGTTTGCCGTACTCACCCATCCATGCCCGGCCTGCGCATCCTGGCGGTGAACACCCCCCTGGCCCCGGCCCTGCGGGACCTGGGCCACACGGTGCTGGACCTGTTCCTGGAGAACGGCGTCCACCACCTGCCCGCCCTGCTCGCCCGGCACGGCTTCGCCCCGGACCTGGTGCTGCACATGGAGAACCTGGGCCGGCGCGGCCTGCTCTCCGGCCTGGCCGAGGCGCCCTGCCCCACGGTCTTCTGGTCCGTGGACACCCACCTCAATTCCTGGTGGCACCGCTGGTTGGGCCGGCTCTACGACCTGACCCTGACCACCCAGGCCCACTGGGTCCCCCGCCTGGAGGACATGGGGCTGCCCCGGGTGGAGCACCTGCCCGTGCCCGGCGTGGCCGCGCCGTGGGTCCCCCACGCCGAACGGCCCGAGGCCCTGGCCTTCGTGGGCCGGCTCACCCCGCAGCGGCCGGCGCGGCAGTGGATGGTGGACCTGGTGCGGTCCGTGGCCCCCTGCGCCGTGGACCAGGACGTGCCCGGGCACCGGGTGGTGGCGCGCTACGCCCAGGCCCGGATGGTGCCCAACGAGTCCATCCTGGGAGAGATCAACTTCCGACTGTTCGAGGCGGCTTCGGCCGGCTGCCTGGTGCTGCACCAGGAGGGCGAGGCCGATGTGGCGTCCCTGTTCGCCCCGGGCGACGAAATCTTGACATACGGCCACGCCCTGGAGCTGGAGCGCCACCTGCGTTGGGCCCTGGACCGGCCCGCAGAGGCCGAGCGCCTGGGCCGGGCGGCCTGGGAGCGGGTGCAGCGCGAACACCTGCCCGCGCACCGGGCGGCCCGGGTCCTGGACCTGACCCGGGACCTGCCGGCAGCAGCCGCCAGCGGCTCCAATGCCGAACTGGCCTGGTGGATGACCGTGTTCCACCTGTACGAGGCCGGCATGTTCGCCGCCGAGCCCGACCTGCTGGCCGCCCGCCTGGCGGGCCTGGGCGCGGCCCCGGCCCAGGCCGCGCTCCTGCGCCTGCTGGCCATGGAGGGCCGCCGCAAGGCCGCGGTGGCCAAGATGCTGGAACTGCTGGAGAGCCAGGCCTGGGCCGATGCCGAGGTGGACCAGGCGGCCAGCGCCGCGGCCCTGAAGCTCGGCGTCTTCGACCTGGCCAAGCGATTCTGGTACCGGCGGTGGGAGGCCTGCGAACGCGCCGGGATGACGACCCGGTTCGAGCAGCCCCGGGACCCGGCCCACCTCTACATGCTGTGGGCCGGCGAACTGGCCAGGGTGGGCCGGGTCATGCGGCCGGGCATGCCGTTCGACGAGGCCCGCCACGTGCCCGCCACGGCCGTGGAATGTCTGTTCGCGGCCAGGCTCCTGGCCGGAAAGGACCTGGACCTGGAGCGCCGGCTGGCCGCCCTGCTCTCCCGGGTGCCGGGGCAGGAGCACATGCGCATGGGGCTGCTCAGCAACCTCGCCCTGCACCATCCCGGGGACTGGCGGACATCCCTGGATTTGGCCCTGGTGAACCTGCGCGCCTTCCGGCCGCAACAGGGCCTGGCCGATCTGGCCACGGCCCGGCAGGCCGCCCGGCAGGCCGGCCAGGAGGACCGCCTCCTGCGCGCCCTCGCCGCCCGCGACCCGGGCAAGACCGCCCTGGCCGCCCTGCTCCGGGCGACGAAGGCCTAACGCGGCCACGCTGTTGCAATGCCCGGACGGACTACTCCGCCGGGGTGAAAATATCCCGGCTCTCCGGGGGCAGGATGTCCACCAGGCCGGCCACCAGCATGCGCCAATGGGTGTCGTCGGCGCCGCGCGAGGCCGCGTCCAGGTCGGCCAGCTCCTTGCCGCCGAACTTGGCCTCCAGCTTCATGTGGTTGCCCCACACGTGGCCCCAGGCCGCAGCGCTCATGGGACCGGCCTTGCCCGCGTCCTGGCGGTGCACCACCTCCACCCGGCCGTCGTAGAGCACGTGGCCCCCGGCCTTCCACACCTGGATGTCGTGCTCCAGGTCGTCCACCTGGGAGGGGGTGAAGCGCACGTCGAAGTCCGGCACCCCCAGCCGCTCCCACAGCCGCAGGTTGAAGAGATGGCAGCAGCCCATGACCGAGAGGCAGGGCCGCCGGCAGTCGTACTGGCCGAAGTCCGGCAGCATGGGGGCGTTGGGCGTGAAGCGGATGCGGTGCTCGCCCGTCTCGCCAAAGAAGCGCCACACGTACTGGATGGTGCGGGGCCGGCCCGGGTTCACGCCCTTGGGCCCCACCACCACCGCGCTCAGGTCCTGGGAAAGATCCTGGAGATAGTGGGCCAGCCAGTCCCGAGGCAGGAGCACGTCGTCGTCCAGAAAGGCCAGGAAGTCCGCCTCCGCCACCCCGGGCAGGGAGCGCAGCCAGTTGCGGGCCGCCGGCGCGCCCACGTTGGAGGGGAGCTGCACCAGCCGCACCGGCCGGCCCTGGGCCACCCGCGCCACCCCGGCGGCCAGGTCTTCGGGGGAAAAGGCCGTGGACCCGTTGTTGAGCAGAGTCACCCCGGCCGGCCCGATGTCCGAGGCCAGGAGGCTCTCCAGGGTCTCCAGGGTCACGTCCAGCTTGTTGAAGGTATAGAAGGCCACCTCCACCTGGTACCGCTGCACCAGCATGGGGTCCGGCGCGGGCACCCGGGACACGTGCAGGCCGTAGACCGCCCAGGGCTGGGCCGGCTCGAAGGCCAGGGCGCGCACCAGATGGGCGCGCAGGGCGTCGCGGTCTCCGGCGGCCTGGGCCAGGCGGGCCTGGAACGCATGGGAGAAGAGTCCGCCCGCCCCGCGCTCGGCCAGCCGGGCGGCCAGGTCGGGCTCGCCCGCACCCAGGGCGGCGAAGGCCAGGAGCGGCCCGGCCAGGGCTCCCGGGCCGGCGGCGGTGAAGGCCTCGGCCGCGGGCAGCAGGAGGTCCGCCTCGCCCATCTCCCACAGCCGGGTGAGGGCCAGGAAGCGCACCAGGGGCGGCTGGCCGGGGTCGGCCAGGCCGAGCACCGCGGCCGGGTCCGAGCCGGCCTCCTGCAGCATGCCCTCGGCCTCGGGCAGGCTGCTCTCGGCTGCGCCGGACAGGGCCTTGCCCACAGCCGCGTGCCAAGCCGAGAACCGGGGCGAGGGCCGGCCGTGCGCGGCCATCTGGCCCAGGAGCTTGTGCAGGAAGGGATCGTAGGGATTGTAGGCCAGGGCCTGGCGCACCAGGGAGGCGCACAGGCCCAGCCGGCGGCGGCCGGCCTCGGGGGGCAGGGCCTCCAGGCCGTCGGTGAGCAGCTTCACCCAGAGCAGGGCGAAGGGCGGGGTGGCGAAGCCGTGCAGCCGCAGCCTCCAGAGCACGTGCTCATACACCGGGTCGGTCATGGCGCATCCTGCTTCGATCCGTGGGTTCGGTCAGTGGTGATGGGCTCTCCGGGCTCCTACGTCATTTCCGGCCAGGGGGCAAACGCGTGAAGTTGACGGGGCTTGCCCCCGCCCGTACAACGACGAAACTCCACCCCAATGGGAGCGCCCGTGCCGCCCGAAGCCCCGTACACCCCCCTCGGCCGCCTGGAGGAACTGGACCGCCTGGACCTGGCCGGGGTGCTCGCCTATCTGCGCATCTACCTGGGTAACTTCCTGCTGGACGCGGACGTGGCCATGGCCGTGGCCGGCCGCCTGCTGCGGGAGCCCGGCCTGGACCGGCAGCCCCAAGCCCTGCGCACCCTGGCCTACGTGCTGGGCAAGGCGGCCCAGGCCGCGCCCTTCGACCCCCGCATCCTGGACCTGGCCGCCCGGCTCACCGGCGATCCCGGCCTGGCCCGGCGCGCCGCCCTGCTGGCCGCCCTGCCCACGGACCAGGCCGCCTGGAGCGTGGCCCGCTGCCTGGGCAAGCCCCGGCTCCTGGCCGGCCGCCGCGACTGGCTGGCCGGCGAACTGCGCCGCCACCCCGGGCACGCGGCGTATGCGGCCCAGCTCCTGGCCCTGGACTTCTTCGCAGGCGTCCCGCCCGATGACCGGCTCCGGGGATTCCGGCCGCCCGGGGAACTGGCCCCGGCCTGGAACCGCCTGCTCTTCTGCCACCTGGCCGAGACCGGCCACGACGCCGCGGCCCTGGAGTTGTGGCCCCAGGTGGAGGCCGCAGGCCAGTCCGCCCGGGACGAGGCCGCCCTGAACCTGGCGGCCGAACTCTTCCGCCGGGCCGGGGACCGCGAGACCGCCCAGGCCCTGTACGCCTGCTCCCTGGTCCAGGACCCCCTGCAGGAGCCGGTGCGCCGCCGCCTGGCCGAACTGGCCGCGCCCTTCGCCCCGGACGCCTCCCTGCCCGAAACCCGGGACGTGGCCGTGTGCCTGTATTCCTGGAACAAGGCCCGCCTGCTGCAACAGACCCTGGAAACCCTGGCCCGCACCAACCTGGGCCGGGCCCGGATGCGGGTGCTCATCAACGGCAGCACCGACGACTCCCTGGCCGTGGCCCAGGCCGCGGCAACCCTCTTCCCGGGCCGGGACTACCAGATAGTCCCCCTGCGGGTGAACGTGGGAGCGCCGGCGGCCCGCAACTGGCTGCTCTCCCTGCCCGAGGTGCGGCAGGCCGAGTACGTGGCCTTCCTGGACGACGACGCCGAGGCGCCGGACCACTGGCTGGCCTCCCTGCTCACCGCCCTGGAGGCCGCCCCCCGGGCCGCGGTGGCCGGGGCCAAGGTGGTGAGCCCGGGCCGGCCGGCCATGCTCCAGTACCTCTACCGCACCCTGGCCGTGGCCCGGAAGGGCCTCATCCGGCTCACCGACCCCACCCCCATCGCCCGCTACGACACCGGGCTGTACGACGTGGTGCGGCCGGCGGACACCGTGATGGGCTGCTGCCACCTGCTGCGCACCGCGCACCTGGAGGGCGCGCCCGGATTCGACATCCGCTACTCGCCCTCCCAGGTGGACGACGTGGCCCACGACCTGGAGTTGCGCCTGGCCGGCCGCCGCGTGCTCTACTGCGGTCCCGTGGCCTGCGTGCACCACCAGTCCACGGGCATCTCCTTCGGGGTGCGGCCCTCGGGCCCGGCCCTGGGCAACGTGCTGGGCAACGACCTGAAGTTCCACGCCATGTTCGAGCCGCGACTGGCGCAACTGGAAAAGCTCGTGGGGGATGACGCATGAGGTACGATCCGGCCCTGCTCCCGCCCGCCCTGGCCCGGCTGCTCGGCCTGGGCTGCACCGGCCGCGGCCACCTGGCCCGGCTGGCCGACGCGGCCCTGGCCCAGGCCGGCGCGGCCGAGTCCCAGGAACAGGGCGCCCTGCTCCTGGAGCTGGGCGTGGAGTTCTTGCTGGAGGCCTGGGAAGCCGACCCCCTGGACGGCCGGCTGGCCGCCATGCTCCTCTCCCTGGCCGGCAAGCTGCCCATCCTGCCCCGGCCGGTGCTGGACAGCCTGCGCGCCGTGGCCGGCAGTTGGGCCGAGCCCGGGAACACCGCCTACCTGGACCGCCTGGTGGCGGAGAACGACCTGGGCAAACTGGCCCGCTACCTGGCGGGCCAGGCCAAGCGCGAGCCGGGCAACCTGGCCTGGCCGCAGCGGCTCTCCCGCCTGGGCCTGGAGGCCGGGGACCCGGACCTGGTCCGCACCGCCCTGGCCGGGCTCACCGCGCCGGCCCTGCGCGGCGCGGCCCTGCCCCTCCTGGCGGACGCGGCCCTGGTTGCGGACCCGGCCCAGGCCGTGCGGCCGGCCTCCGAGGCCGCGGCCGGCCTGGACCTGCCCGCGGCCCTGTCCCGGCTGGCCCGGGCCATGCTGGCCGCGGGCCAGCGCGACCAGGCCCTGGCCACCCTGCGCCGCAGCCTGGAGAAGCGGCCCTGGCGCAGCAGCGACCGGCTGCTCCTGCGCAGCCTGGAACGCGGCCACGACACCGCCGAGACCCCCCTGCCCACAAGTCTCAAGGTGCTCCTGGCCGGAGCCGACCCCGCAGCCCTGGACGCCACCCTGTCCGCCCTGGCCCCGGAGCTGCCCGACTCGGCCCGCGTCTCGGCCCTGGCCCTGGGCAACGCCCAGGCCGCGGACCTGCTCCGCCTCTGGACCGAACGCCTGGCCGGCCGCCTGGCCTGGGAGGAGCTGCCCCTGGACCCGGGCCGGCCCGCGGCCCGCAACTGGCTTTTGGCCAAGAACAATACGAGCGCGGACTGGCTGCTCCTGGCGGACGCGGGCGCGGTTCCGGCCCCGGGCTGGGCCGGCCGCCTGGGCGCGGCCCTGGCCGCCTGCCCCGCGGCCGCGGCCGCGGGCTGCAAGGTGCTGGCTGCGGGCAATCCGGGCCGGGTCCTGGCCGCGGACGGAGGGCTGCTCTTCGGCCCGGAGGGGGAACTGGGCGAGCACACCGCCCCGGGCGGGGGCCGGGTGCTCCTGGCCCCGGCGGACCTGCACGCGGACCTGCCCGACCTGGGGCGCTTCAACTACGCCCGGCCCTGCCTCTACGCCTCGGGCGCGTTCCTGCTGGTGCGGGCCGACGCCCTGGCCGAGGAGCGGTTCGACCTGCGCTTTTCGCCCCAGGCTCACGACGACACGGACCTGGGCCTACGCCTGGCCCTGGCCGGGCATTGCACGGCCTACACCGGGTTTGTGGCCGTCGCCGCCCCGGACCGTGAGGCTCCTGGGGTGGAGCCGGCCAACCTCTACAAGCTCCAGATGAAACTCGATGTCGCCCAGACCCTGGCCCTGGCCGAGTTCCAGGACGGGCTGCACCAAGCGGCGCGGCATCCTTAGAAGATAGTGGGCGGCGTCCTTGCGCTGCCACCGGATTGCGACTAAAATTTATCGCTGCATTGTCACATAAGCCAACAATCAACGAGCCTCCACCACCCCATGCGCCTTCACTACCTCGACCAAGCCCCGGACGTGTTTTTGGTGTCCACCAGGAAGGAAACCAGGGTTCCTCTGCCGGCCAACATACCCACCCTGTACGCCCTGGAAGACCATGTCCCGGCCGCTGAACTGGCCAACGAGGGAACCACGCTGATCATCGGCAAGCAGAACCTGGCCACCCCCCTGGGCCTGGAATGCTTCAAGCACATAGTCTACCTAAACACGGTCCACCATGCCTATCCGCGCATCTCCTCCAAGGCCCCTCCGCCCGAAGGCCACGTCAAACCCGAGGATTTCGAGCACCACCGCAACAGCATGTTGAACCTGCCGATCTACCACCAAATCAACCACGTCGCGGTGTTGGCCGGCGCGGCCGAGGAATCCCCGGCGCTCATCATCCAGCCCGGCCCCTCCATGGACATCGAGTTCATCCGCAGCATGGCGGACCGCTGCGTGACCATCGCCATAGGCCGGACCCTGCCCCGTCTTCTGGAAAACGGCATCGTCCCGGACATCATCTACCAGCAAGACACCAGCCGCAATTCCTGGGAGGTATCGTTCGGCGCGCTCCACGGACGGAGCCTGGGCTCCATTCTGGTCGCCAACCCGGTGGGCTACATCCACAAGTACATTTCGTGCTTTTCCAAGATATACAAATCGTGGAACTTCTTTCCGTTCGAAGCGGACAGCTTTCCCCACGTCATACACTCCATCGCCCCGAGCACCACCACCGGAGCGGTTTCCCTGGCGCTGCACCTGAAGTGCAACCCGATCATCTTCCACGGCGGCGATTTCGGCTCTCTGCTCCCCGAGGGTCCGCCCGCCCCTGGGGTGTATTTCTCGAGAATGATCGAGGAGGAAGGGCTCTATGTCGTCCGGCCCATGCCCCACCTTGCGTTCAGCATCGTCATTGTGGAATCCGATGGGAGGAGCATCAACACCTCGCCCGACTATCTCTCGGCCTCCCAATGGATCAAACGCACCGCCTTGACCCTCAAGGAAACCTCCCCCGGCCTACGGATCTACGACCATTCCGCCACCGGCCTGCTCACGGTCTCCTCGGTCATCGAGCCCTTCCTGCCCGAGGCCCTGGACGGCCGCACGCGACGCCTGGAGCGACGGGAATACTCCGTCCCCTTCCACTGGGTGGATTTCGTCCGGGAGTTGGTACGCCGCTACACCAGCATACGCCGCATCCTGGCGAACACCGGCCGGACCCCGGATATCTCCCTGGTGAACCCCTACAACTCCATCTACACGGGCATGCCCGGCTTCTCGACCAAGCCGTTCACCCTGTCGCCGGAAGAGGCCGCAACCGCCACGGCCCGGGCCGACGAGGTGCTGGCGATCCTGCATGAAATCCTGGCCGGATCCGGCCAGTCCTGATTCGCCACGCGCAGGAACGAATCCTTCTTGAACGGCGAAGGGTACTCCAGGCGAAACGCACCTTCCGTTTCCACGCCATCATGACGGGATGGAGCGATACGCGGCTCTACAAGCCCAAGAAGCCGGCCGGCATCCCCAACGGACCCTGCGGCCGCACCTGCGGCGGAGTTGCCGGCGGCGAGGCCTGCCGCAGCTGTGCATTGGCGCGGTCCAGTTCCTGCCCGGCGCCGGCGATGTCGCCCAGGGCCAAGCCGACCCCGGTGAACGCGGCCACGCCGAGACCAGTCCCGCCTGGCAGATGGGGAGTCAGAGCTTCTCGCTCTCGAAGACGATGATCATGAACCAGACTGGGCAGACGCCGTTGCGCCGCCGTCCTTCAGGGCCATGGCGTGCCGGAACTTCTGTATGGGCCGCTGCAGCTTGGCGATCAGGCTTCCGTGCCGCTGGTTGTAAAGTTCCCGGGCAAAGGCGTACAACTCAATATCCCAGGCGTTGCGCCGGAGCACCGCAGCCCGGTCCGCCGGGGATATCCCCTGCGGCTTCTTGCGGAAGGGATTCACGTTGGTCCGGGTGTAGTCAAGCCGGTCCAGCGCCCCGAGAAGGTAGAGGAGCAGGAAGAGCGACTCGTCGAACCGCTCCTGCAGCCCCACGAAGGACAAGTTGTTGGCCAGATTGAACCTGGCCAGCTCAAAAACCTCCCGGGAGCACTCCCCGTACGGCACCTGGGCGCACACCCCGGACAGCCGGCGGCACATTCCGTTGTCGATCTCGTGCCAGAACCCGCCATCCATGAATCCGGCCAGGGAGACCCGGTCGTCGTGCAAGGTCCGGTGCAGGTGGTGGGTTTCCGTGCGCAGGATGTAGTGATACATCGAAATCATTCGGTCAAACGGATTACGGATAATGGTGATAGAGAAGTGCGGGGCGGGAAAGCTCTGCAACAGCATGTACTCCACATGACCAGAGATGAACTTGTACTTCACCTTCTCGGCATCAGGCAGGTTAGCGAAATACACGTTGCTCTCGAAATGGTTGAGTCCGGTAAAATTGCTCCCGCAGTAGAACAACTCTTCCGGTGTGAAGCATGGGGAGAGGATGGAGCTGATGGTCGACCCCGCGGTCTTGGGGATGTGGAAGTGGATGATGCTCTGCTCGATCATGGGAATCTCCACGCACGCGATGCAAGACGGGGTTTCCGGCGACGCCGCGGGCTGCGGCCGCCTCCTGTGGGATCAAGCAAACTTCATGCCACGGGAAAGGCGTCGGAAAGCGAACGAACGGGATGCTCAGAGCAGGCGCAGGGCCAGGTCCAGGGCGGCGCGCAGGCTGGCCTCCGAGGCCCGGCCCGTGCCCACCAGGTCGTGGCCCGTGCCGTGGTCCGGCGAGGTGCGCACCACCGGCAGCCCCAAGGTGACGTTCACGGCCTCGCCGAAGTGCAACAGCTTGAGCGGCCCCAGGCCCTGGTCGTGGTACATGGCCAGGACCGCGGCGTACTTGCCCTGGGCCGCGAAGTGGAAGAGCGAGTCCGCGGGCAGCGGCCCCACCACGTCCAGGCCCGCGGCCCGGGCCTCGTCCACGGCCGGGGCGATGACCTCCACCTCCTCCCGGCCGATGGTGCCGGCCTCGCCGGCGTGGGGGTTCAGGCCACACACCGCCACCGGGCCGGGGATGCCCTGGCGGCGCATGAGGTCCGCGGTGAGGGACAGGCAGTGGAGGATGCGCTCCCGGGTGACGAGCTGCGGCACCCGGGCCAGGGGCGGGTGGGTGGTGACCAGGCTCACCCGCAGCCGGGGGCCGCACAGGTGCATGCATACCCCGTCGCGGCCCACGCCCAGGCGCTCGGCCAGGAATTCCGTGTGGCCCGGGAAGGCGAAGCCCGCGGCCAGGAGCATGGCCTTGTGCAGGGGGCAGGTGACCACCCCGGCGGCCTGCCCGGACCGGAGCAGGCCGCAGGCCGCCTCCAGGGCCAGGCCCGCGGCGCGGCCGCCCTCGGGCCGGGCCTGCCCCGGGGCGGGCGCGTAGTCATCCAACCCGGCCGGGACCAGCAGGTGCAGCCCCGGGCGGCCGGCCTGGGAGGCGGCCTCCACCCGGGTCCAGAAGCGGCCGCGGCCCGCGGCGCGGGCCGCGGCCTCCAGCGCGCGCTCCGGCCCCAGGGCCAGGACGGGCCGGTCCAGGGCGTAGGCCCCGGATCCCAGCAGGCGGCACACCAGTTCCGGCCCCAGGCCGTCGGGGTCGCCCAGGGTGAGGAGCAAGGGAGTCTGGTTCATGGCTCTCGGGGAAAAGGTTGCAGTCCTCCCGTTCCGCGGCGCAGGCGGCGCTGCGGCGGCAAGACGCCGGCGCACCCGCGTCGCCGGCCGGGGTGGCGGGACGGACTAGGTGGTGACCACCGAGTTGTCGCAGTTGCCGAAATTGCTGCGCATGTACTTGTCCGCCTCCCAGTCGTTCTCCCAGGTGGTCTCGTCGATGAGGTAGCGGTACTGGTACTCGCGGCCCGGCTCCAGCTCCAGGGTGGTGCGCCAGCCGCCGTTTTTGAGCTTCTCCATGGCCGTGGCCTGGATGTTCCAGTTGTTGAACTCGCCCACCAGGGCCACCACGTTGGCCTCGGGCGCGGCTTCCTTGGGCAGGCGGAAGGTCACCTTCACCACCGGCTTGGACTTGAGGTACTGCTTGGACAGGGCCATGGTATCCTCCCTTGCTCGTTGCGCGTCATTGCAGGGTGCGATCACAGAGAAGCGCCCAGCTCCCGGTACACATCCAGATAGCCCTGGGCCGAATCCTCCCAGGAAAAGTGCTCGCCCATGGCGCGGCGGCGTATCTCGGCCCAGACCTTGGGCTCGTCCTCCCATACCCGCACCGCCTCCAGCACCGCGTCGCGGAACAGGGCCGATTCCGGCGCGGCGAAGGTGAAGCCGGTGCTGCCCGGCCCGGGATAGGGCCGGATGGTGTCCCGGAGCCCGCCCACCGCGGTGGCCACCGGCACGGTGCCGAAGCGCAGGGAGTACATCTGGGTCAGGCCGCAGGGCTCGTAGCGCGAAGGCATGAGGAAGATGTCCGTGCCCGCCTGGATCTGGTGGGCCAGCTCCTCGGTGTAGCCCACCCGGGCGGCCAGCCGGCCGGGGAAATCCTCCATGAGCTGCATGATGCGCTGCTCGAAGCGCAGGTTGCCCTCGCCCAGGACCACCACGCCCAGGTCGCGGCGCATGAGCTCGGGCAGGATGTCGATGAGCAGGTCGATGCCCTTCTGCCGCCGCAGCCGGCCGATGAAGCCCAGCACGGGACGGTTCTCCAGCACCGGGTCCAGGCCGAAGTACTCCAACAGGAAGCGCTTGCAGACCTTCTTGCCCTTCAGGCTGTTGCGGGAATACGTGGCGGCCAGGTACTTGTCCTGGGCCGGGTCCCAGACCGAGTAGTCCGCCCCGTTCAGGATGCCCCGCAGGGTGGCCGTGCGCCTGGCCAGGGAGCCCTCCAGCCCGCAGCCGAAGGCCGGGGTGGTGATCTCCTGGGCATAGCCCGGGCTCACCGCGGTGACCATGTCCGCGTAGGAGATGCCGGACTTGAGCATGTTGAAGTCGCCGTAGAACTCGGACCCGTCCATGTGCCAGGCCTCGTGGGGCAGACCGGACTCCAGGAACAGGCGGAAGGCGAACCGGCCCTGGAAGGCCAGGTTGTGGATGGTCACCACGGTCTTCACGTTGCGCCAGTAGGGATCGGTGCGCCGCCAGAAGTTGAGGTAGGCCGGGATGAGCGCGGCCTGCCAGTCGTGGGCGTGCACCAGGGCGGGCGGGGCCTCCAGCAGGCGCGCCCACTCCAGGGCCGCGCGGCAGAAGAACACGAAGCGCTCGCAGTTGTCGAAATAGTCGCCCTGGTGGGTGTTGTAGTAGAAGCGGCGGTCGAAATACTCGGCCCGGTCGATGAAGTACACCGGCATGCCGTCGAGTTCGGCCATGTACACGTTGCAGGCCACCGGAGCGTAGGGATACCCCACCGGGCACCCCTCGTAGAGCAGGTGCACCGGCACCCCGCCGGTGGCCAGCCGGCCGTAGAAGGGCGTGACCACGGCCACGTTGTAGCCCATGCGGTGCAGGGTCAGGGGCAGCG
>DKEU01000191.1:30187-33297 GCA_002452635.1 Desulfovibrionaceae bacterium UBA6814 | reverse complement strand
TGCAGACCTCGTTCCTCACCCCGCCCTTCGGCTACGCCCTGTTCTACCTGGCCGGCGTGGCGCCCAGGGGCGTGGAGCTGTCCCACATCTACCGCGGCATCATGCCCTTCATCGGCCTGCAGGTCCTGGGCATCGCCGCCTGCTGGTTCTTCCCGCAGCTCATCACCTTCCTACCCCACGTGTTCTTCGGCAACTAGGAACCCAACCGCAACCCTGGAACCTGACCGCATGAACCGGACCTTAGCAACCCTAGCCTCCCTGCTGCTCCTGGCCGCGGCCGTCCTGGCCGCGGCCGGGACGGCGGAGGCCTCCTGGCGGATGGACGCCGGTCGCTTCGCGGCCTCGGCCCACGGCGACCTGTCCTGCGCCGAATGCCACGCCGACGTGGCCGGCGCGTCCACCCACCCCGACCCGGCCCGGGTGGACCGGATCGCAGCCGTGGACACCGAGGCCTGCCTCTCCTGCCACCCGGACGTGGAGGGCGACCTGGCCTCCGGCTCCCACGCCGGCAATCCGGTGGCCCCCCAGGACCTGGCCAACTGCGCCTCCTGCCACGACCCCCACGCGGTGGGGGTCCCGGACCAGGTCCCGGCCCTGGAGCCCGGCCGGTTCGCCCAAGGGGACATGGCCTGCCTGACCTGCCATGCCCAGCCCGCGGCCGATGCGGCCCGCGAGGCCAACCGTTTTCTCTGCCTGTCCTGCCACGCCGCGCCTGGCCGCGGGGCCGAGACCCCCTTGCTCGACCCCGCGGCCTACGCGGCAACCCCGCACGCGGGACAGGACTGCCTGACCTGCCATCCCAAGGCCGACGCCACGCCCCACACCGCCATGGGCCGGGGGGACTGCCTGTCCTGCCACACCCGGCACCCCGAGAGCACGGCGCACGACGCCCACGTGGGCGTGGCCTGCCAGGCCTGCCACCTGCCCGGGGCCGCCCCGGTGCGCAACGGCGGGACGGTGGGCTGGACGCTGCAGACCCCGGCGGGCCAGCCCTCGCCGGTGCACGCCATGCGGCTTTCCGGCGAGCGGGAGTGCGTGCGCTGCCACCGCCCCAACAACGGGGTGGGCGCGGCGTCCCTGGTGCTGCCCGCCAAGGGCGTGCTGTGCATGGCCTGCCACTCGGGCAGCTTCACCGCGGCCGACACGGTGAGCGTGGTCTCCCTGGCCGGCTTCGGCGCGGGCTTCCTGCTGCTCGTCGCCCTGGCCGTGAGCGCGGCCGGCGGCCTGGCCGCGGCGGGCAAGGGCCTGGCCCTGCCCCCGGCGTCCCGCCTGGGCGCGGTGGCCGAGGCCCTCTTCCTGGACGTGCTCCTCCAGCGCCGGCTGTGGCGGCGCTCGCCCTCCCGCTGGTTCATCCACGCCCTCATCTTCTACCCCTTCGCCATCCGGTGCCTCTGGGGCCTGGCGGCCTGGGCCCTGTCCCGCTGGGCCCCGGGCGCGGACGCCACCCTGGCGCTGCTGGACAAGAACGCCCCGGTGGGCGCCTTCCTCTTCGACCTCACCGGCGCGGCCCTGCTGGCCGGCCTGGTGCTGGCCTGGCGGCGGGGCTCCCGGGCGGACCGCGACCTGCTGCCCGGCCTGCCCGGCCAGGACCGCCTGGCCCTGGGCCTGCTCATCGCGGTCACCCTGGCCGGCTTCCTGCTGGAGGGCATGCGCATGGCCCTCACCGGGGTCACGGACGGAGCCGCCTTCCTGGGCGCGTTCTTCGCCCTGCCCCTGCAGGGCGCCGGCTGGCTGGAGGAGGCCTACGGCTGGCTCTGGTACCTGCACGCCGCGCTCTGGGGCGCGGTGGTGGCGTACCTGCCCTTCTCCAAGCTCATGCACGTCATCCTGGCCCCGGTGGTCCTGGCCCTCAAGGCCGCCCGGCCCGGACACCACTAACCCTCAACCGGCTCGGCATGTTGAAGAAGATGAACCGGATCCCGTCGAACCCGAAAACCCCGCCCCCCGCCGCCACCGGCGGGCGGTGACCTGACGGCAGTATCTACAACTGCGGAGGAACCTATGGACGCTGCAATCAAGACGGCCCTCATGGAGATCGTGGGCGAGGCGAACTTCACCGACCGCCTCATGGACATGGTCTCCTACTCCTACGACTCGTCCGAGCACCACCACCGCCCGGACTGCGCGGTGTGGCCCACGGACACCGCCCAGGTGTCCGCGGTGCTTGCCCTCGCCAACGAGCGCAAGATCCCGGTGGTGCCCCGCGGCGCGGGCACCGGGCTGTCCGGCATGTGCGTGCCCAACCGGGGCGGCATCGTCATGGACCTGAACCGGATGAACCAGATCCTCAAGATCAGCATCGAGGACCGGCTGGCCATCGTGCAGCCCGGGGTGGTCTACGCGGACCTGGAAAAGGCCCTGGCCCCCTTCGGGTTCTTCTTCCCGCCCGATCCCGGCTCCGGCTCCATATGCACCCTGGGCGGCAACGTGGCCACCAACGCGGGCGGGGTGAAGGGCGCCAAGTACGGCACCACCCGCGACTACGTGCTGGGCCTGGAAGTGGTGCTGGCCGACGGCCGGGTCATGCGCACCGGGTCCAAGACCATCAAGTGCGTGTCCGGCTACGACCTGACCCGCCTGCTGGTGGGCAGCGAGGGCACCCTGGGCGTGGTCACCGAGATCACCCTCAAGATCAACCCCAAGCCCACGGCCACCTCCACCGCCCGGGCCACCTTCGCCACCCTGGAGGACGCCGGCCGCGCGGTGACCGGCATCATGTCCTGCGGGGTCATCCCCTCGGTGCTGGAGATCATGGACCGGCCCACCATCACGGCCATCAACCAGAACACCGACCTGGGCCTGCCCGAGGTGGACGCCATGCTGCTGGTGGAGACCGACGGCTACACCGCCGAGGAGACCACCTTCCAGTTGGAGAAGGTCCTGGCGGTATTCAAGGCCAACAACCCCCTGGAAGTGACCCAGGCCAAGTCCAAGGAGGAGGCGGCCCTGCTCTGGAAGGCGCGCAAGACCGCCTACGCGGTGCTGGCCCGCATCCAGACCCACTTCGTCCTGGAGGACGTGACCGTGCCCATGGGCAAGGTCACGGACCTGCTCAGGGGCATCGGCGAGATCGCCAAGCGCCACAACCTGCAGATCGCCACCTTCGGCCA
>DKEU01000191.1:20365-30151 GCA_002452635.1 Desulfovibrionaceae bacterium UBA6814 | reverse complement strand
GCAGGTGAAGCACATGGAGGAGGCCGTGGCCGAACTGTTCCAGCTCTCGGTGGACCTCTCGGGCACCCTGACCGGCGAGCACGGCATCGGCATCGCCAAGGCCCCGTTCATGAAGCTGGAGCACGACGACACCGCCCTGTGGGCCATGCGCGCCCTGAAGCAGGCCCTGGACCCGAACAACATCCTCAATCCCGGCAAGATGGCCCTGGAGGACTAGGTATGGAAGCCAAGTACGACTTCGCCCGCAAGTACCGCAAGGACATCCTGCTCTGCTCCCGCTGCGGGTACTGCCAGGCGGTCTGCCCCTGCTTCGGGGCCACCCTGCGGCCGTCCCTCAACGCCCGGGGCAAGATGCTCCTGCTCAAGGAGGTCATGGACGGCGAGCTGGAGCTGTCCGACGAGCTCATCGAGACCCTGTTCCAGTGCACCACCTGCGGCGCGTGCCACGAGAACTGCCCCTCCGGGGTGGACGTGCCCAAGATCATCAAGGCCGCGCGCAAGGACATGGTGCACATCGGCTCCTGCCACCCGGCCTTCACCGGCATGAACCAGGTGCTGTCCGAGCACACCAACATCTACGCCGAGACCGATCCCGTGGACCTGGAGCGGGAGCGCGGCCGCAAGGCCCCCTACGTGTACTTCGTGGGCTGCGTGGGCCTGTACCGCGAGGAGGACGCCACCGAGGCCGCTCTGGCCCTGCTGGACCGCCTCAAGGTGGACTTCACCCTGGTGGACGAGGTGTGCTGCACCGGCGTGCTGGAGGACGTGGGCTTCTCCCTGAACCAGAAGCACACCCAGCACAACGTGGACGCCATCCTGGCCACCGGCGCGCACACGGTCATCACCGGCTGCCCCTACTGCTTCCGCACCCTGAACGGCAAGGCCGAGTACGCCGCCCTGCGCGACGCCGGGGTGAAGGTCATCCACATCTCCCAGTTCCTGGCGGGCCAGGACCTGGACGGGGTGACCACCGCCAAGAAGGTCACCTACCACGACCCCTGCGACCTGGGGCGGCACTGCGGCATCTACGAGGAGCCCCGGGCCACCATCCGCAGGTTCGCGCCCAACTTCGTGGAGATGGAGCACCACCACGCCAAGAGCCTGTGCTGCGGCTCGGGCGGCGGGGCGCGCGGCGCCTACCCCAAGAACTCCGTGGCCATGGCCAAGAACCGCCTGGCCGAGGCCCTGGCCACCGGGGCCGACGTGCTGCTCACCGAGTGCGGCTCCTGCGTGCACAACCTGTCCAACGCCAAGCTGCGCAGCCAGAAGATCCGCATCGTGAACACCGTGGAGTTCCTGAACGAACTCCTGGAGGACGCCGAGTAGGAGATTCACTCGAAACCATGTATGCCGGTTTCTGAGTGAAGAGGGCCTTCCGCCGGGAAGGACATCGAACGCCAACCAAACGCAAGGAGAACACGCCGTGGAGATGAAAGGCTACAACATGCCCGAGGACCTCTACTACGAGGAGAACCACTACTGGGTGAAGCCCGAGGGCGACCTGCTCGTCATGGGCATGGACGACTTCGCCCAGCGCCTGGCCGGGGAGATCGTGTACGTGCAGCTTCCCGAGGACGGCAAGGAGATCAAGAAGGGCAAGAAGTTCGCCAAGGTCGAGTCCGGCAAGTGGCTGGGCAAGGTCAACGGCCCGGTGGACGGCGAGATCGCGGCCGTGAACGAGGAGCTGGAGGAGAACCCCGGGCTCATCAACTCGGACTGCTACGGCAAGGGCTGGATGTTCAAGATCAAGCCCGCGGACCCCGCCCAGATCGAGGAGCTCATCAAGGGCGTGGCCGCCATCGAGGCGTGGCTCACCGCCGACATCGAGAAGTACGCGAGCCAAGGATAACATGAGCGAACCCAAATACACCCTGGGCCAGTGCCTGGAGACCGCAGCCTGCACCGGCTGCCGGGCCTGCGCCGACGTATGCCCCGCGGTCAAGGCCGCGGGTGACGGGCAGTTGTCCGCCCTCTACCGCATGCAGGGGTTGAAGCGCATCCTGGGAGCCCGCGACCTCAACGACGAGGAGTGGGAGCACTTCGCGGGCACGGTCTTCCGCTGCACCCTGTGCGGCAACTGCCAGGAAGTCTGCCCCGCGGGCATCCACCTCAAGGACCTGTGGATATCCCTGCGCCGCGACCTCACCGCCACCGCGCACTCGCCCAAGAAGATCGACATGATCAAGAAGAACCTCCTGGGCAGCCGCAACGTGTTCGACGAGGACAACGAGGAGCGGGCGGACTGGACCGAGGACCTGGACGACGAGCCCGAGGACAAGCTGTGCCGCGACTGCGCCGAGGTGGTCTACTTCACCGGCTGCACCGCCGCCTACTTCCCGGTGGCCCAGAAGATCCCCCTGGCCCTGGCCGAGGTCCTGAGCGCCGCGGAGGTGGACTACGCCATCATGGGCGAGGACGAGTGGTGCTGCGGCTTCCCGCTGCTCGGCGCCGGCCTGGGCGACCTGGCGGAGGAGTTCATTCAGCACAACCTGGACGCGGTGGTGAAGCGCGGGGCCAAGACCGTGGTCTTCGCCTGCCCCTCCTGCTACGCCATGTGGCTGGAGCACTACCCCTACCGGGAGCGCGGCCTGCGCATCCTGCACGCCACCCAGTTCCTGCGCGAGCTCATCGAGCAGAAGAAGATCGCGCTCAAGGAGCTGGACCTCACGGTCACCTACCACGACCCCTGCGACCTGGGCCGCACCGCCCACGAGTACGACGCGCCCCGCGACGTGCTGGCGGCCATCCCGGGCCTCAGGTTCGTGGAGCTGCCCAACAACCGCGAGGCGTGCAACTGCTGCGGCGGCGGCGGGAACCTGGAGATGGTGGATGCTGGCCTGTCCGCGGACATCGCCCGGGCCAAGGTGGACGAGGTCCTGTCCACCGGCGCGTCCGCCGTGGTCACCGGCTGCCAGCAGTGCGTGCGCACCATGCTCACCTTCGCCAAGCGCAACAAGGTGCCGCTGGAGGTGCTGGACATCGCCCAGTTGGTCAAGAAGGCGCTGAAGGACTAGCCATGCCCGTGTGGAGGCTTCTGGACACCCCGCCCATGAGCGCGGCGGACAACATGGCCCTGGACGAGGTCCTGGTGGAGCTGCGCGGCGAGGGCCGCACGCCCGACACCATCCGCTTCCTCCAGTTCAAGCCCCGCTCGGTGCTGGTGGGCTACCACCAGTCCCTGGCCGAGGAGGTGCGCGGCGGCTACTGCGCGGAAAACGGCATCAGCGTGAACCGCCGCATCACCGGCGGCGGGGCCCTGTTCTTCGACGAGAACCAACTGGGCTGGGAGGTCATCTGCGGCAAGGCCTTCTTCAACCTGACCCTGCCCACCGAGCGCCTGTTCCGCGCCCTGTGCCTGCCCGTGGCCACGGCCCTGGCCCGGCTGGGCGTGCCCGACGCGCAGTTCCGGCCGCGCAACGACATCGAGGTGAACGGCCGCAAGATATCCGGCACCGGCGGCACCGAGTCGGGCGAGGCCTTCCTGTTCCAGGGCACCATGCTGGTGGACTTCGACGTGGACACCATGCTGCGCGCCCTGCGCATCCCGGTGGAGAAGCTCAAGGCCAAGGAGATCGACTCCATCAAGGAGCGGGTCACCTGCCTGGCCTGGGAGCTGGGCCAAGCGCCCTCCCTGGACGCCATCAAGACCGCGGTGCGGGCCGGGTTCGAGGAGCACCTGGGCGTCACCCTGGCCCCGGCGGGCCTGACTCCCGAGGAGTGGGAGCGGTTCGAGGAGCGGCGCGGCAAGTTCCACTCCATGGAGTGGATCGACCGGGTGAAGCCCCGGGCCGGCCGCGAGATGCTGCACTCCTCCTACAAGTCCGAGGCGGGCATGGTCCGGGTGACCATGGCCGTGGACCTCGCCCGGCAACGGCTGCGCGACGTGTACCTCACCGGCGACTTCCTCTCCTTCCCGGCCCGGGCGCTCTACGACCTGGAGGCGGCCCTGCGCGGCCAGCCCCTGGACCAGGACGTGCTGGCCGGCATCGTGGGGGAGTTCTTCGCCAGCGGCCGCATGGCCATCCCGGGCATGGGGGCCGAGGACTTCCTCATCCCCCTGCGCCAGGCCCTGGAAAAGGCGGCCATCGCCCGCCTGGGCCTGCCCCTTCGGCACTGCGACCGCATCAGCGTGACCAACGGCAGCTTCGCCGAGGTGCTGGCGCAAAAGCCCTCGGTGCTCCTGCTCCCCTACTGCGCCAAGCTCCGGGATTGCGACCTGCGCTACGCCAAGGGCTGCCGCCGCTGCAACGAGGGCGGCTGCACCATCGGCCCGGCCTGGGACCTGGGCAAGGGCCGCCGCATGCGGGTGGCCTCGGTGTGCTCCTTCGAGGACCTGTGGAGCGAGCTCGAGCGCATGAAGCGCCGCGGGGAGA
Source organism: Desulfovibrionaceae bacterium UBA6814 (assembly GCA_002452635.1). Classification (GTDB taxonomy): domain Bacteria; phylum Desulfobacterota; class Desulfovibrionia; order Desulfovibrionales; family Desulfovibrionaceae; genus UBA6814. The sequence continues at coordinate 25,778 of DKEU01000191.1, read as the reverse complement.
CGGCCTTCGTGGGCTGCTGCTGCCAGCCCTTCTTCGCCAAGCACGTGGACGACTTCGCCCGGGCCGGGGTGCCCGGCATCCTCGTGGATATCGACAACACCACCTGCTACGACCTGGACCAGGCCCGCGAAGCCTACGCGGGCACCTTCGAGAGCCAGACCACCCTGCATCTGGACCTCCTGGCCAGCGTTCTCAACGCAGCCCACGCCGCCCCCCCGGCGGAGGAGGCGCAACCATGAAGACTCTCACCTGCGACGTCCTGGTGGTGGGCCTCGGCCCGGCCGGTTCCTCCATTACCCGAAAATACCTTGGTATTTTCAAAAACAATGCTTCCCAGCCGCACGGTGATCGCCATGAAAACCCTCGCCTGTGACGTGCTGGTTGTGGGCCTCGGCCCGGCCGGTTCCTCCGCGGCCCGGGCCGCGGCCCACTCCGGGGCCGACGTGCTGGCCGTGGACCGGCGGCAGGCGGTGGGCGTGCCCGTGCAGTGCGCGGAGTACGTGCCCGCCCAGCTGGTGGGCCAGCTCGGCCTGGGCCGCGAGTACATCGTGCAGCCCATCGCCGGCATGCGCACCTTCCTGCCCGACGGCAGCCAGACCCTGACCCGGACCCCGGGCTTCACCATCCGCCGCGACCTGCTGGACCAGACCCTGGCCCTGGCCGCGGCCCGGGCCGGGGCCCGGCTCATGCTCTCCACCCGGGCCAAGACCATGGCCCCGGACCGCACCGTGATCCTGCGCGGCAAGAGCGGCGGCTGGTTCCGGGTGCAGCCCAAGGTCATCATCGGCGCGGACGGCCCGCGCTCCAAGGTGGGCCGCTGGGTGGGCGCGGTGAACCGCAACCTGCTGCCCGGGGTGCAGGCCACCCTGCGCCTGGCCCAGCCCCTGGACTGCACCGAGGTGTACTTCGACCCGGTCCTGTACGCGGGCTACGGCTGGTGCTTCCCCAAGGGCGAGCTGGCCAACGTGGGCCTGGGCATGCGCCGCGACGCGGCCCATCCCGGCAGCGTGCACGCGCTCCTGGAGGACTTCGTGGACCGGCTCCGGCGCGCGGGCAAGGTGGTGGGCGAACCCGTGGCCCACGCCGCGGGCTGGATCCCGGCCGAGCCGGTGCGCCAGGCGGTGTACGGCAACATGGTCCTGGCCGGCGACGCCGCGGGCCACACCCACCCCATCACCGGGGCCGGGGTGTTCGCCGCGGTGTCCACCGGCGAGATGGCCGGCCGCTGGGCCGCCCGGGCCGCGGCCGCGGGCGACCCCGACGTGCTGGCCGGCTACGAGGAGGAGTGGCGCGACCTGTTGGCCGACACCCTGGACCGCGCCTCCCGCCGACGCGCCCTCATGGAGGAGCGCTGGGACGACTTCGACCGGGTCATCCCCTCCTGCTGGGTGGCCTACCGTGACTACTATGCACCGGCTCCGTGACCTGCTGGAGCGGGCCGGCGAGCTGTCCCGCCAGGTGCACGGCCACGCCGTGACCTTCTACCTGCCGGGCATGTTCCACCTGGACGGCCGCACCGGACGCTATCCCGCGGCCTCCATCACCGGCCCCGGCTGTCTCCTGAACTGCGACCACTGCTCGGGCCGCATCCTGGAGGGCATGCTCCCCTCCCGCAACCCCCGGGACCTGGTGGACCTGTGCCTGGGGCTGGAGGAGCGCGGCCAGCTCGGGGTGCTCCTGTCCGGCGGGTGCAACGAGTCCGGCCTGCTGCCCTGGGACACGTTCCTGCCCGCCATCCGCGAGATCAAGGCCCGCACCAAGCTCTACGTGTCCGCCCACTGCGGCCTGGTGGACCAGGAAACCGCCCGGGCGCTCAAGGACGCCGGCGTGGACCAGGCCCTCATCGACGTGATCGGCGACGACGAGACCTACCAGCGGGTCTGCCACGTGCCCTTCGGCGTGGACCGCATCGAGCGCTCCCTGCAGGCCCTGGCCCTGGCCGGGCTGCCGGTGGTGCCCCACGTGGTCTGCGGCCTGGACTGGGGCCGCATCCGCGGCGAGATGCGGGCGGTGGACATGATCGCCGCCTACCCCGCGCAACAGGTGGTCTTCGTGTCCCTCATGGCCATTCCCGGCACGCCCATGGGCCGGGTGACCTCCCCCAGCGCCGAGGAGGTGGCCATCATCATCGCCCGCGCCCGGCTGGCCATGCCCGCGGTGCGCATGAGCCTGGGCTGCGCCCGGCGCCGCGGCGACTCCCGGCTGGAGACCCTGGCCGTGGACGCGGGCATCAACCGCATGGCCCTGCCCTCGGACGAGGCCGTGAACCACGCCCGCGGCCTGGGCCTCACCGTCCGTTTCCAGAACACCTGCTGCTCGGTGTCCCGGGACCTGACCCGGGACGCCTGGCACTGAGGAGAACCCCCATGACCGACCTTTGCCGCCGGGAGAGCCCGGAATACCTGCGGATGAGCCTTGCCGCCGCCATGACCCTGGGCTTCAAACCCGGCCTGTTCTACCGCGACGCCCGCCTGTACTGCGTGAACCTGCTGCTCACCTACCAGTCCGGCTGCGCGGCCCGCTGCTCCTACTGCGGCCTGTCCCGCGAGCGCGCCGGCGCGGACGGGGACAAGAGCTTCATCCGGGTGTCCTGGCCGACCTACGGACTCGACGAGATCATCGCGGCCATCGCCGCGCGCACGGACAAGGTCAAGCGCATCTGCATCTCCCAGGTCACCAACACCCGCAGCATCCGCGACTCCATCAGCATCTGCCAGAAGCTCCGGCAGAGCTTCGACATCCCGGTGTCCCTGCTCATCTCCCCCACGGTCACCAACCGCGAGGACCTCCTGGCCTTCAAGGAGGCCGGCGCGGACAAGATCGGCGTGGCCCTGGACCTGGCGACGCCGGAGCTGTTCGACCAGCACCGCGGCCGCGGGGTGGGCGGGCCCCACTCCTGGTTCCAGTACGTGGAGCGCCTGGCCCAGGCCGTGGAGATCTTCGGCCCGCGCAACGCCGGCTCCCACTTCGTGGTGGGCATGGGCGAGTCCGAGCTCCAGATGTGCCGGGCCATCCAGCAGGTGCAGGACATGGGCGGCTGGACCCACCTGTTCTCCTTCTTCCCCGAGGCCGGCTCGGCCCTGGAGAACCACCCCATGCCGGACATGGCCCACTACCGCCGCATCCAGCTGGCCCGCCACCTCATCGACTCCCGGCTGGCCCGGGAGCAGGACTTCTCCTACGACGCCCAGGGCCGCATCGTGGACTTCGGGGTGCTGCCCGCGGTGCTGGACCGGGAGATCGACTCGGGCGAGCCCTTCCGCACCAGCGGGTGCGCGGGCTACGACGGCCAGGTGGCCTGCAACCGGCCCTTCGCCAATTCCCGGCCGGGCCCGGACATCCGCAACTTCCCCTTCCCGCCCGAGGCCTCCGACATCGCCCGCATCCGCTGGCAGATGGGCCTAGGCGGCATCGAGGACCCCGACGCTGCCGACGACGCAGCATAACCCCGTTCCGCCGCGCCGCGGCGAACCTGGAGGCTGGCCATGCAGATAAGCTTCCCGGCCAAGATATACGGCCTCACCCTGGGCATTCTCCTGGCCAGCGTCATCTGCCTGTCGGTGCTCAACACCCTGGTGACCCGGCGCTCCCTGGAGGGGCTGGGCCAGGACACGGTGCAGACCGCGGCGGACTCCCTGCTCAACACCCTGGCCCTGCAGCACGACATGCTCCAGGGCAAGACCGCCACGGACCTGGCGCTCCTGGAGAAGAAGATCACCGACCTGGGCTCCATCCTGGTGGACGCCATGGACCCGGTGCCCTGGGAGGCCGTCGACCCCGCGGGCAAGCCCCTGGAGAAGTTCACCGCGCCCGCGGTGTACGCCGGGTCCCTGGAGCTCACCGACGACTGGGTGGTGGACTTCGTGCAGAAGCTCACCGGCGGCTCGGCCTCGGTGTACCAGATCCTGGACCGGGGCCTCCTGCGCCTGTCCACCACCGTGGCCAGGCCCGACGGCGACCGGGCCCGGGGCCTGCTCCTGCCCACCGTGTCCCGGCTGGGCTCGGCCCTCACGGCCCAGGAGGTGACGCCCTTCTTCGACTCCACCGACGGCGCCCTGTGCCTCACCGCGGCCAAGCCCATGGGCGCGGCCGGGGGCCTGCCCGCGGTGCTCCTGGCCGTGAGCCAGCCGGTGCTCACCGACGGCCTGCGCCGGGCCGTGGCCGACGTGCGCGCCGCGGGCAAGGGCTGGGCCTTCCTGGCCGACGCCGCGGGCAAGATCCTGGTGCACACCGACCCCGACCAGGCGGGCCGCACCCTCAAGGACCTGGGCCTGGCCCCGGCCGCGGCCGGGGAGGCCAAGGACGGGGCCGTGACCTTCACCCGGGACGGGGTGCGCCACCTGGCCGGGCTGCGCAGCTTCGGCCCCTGGCGCATGACCCTGGGCGTGGCCATCGGCGCGGACGAGCTTCTGGCCGACGCCAACCGGCAGGCCCTGCTCTACGCGGGCGGGGCGTCCCTGGTCCTGCTCGTGCTGGCCCTGCCCCTCATCACCCTGTTCATCCGGGCCCTGTGCCGGCCCCTGGACCGGCTGGCGGGCTACACCCGCCAGGTGGCGGGCGGCGACTTCTCGGCCAGCGTGGCCTACGGCGCGCAGGACGCCATCGGCCGCACCATCGGCGCGGTGTCCAGCATGGTGGCCCAGCTCAAGGAGCGCCTGGGCTACACCCAGGGCATCCTGGACGGCATGGCCGTGCCCGCGGCGGTGGTGGACCGGGACCGCCGGGTGCAGTTCATGACCCCCCACCTGGTGGAGCTGCTGGCCCTGGGCGGCTCCCCGGCGGACCAGAACGGCCGCCCCCTGGGCTCGGTGCTGGGCCGCGACCTGCCCGAGGAGTGGCTCGCCTCCTGCTCGGGCAGCGGCTGCGACCTGGTGCTCACCACCCGCAAGGGCCAGGAGAAGCGGGTCATCGCCGCCTTCGCCCGGCTCAAGGACCTGGACGGCAAGGACATGGGCGTGTTCTGCCTGTTCCAGGACGTGACCGACCTCCAGCTCCAGCAGGAGCGCATCGCAGCCCAGAACGAGCGGCTCCTGGGGGTGGCCGGGGAGATCGCCCGGGCCGCGGACTTCATCGAGGAGGCCATGGGCCGCATCGGCCGCCGGGTCACGGACGTGGGGCACGGCGCGGCCTCCCAGAGCGCGCGCCTGGACGCCACCGCCACCGCGGTGTCCCAGATGAGCGCCACGGCCCTGGAGATGGCGGGCAACGCCGACGCCGCGGCCAAGCACTCGGAGTCGGCCCGGCTGCGGGCCGAGGACGGGGCCAAGGTGGTCATGCAGGCGGTGGACGGCATCGAGCAGGTGCGGGTCGAGACCGAGAACCTGCGCCAGGGCATCGACACCCTGGGCGAGAACGCCAAGTCCATCGACCAGATCCTGGGCGTCATCGGCGACATCGCGGACCAGACCAACCT
>DKEU01000191.1:16750-20354 GCA_002452635.1 Desulfovibrionaceae bacterium UBA6814 | reverse complement strand
GCCGACGAGGTGCGCAAGCTGGCCGAGAAGACCATGGGCGCCACCAGCGAGGTGGCGGCCAAGATGGGGGCCATCCAGCAGAGCGTGACCCAGGCCGTGTCCGGGGCGCGCAAGGCCGCGGAGCTGGTGGAGCAGGCCACCGGCCTGGCCGCGGGCTCGGGCGAGGCCCTCACCGAGATCGTGGAGCGCATCACCCAGAACTCGGGCCAGGTGGACGGCATCGCCGCGGCCTCGGAACAGCAGTCCCGCGCCACCGAAGAGATCAACCAGGCCCTGGCCGAGGTGCACTCCATCGCCCGGGACAACTCCTCGAGCATGGACGACGTGGCCCAGGCCGTGGGCTCCCTGGAGGGCATGGTGGAGGAGCTCAAGAGCCTGGTCGAGGCCCTGCGCCAGGTGCAGGGCTAGGGGCATTCGCCCGCGGCCACGGGAGGTTCGGCCGCACATTGACTCCGCCGGCCGGCCCCGGTAGCCTGTACGGGATAGCGCCCGGATTAGGGCGCGGCCCAGGCACGGCGGTCCCCATGAACTTCCAGGTCTCCAGCCATCCCGACGAGGCACCGGCCCGCAGGGAGCTCAAGCCCGACGAACTGGCCGGCTACCTGGCCTGGTTCCCGGCCCTGCTCTGGCGGGTGGAGCTGGCCAAGTCCCGCATCGAGTTCCTGAACGAGCACCGCCTGGCCGTGCTCGGGGACAACACCTTCCTGTTCATGCAGAACGCCGAGTACCGCCGCCAGGTGGTGCTGCCCGAGGACGACCACCTGCTCACCGCCTTCTCGGCCACCATGAAGGACGGGGCCGCCGGCGCGGTGGCCTTCCGGGTGCGGCGGCCGGGCGGGGAGCAGCGCTGGCTCAAGCTGGCGGGCTGGCCCCAGGAGGGCGACCCGCGGTTCTACCAGGGCTACCTGCTGGACGTGACCGAGACCGCCCGCACCATCCAGGGCATCACCGAAAAGGATGCCGAGCTTTCGGTCATGATCGAGCTGGCCGACCACCCGGTGCTCCTGGTGGACTACGACACCCGGCGGATGGTGGCCCAGAACGCGCCGGCCGTGGACCTCTTCGGCCACTCGGCGGACGAGTTCCGCCGCCTGGCCTTCGCGGACCTCACCCACCGGGGCATGACCAACACCGTGCGCCGGGTCTGGGAGGAGCTCATCTTCGAGAAGAAGTGGGCGGGCAAGCTCTCCTTCGTGCGCCGGTCCCACGCCACCTTCACCGCCGAGGCCGGCATCCGCCTGCTCACCTGCCACGACCGGCGCTTCGTGCGCATCTCCCTGACCCACGTGGAGGCCGGGGAGCCGGCGGCCGCGTCCCGGGCGGGCCTGGCCGCGCACCGGCCGGCCCCGGCCGCGGACCACGCGCGGCTCCTGGAGGAGCGCCTGGCCGGGGTGACGGACATGGCGGGCATCCTGCACGTGTTCCTGGAGAACCAGCCCCCCCGCTGCCGGTTCGACGCCATCCTGTTCTCGGACATCCAGGCCCGCAAGAACCGGGTGGTGGTGCACGGCGCGGGCGCGGCCTTCGCCAGCCTGGCCGCGGGCGAAGTGTACTCCTACGAGGGCACCATCGCCCAGCAGATCGAGCTGTTCCGGCTGGACCACCTCATCGTGGACGACACCCTGGAGAGCATCAAGGCCATCGACTGGGCCCTGTTCATCCCCAAGGGCATCCGCTCCTATTTCGCCAAGCCCTTCTACGCCCGCGGGGTGCTGCGCACGGTGATGATCCTGTGCTCCACCGCGCCGCGCGGCTTCCACGCCGAACACCTCGACAACTATGCCCTGCTCTTCCGCCCCTTCCGCCGCGCGGTGGACGCCTGGCGCCAGGCCCAGCGCCGCGCCAAGCGCAACGCCCCAGCCCGCTGACCCGGCCCGCCGCCCCCCGTGTCCCGGACGCCCCCGGCCGCGCCCCGCTGTTTCCCGACCAATTTGGTTCTACCAATCTTATAATTTTTTACATTGAATTTCATTTTTACGACAAAAATGGAGGGCACCCCCTTGCAAGCCAGAAAAAAGCCAGATATTGGAACTACCAAAAGGCTAAAAAAACGCATGAACATGCCCCTGCCCACTGCCCTGCCCTCCTCCCTGCCCGGCGCCGTTTCGGGCAAGGAGGACCACGTGCTGGGCAGCCTGGAGGACATGATCGCCTCCGGGGCCTGGGCCGTGGGCAGCCGCCTGCCCGCCGAGCGCCAGCTCGCCGAGCAGCTCGGGGCCAGCCGCAACACCGTGCGCGGCGCCCTGCGCGTGCTGGAGGCCCGCGGCATGGTGGAGATCCGCAAGGGCAGCGGCTGCTACCTCTGCGCCACCTCCACCCAGACCGCCCCGGCCCCGCGCACCCCGGCCCTGGACCAGGACGCCTGGCCCGAGCGGCTGGAGGCCTGCTTCGTGGTCCTGCCCGGCCTGGCCGCCCTGGCCGCCGAGCGGGCCGACGCCGCGGACACCGCCGCCCTGGAGGCCGCGGCCGTGGCCGTGAGCCGGGCCATCCTGGGCCAGGACTCCGCAGCCCTGGCCCGGGAGCACGCCGGGTTCCTCCTGGTCCTGGCCCGGGCCGCGCGCAACCCGGTGCTGCTCATGGTGGCCGAGGGCATGTGCGCCAAGAGCTCCACGGTCTTCTCCCGCTTCTTCGCCTTTCCCGAACCCGACCGCGAGGCGGTGTTCAGCGACCTGGTCCGGCTCATGGGCGCGGTGCGCCAGGGCGACCCGGACGCCGCCCGCGCCTGCATGCAGGAGCGCATCCTGCGCCTGTGCCGGCTGCTGGCCGAGCACGCGGCGGTGCGCTTCAGTCCGTTCATGACCCGGCACATGGGCCGGGAGGAAGGCCGGCCGTGAGCGCGCAGCGCATGGACCGGCGCGGCTTCTTCGCCGCCATCGGCAGCGCGCTGCGCCCTGGAGCGCCCCGGGCCGGGGAAGGGAAGCCCCCGACCATGCCCGCGGACAGGTTGGGCGACCTGTCCGGGGACCTGTGGCGCATCCAGGCCGAGGCATTGGGACTGGACCCCGACACCGCCGGCCGCGAGGCCGTGCAGAAGGCCCTGGACAAGGCCCTGGCGGCGCAGCGTCCGCCCGGGTCGCCCCCGGACCCCCCATCCGCTTCCTGACCCCGGCAGGAGGTAGCGCACGCCCGTACCCCACCCCCACACCTTGCGGCATGGTGCTGGACGCCAACCCCATCAAGGAGAACGGGACATGGAACACGGGCATGCGAGCTTCCTGGAGAGCAGGAAGCTGGTCAAGCGCTGGCAGGGCCCCCTGCCCGCGGTGGCCAACATGGTCTTCACCCTGATCGTCTTCTACGCCACCTGGTGGATCTTCCAGGATCCCCGGGGCCTCATGCGCATGTACACTCCGTACGTGGGCTACATGTACTGCCGCTGGCTGCTCATCGTCCTCATCTGGGTGGCCTACATCTTCGACTACTGGCCCTTCAAGCGCAGGTGGATGGAGACCGCCCATCCCGTGCTCAAGGGCACGGTCCTCACCCTGGTGTCCGTGGGCGTGCTGCTCCTGCTCATCAAGGGCTTCTTCGAGGCCTTCCTGGGCAACCTGGCCATCGCCTACTTCAACCCGGCCCAGCTCACCAAGCTGCCCGGCGTCACCGA
>DKEU01000191.1:6784-16701 GCA_002452635.1 Desulfovibrionaceae bacterium UBA6814 | reverse complement strand
TCCCCCTGGCAGGACCTGAAGCAGCCGGCCAAGGGCGCCAGCATCTGGCTGGTCACCTTCTTCCTGAGCACCATCATCTACTTCGTGACCATGCATCCCCACATGGGGATCCTCTACTATCCCTGGCAGTACTTCTCCTCCATCGCCCCGCCCTACTGGGGCGACTTCGCCAACACCGTGTCCGGCAACTTCCACATCGCCTGGATCATGTGCTGCACCGTGGTGGTGTGGCTGGTGGAGACCATCTGGGAGCGCTACCCCTTCTCCATGATCAAGAGCCCCTGGACCCGCCGCCTGGCCACCTTCTTCGGCATCATCGCCATCTCGGTGGCCCTGTGCGCCTTCTTCTACTTCGTGCAGGAGCTGGCGTGGGGCGAGGCCATCCGCGGCACCCGCCGCGACGCGGCCCCGGACTGGCGCTGGCTGCACGTGGGCGAGACCGCCATCTTCTTCCTGCTGCCGGCCCTGTTCATCTACTTCTACTGCGAGAACTGGCCCAAGAAGTACAGCACCCCGGTGAACGTGCTCCTGCGCACCCTGCTCACCGCGGTCCTGGGCGTGCTGGTCTACGTGTTCTACTACAAGACCTCCCACCTGTTCCTGGGCACCCAGAAGGGCTTCTCCCATCCCCAGCAGTTCCCCATGATCCCCACCATCTGGCTCATCAACATCTGGTTGATCAACATGTGGTTCATGGACGGCTGGCCGGGCTGGAAGCTGGAGATGAAGACCGCCGAGGAGATCGCGGCCGACAAGGCCCGGCACGAAGCCGAGCACGTCTGGACCCCGGGCATGGCCCCGGGCGTGGCCGTGGGCGCGGTGGTCGGCGTGGCCCTGTTCTTCCTCATGGTCTGGGCCATCCCCCTCATCTCCAAGTCCGTGACCATCATCAAGTGAGCCAGGAGGGCATATGAGCGACACCACTCCCATCAGCCGACGCAGCTTCGTCAAGGGTGCGGCCCTGGGCATCATGGCCGGCGCGGCCGGGGCCATGGGGCTGTACTCCTACTCCCCCTGGCGCACGGCCCACTTCTCCAAGGTGGACCGCAAGATGGCCGACATCGGCGTGTGCCGGCGGGTCAAGGTGACCAACATCTCCGAGACCAGCTGGTTCGAGAACGCCAAGCTCATGGGCGACATCAAGGGCGCGGGCGGGCTTCTGGTGAACCAGTACGACTACAACTGGCCGCCCTTCGGGGACGGCGCCGGCCTGGGCAAGGGCTCCTACGAGAAGGGCATGGCCCTCATCAAGCAGTACCTGCCCAAGGACCTGGACCAGGCCTGGGAGATCATCCAGGCCAAGTGCGTGCACCCCGAGAACGCCGGCGGCTACGCCGCGCTCCTCGAGGTGGAGGACCTGGACGGCTCGGTGCACAAGTACCTGCTGGACACGGGCTGGTCCTACGCGTGGATGGACGAGTGCTTCAAGCGCGAGGGCATCGACAAGATGCTGGAGAGCGGGGAGATCGAGGCCCTCATCATCTCCCACGAGCACTTCGACCACTTCTGGGGCCTGCCGGTGACCATGAAGTACCGCCCGGACATCCCCATCTACGTGCCCGAGGGCTTCTACCCGGAGGGGTTGCAGTACGTGAAGGACAGCGGCCACCGCGGCCAGCTCACGGTGGTCAAGCCCGGGCTGCAGCGCTTCCGGCCGGGCATGGCCTCCTTCGTGTTCGCGGTGCCCATCATCTGCCGGGTGTTCGGCGAGCAGTCCCTGTACTTCAACATCAAGGACATGGGCCTGGTCAGCGTCACCGGCTGCTGCCACCAGGGCATCATCCAGTTCGCGGACACGGCCTACAAGGAGATCAAGTACGAGAAGGACCAGTTCCACGGCATCTACGGCGGGCTGCACATCTCGCCCTTCGAGGACTGGGACCCCAAGTACGACGACCTGGTCATCTCCCTGGGCAAGTGGGGCTTCGAGAAGGTGGGCTGCAACCACTGCACCGGCATCCTCACCGCCAAGAAGTTCATCGAGGCGGGCTACCCGGTGGTCAAGGGCTCGGCCCGGTTCCGCTCCAAGGACACGGCCTACCTGGGCAACGGCGACGTGATCGAGTTCAAGGCGGTCTAGCTTGAACCTGACCTCCATCCTCCCCGGCGGCCTGGGCGCGCTCCCCGCGCCCCGGCTGCCGGGGCTTCTTTCCTGCCTGCTGGCCTGGGCCAAGCTGGACCCGGCCCGCTGGCGCGGCCTGGGCCTGGCCGGCCTGCGCCGGGGCAGCCGGCACGGCGAGTACTGGACCCTGCGCCTGGCCGGCCGGCGCGGGGTGCTGGGCCTGCTCTTCGAGGGCGAGGAGGAGGCGGACGGACGCCTGGCCGGCGCCTTCTCGGTGCACGCCTTCCCCCACCCCGACGACCCCGCGGCCGAGGCCCTGCCCCTGGCCGCCCTGGCCCTCACCCAGGCCCCGGACTACTGGGGCCTGGTGCGCGACTTCCCGGCCCGGCCCGACACGGGCAGCCTGTTCGAGACGGCCCGGCTGGGCCTGACCCTGGACCCCGGAGGCCGCTGGCTGGAGCTGGCCCTGGACGGGCTCTCCCGCCAGCGGGTCCTGGCCCGGGACGGGGTGCCCCTGCCCAGGGGCGGGTTCCTGGTGCCGCCCGGCGGCCGAGAGAGCGACCGGCCCGGGTTCGGCCCGGCCCTGCCGCTCCTGCGGTTCCTGGCCGGCCTCCTGGCCCAGGCCCTGGGCCAGGCCCCGTCCCGCCGGCTCCTGGCCGCGCACCCCGCGGCGGCCCAGGAGTTCGACGCCGCGGGCCGCTGGCGCGAGGTCCCGGACCCGGCCATCTCCCGGATCGTGTTGCGCCTGGGCTTCGGCCCGGCCGGGGAGCTGCCCCCCCCCGGGCCGGGCCAAGCCCCGGCCCTTTGCGGCGCGCGGCTGCACCTGCCCCGGCCCGAGAGGTCGGGCGAGGCCGCGGCCCGGCCGGAGCTGCTCATCCTCACGGGCTTCCTGGGCGCGGGCAAGACCACGCTCCTGCGCCGGCTCCTGGAGGACCAGGTGTCCCGCTACCGGCTGGTGGGGGTGATCCAGAACGAGATCGGCGAGGTGGGCCTGGACGGGACCCTGGTGCAGGGCGAGTGCGTGCTGGAGGAGATGGACGAGGGCTGCGTGTGCTGCTCCCTGGCCGGCCGGCTGCGCGCCGGCATCCTGGCCGTCATGGAGCGCCTGGCCCCGGACCTGGTGGTGCTGGAGACCAGCGGCCTGGCCAACCCCCTGAACGTGCTGGACGAACTGCCCGAGGTGGCGGACCTGGTGCGGCCCGGGCCGGTGGTGGCGGTGGCGGACGCGGCGCATTTCGCGGCCGCCGCGGCCGAGAGCCGGGTGGCCCTGGACCAGGTGCGGGCCGCGGACGTGGTGGTGCTGGCCAAGGCCGACCTGGTGGACGAGGTCCGGGCCCACGCCCTGGAGGCCCGCATCCGGGACCTGAACCCCCTGGCCCGGGTGGTGCGCAGCCGCGAAGGCTGGATCCCCTGGGGCGAGGTCCTGGGCCAGGCCGTACGGCGGCCCGCCCGGGTGCTCCGCCTGGGCGACCTGCGCGGCGGAAGCCCCCCCCGCGCCACCCACGCGGCGGAAGGTTTCGGGGTGCGGGTGGAGCGGCTCCACGGCCCCCTCACCGAGGCGGAGCTGGCCGAAAAGTTGCGCGCCGCCGGCCCCCTGGCCCGGCGCAAGGGCATCGTGGACCTGGCGGGCTGGGACGGCCCGGTGCTGGTGCAGGGCGTGCGCGACCGGGTGGAGCTGTCGGACCTGCCCGGCCCGGACCCGGGCGAACGGTTTCTCGTCTTTATCGGCCGGGAATAGACTCAGCCCCCCGGCCCAGCACCCCGTGCAGCCGGTCCGCGCGGCCGGAGGGATCGAACACCAGGCACGCCACCGCCCCGCCGTTGCCCCCCATATCCAGTTCCGCCCCGAGCTGGGCGGTTAGGCTGCGGATGAGCCCCATGCCCACGCCCAGGCCGCACTGCAGGCTGTCGCCCCCGAACCCCACCCCGTTGTCCGCCACGGTGAGCAGGGCCCGGCCGTCGGGCAGCCGGGCCAGGTCCACGCTCACCCGGCCCTCCCTTCCGTCGGGAAAGGCGTGCTTGAAGGCGTTGGTGAACAGCTCGTTCAGCACCATGCCGCAGGGCAGGGCCTTGTCCAGGTGCAGGGGAACGTCCTCCAGCTCGAAGGACGTCTCCACGTGGACGCCCGGGAAAAGCCCCGAGACCGCGGCGTAGATGTCCTGCACCATGGCCGCCAGGCTGACGTGGTCCCGGGCCGGGGCCCGGGAGAGCAGCGCGTGCATGGCCGCCATGCAGCGCACGTACCCGGATATCTCCCGGCAGACCCCGCCGGCCTCCGGGGTGGCGGTGCGCGATGCGGTGAGGGAGATGAGGCTCTGGATGACCTGGAGGTTGTTCTTCACCCGGTGCCGCAGCTCCTGCAGCAAGAGCTCCTTGGCCTCCAGGGACTGGTGGAGCCGCTCCTCGGCCAGCTTGCGGCGGGAGATGTCCCGGGCCATGCCGATGGTGCCCAGGAATTGCAACGCCCCGTTCTCGTCGGTCTCGTAGACGCCCTCGGCCTCCAGGAGCATCACCGTCCGGGACCCGTCGGGCCCGCTCTCCGGCCCGGGCTCCAGGGCGAACTCCATCCCCGAGGTGCGGCGCTCCCCGGTGCGGCGCTCGGCCAGGTTGTGGCGCAGCCGCTCCCGGTCCTCGGGCGCGGCCAGGTCCAGGATGTCCCGGCCCAGCAGCTCCTCCACCCGGTAGCCGTAGTGGGTGGCCGCGTGGTTGATGAACACGATGCGTCCCCCGGCGTCCAGGCGGTAGAGGATGTCCCGCATCCAGCGCAGCATGTGGCGGTGCATGCGCTCGGACCCGGCCAGGGCCTCCTCCGCCTGCTTGCGGTCGGTCACGTTCACCGCGAACCCCTCCAGGTGGTCGATGGCGCCGGTGTCGTCGCACACTGCGCGCAGGCTCAGGGAGAGCCAGACCACCTGGCCGTCCACCCGCCTGAGCTGCACCTCGTGGTTGCGCACGCTGCCCTCGGCCATCACCCGGCGGTACATCTCGGCCCGCAACCGGGGGTCCACGTAGTGTTGGCGGGCGATGTCCGTCACCTGCTCCAGGAGCTCGTCGATGCCGGAGTAGCCCAGGAGCTTGGCCATCTTGCCGTTGGCCGAGATGAAACGGCCGCTGGGGCGGGTGCGGAAGATGCCCACCGGGGCCTGCTCGATGAAGCTGCGGTAGCGCTCCTCCACCCGGCGCAGGGCCTCGACCTTGCGCTCCAGGGCCTGGGCCTGGGCCTGGACCGCCCGGCTTCCCTCCCGCCGGCCGGCCTTGCGAACGCACCACAGCACGGCCAACCCGGCCAGGACCAGGGCTCCGGCCAGGATGCCGTGCAGTAGGTCCGGCGGCCCGGTCAACACAGGACTCCGGTCCTGGCCCCGTCCGGGTTCAGGTTGGACAGGAGGTTGGCCAACCGGTCGTAGTCCATGGGCTTCTCCAGGAAGCCCAGGGGGGCCAGGCGTTCGGCCCGGGTGCGCATCTCGCCGGAATAGGCCGAACAGAACACCACCGGGGCTCCCGAGGCGCAGCGGATGGCCTGGGCCGCCTCGATGCCGTCCATCTTGCCGGCCAGCATGATGTCCATGAGCACCAGATCGGGCCGGTGGTCCTGGGCGACCCGGATCGCCTCCTCGCCGGTGGGCACGGCGGCGCATACGTTGTAGCCCATGCGCCGGAGGCGTTCGGTGAGCTCCCACGCCACGATGTGCTCATCCTCGACCACAAGTATCGTGAGACGGCTGTTTGGTTTCACGGCATGCCCCCAGGTATTCGCCCACCGGGCGACACGGCACAATCTCGCTGGTGTTTCAGTCGGAATGGCCCCCGCCCCGGGTGGGCGGGGCGGGGAGCCAGGTCAAGGGGCAGGCGGGGCGGGCGCTGCCTTGGCAGCGGCCGCGGCCTGCCCCGGGAGGGGTTCCGTTGCGCCGAGGACGTCCTCGGCGGTGAAGATGCGGTCCAGGTCCAGGATCATGACGAAACCGTCCTCCTGGCGGGCCATGCCTTTGAGATAGGCGGTGTCCACCGCCAGGCCCATGCGGGGAGGCGGCTCCACCGCGATGGACTCGATGTCCACCACCTCGCGCACCGCATCCACCAGCGCGCCGAGCACCGTGGGCCCGTCGCCCAGGTCGGCCTCGGCGATGATGATGCAGGTGTTCACCGTGTCCTCGGCCACGGGAAGGCTGAACTTGGCCCGCATGTCCGCCACGGCCACCGCGTGGCCGCGCAGGTTGATGACCCCGCGCATGGCCTGGGGGGTGCGGGGAACCCGCGTGATCTCGGTGAGCTCCAGCACCTCCCGCACCTGGGTGATGGGCAGGGCGTAGGCCTCCTGGTCCAGGGTAAAGGTCAGATATTGCCGGCTCTGGATATCGTCGTCCATGTCCTTGTCTCCATGTCCCGGCTTCCGCCGGGGCCATGCCGCGGCCCGCCCGACCTGGGGGGTGGGGGGGGTAGGTCGGACGGGCCGGGCGTGGGCTAGAACCTTTCGAACTCCTCGTCTCCGCCGTCCGCAGCGCCCATGTTCAGGGCCACCCCGGTGGTGTCGGGCCGGGCCTTGGGCGGGGCCAGCTTGCGGGGCCGGGCCGTATGGGCGGCCACGGCGCGGGGCTTGGACTCCCGCACCGGAGGCTGGGCCGCGGGCAGGGCCTTGACCCCCGAGCCGTTCAACTGGAAGAAGGCCATGGTCTGCTGCAACTGCATGGCCTGGGCGGACAGCTCCTCGGAGGTGGAGGCCATCTCCTCCGAAGCCGAGGCGTTGGACTGGATCACCTGGTCCAGTTGCTGGATGGCCTTGTTGATCTGTTCGGCCCCGGCGTCCTGTTCCCGGCTGGCCGCGGCGATCTCCTGCACCAGCTCCGCGGTGCGGCGGATGTCCGGCACCATCTTGGTGAGCATCTCCCCGGCCTTCTCGGCCACGGCCACGCTGCGCGCGGACAGCTCGCTGATCTCGGCCGCAGCCGCGCCCGACCGCTCGGCCAGCTTGCGCACCTCGGCCGCCACCACCGCGAAGCCCTTGCCNNNTTGAGGGCCAGCAGGTTGGTCTGGCGGGCGATCTCCTCGATGATGGAGATCTTCTCCGCGATCTGCTTCATGGCCGACACGGTCTCGGTCACGGCCTGGCCGCCGGCCGCGGCGTCGGTGGCCGACTGCACCGCGATCTTCTCGGTCTGGGCCGCGTTCTCCGCGTTCTGCCGGATGTTGGCGGTCATCTGTTCCATGGAGGAGGACACCTCCTCCACGCTGGCCGCCTGCTCGGTGGCGCCCTGGGACAGGTTCTCGGACGAGGCGGACAGCTCCTCCGAGCCCGAGGCCACGTTCTCGCCCGCGGACTGCACCTCGGAGACCACCTCGCGCAGCTTGTCCACCATGGCGTTCATGGAGTTGGCCAGCACGCCGATCTCGTCCTTCTGGTCCACGTCCAGGTTGGAGGTGAAGTCGCCCTCGGCCAGGGCCTGGGAGAACTTCACGCCCCTGAAGATGGGCTGGGTGATGGCCCGGGTCAGGATGATGCCGAGGACCAGGGCCAGGACCACGCCCACCGCCATGCCCACGATGGCCACGGTCTTGCCCCGGGCCGCGTCGGCGGTGGCGGCCTGGACCGCTTCCCCGGCCGAGTCCACGTTGATCTGGACCAGCTCCGCCACCTGGCCGAAGATTTCGCGCATCTTGGCGCGGGACTCGCCCATGCCCAGGGCGGTCATGCTCTCGAAGGCGTCCATGGACACCTGGGCCTCGGCCCGGATCTCGTCGAAGTACTTGAACACGCCCAGGGCCGCAGGGATCATGTTCTTCTGGAAAATCTCCCCGGCCTCGCGGTTGCGACCCTCGGCCGCCGCCTTCTTGATCTCGGCCACGTGCTGGTGGAAGGCGTTGTGCACCGGCTTGATCTCTTCGAGGATCTTGGCGATCTTCGCATTCTTGGTGGAATAGGCGGCCATCCACTTGCCGAAGTTGCAGGCCGTGGGATCCTCGCCGCCGTCGAACTTCTTGTTCGTCAGCAGGAGCTCGCCTACCCTGGCCTCCAGGGCGTAGTGGTCGCCCCGGAAACGCATGAGCTCGGCCATGAAGTCGTCCGGATTCAGGATGTCCGCGGCCTGGATCTTCTTGGATATCTCCAGGAGTTGGTTGTTGATCTCGGCCCCGGCCTTGACCGTGGGCACGAACCGGCTCCAGACCTCGGCTTCCTTCTTGGTCTTGGGCAGGGGCTCGTAGATGTCCCACCCCTCCTTGTACTCCTCCCGGGCCTTTTCGATGTTGGCGTACTGCCGCTCCCGGGTCTCGGCGTCGATGTAGGGGCTCATGAGGGTGCGCATGGCGGTCTGCAGACGCGACAGGCCGGTCTCCATCTGCTTGATCCCTCTGATGCTCGGCAGGCGCGTCCCGCCTATCTCGTCAACGCTGGCTCCCAGGCTGGAGATGACGTACAGGCCCACCAGCCCGATGACCAGGGCGATCGCCGCGGTCACGCAAAAACCGCCCACCAATTTCACACCCAGTTTAATGTTCCGCATTATCCCACCCTCCTGGTTGTCTCCGAAGCCCACCCTCCACCAGGGAACACCTTCACACGGCTTCTTGCTTATCACTGATTAAACAGTCAGTCAATCATTAATCCCAAAAAAAACCATTCCCTTCCCGCTCGGCCTACTCCCCGCCGTTGCTGAATTTCTCGTTGCGGGAGGGGAAACGCTCAGCCCGCGAAGTCCTGGTTCTTCCCCCCATAGCGCAAAAATCACATCCGCGTCTACTGGAGAATGAAAAAGCCTGGTTCCTAGGGCGGTCACCGTCCAGGGGCAGGTTTTCCCGCCACGACCGGTCAAGACGTATGACCGACGGTTCAGACGACTGCCTGCGAAGACCGCAAAAAAGCCGGGACCGGCGAACCGGCCCCGGCGTGCGCGCGGGAGAAGGACGGCGCGGACTAGAGGAATCTGATCTCGGCCCGGGCCCTGGTCTTGTCCAGGGGGGCGACCTTCACCTGG
Organism: Desulfovibrionaceae bacterium UBA6814; assembly: GCA_002452635.1. Lineage (GTDB taxonomy): Bacteria > Desulfobacterota > Desulfovibrionia > Desulfovibrionales > Desulfovibrionaceae > UBA6814. Next base: position 7,671 of record DKEU01000191.1, on the reverse strand, counting down.
ACCTTGCGGCCGAAGAGCGCCGCCGTGCCGTTGATGATGCCCTCGAAGTAGTCGAAGAGCGCCCGGGACGAGGAATAGGTCATGACCAGCACGTCGCCCCTGTCTTCGTACTCGAAGCGCGGCGGCTTGATGCCCGGCATCTCCTTGGTCAGCTCGTCGTGGGTGGCGTTCATGGCCAGGAAGAACTTCTTGAGGTCCTTCTCCTTGAAGTAGCGGCCGTAGAGCTGCTTGAACCCGCGGGGGGTGAAGAAGCCGAAGTTGTAGAGCACGTCGCGCTTGCTCTTGCCCGCGAAGCCCGCGGCCAGTTCGGCCATCTGGCCGAGCACCGCGTCGGGGTAGCTGTTGGTGGCCAGGAAGGAGGGGTTGCCGATCTCGTCCATGACCTTGCGCTGCACCTCGGCCCCGTACTTCTCGCCCAGGAATTCGGTCATGAGCTTGGGCAGCACGCCCTTCATCATGGTGCTGCTCTTGGCCATCTTGTGCTGGCCCTTGCCGGTGAGGTCGGCAAACAGGCGGTGCAGCTCCCCGGCCAGGCCGGCCAGCTCCTTCACCGCCAGGGCCGACTGCTCCATGCCCTCGGCCGTGTCCTTGGCCACCGCCGTGACCTCGTCCACGGCCCGGTTGATCTCCTCGCTGGCCGCGGACTGCTGCTCGCTGGCCGCGGCGATGCTCTGGGCCTGGCCGGTGGACTCCTCCACCAGGCCCACGATGATCCGCAGGGCCTCGCCCGAACTCTGGGCCAGTCCGGTGGCCTGGTCCACGGCCTTGGTCGCGGCCTCCATGCTCTTCAGGTTGCTCTTGGCCGCGTTCTGGATGGCGGTGATCTTGTCCCCCACCTCCTTGGTGGCGGCCATGGTCTTCTCGGCCAGCTTGCGCACCTCGTCGGC
>DKEU01000191.1:0-6734 GCA_002452635.1 Desulfovibrionaceae bacterium UBA6814 | reverse complement strand
ATCACGTTCATGACCTGGCCGATGGACTCGGCCTGGGACCCCAGGGCGTCCATGTTCACGCGCAGCTCCTGGGTCACGGCGTGCACCCGGGAAATGGCCTCCACCGACTGCTCCACGATGCTGGCCCCGTTCATGGCCCGCTCCCGGGCCTCGGAGGCGCTGCCCGACGCCGCGCTGGCGTTGCGGGCCACCTCCAGCACCGCGGCGTTCATCTCCTCCATGGCCGTGGCGGTCTCGGTCATGCGGTCGCGCTGCAGGCGGGTGCCCTGGTCCACCTCCACGATCTGGGAGGCCAGGGACTCGGCCGAAAAGGCCATCTTCTCGGACACGGAAAAGGCCTTGCGGGCCACGGAGTCGAGCTTGTCCAGGGTGGTGCGGGCCTCCTTGGCCTCGGCCTGGGCCTGGGCCTGGATGCGGGCCTGCTCCTGGGAGGCGGCCTGCAGGGTCTGGGTGCGCTCCTCGGCCAGGGCCACCCGGCCGTCCGCGGCCGCCGCCAGCGAGGCGAAGGCCTCGCGCACGGCCTGCACCTCGGCGTCGCCGCCCTGGCCCAGGTCGCCGCCGCTGCGGGCCGCCTCGGCCAGGCGGCGCAGCGGGCCGCCCACCACCCGGTCCAGGATCGCGCTCAGGGCCACGGCGAAGAGGACCAGGATGCCGGCCGTGGCGGCGGCCCACCACAGGAGGGTTCCGCCGTCGGCCATGCTCGACGCGGCCACCACGCCGGCCAGCAGAACCGCCGCCACCATGGCCGCGGCCATTATCCAAATGCGCTTGTTCATGCTGCACCACCCTCGGATTCAGTACTGAGTAGGTCTGGGATAATGCCCCGAAGCACGGGAACTGGCAAGCCCCGCCGCCACAAAGACCGTTGCGCTGCGAAGTTCCGGGAGGGAACGACGGGCTTTCGGCGGGTTTCGCGCGGGCGTGAACCGAGGATCCGGCCGGCGGGTCAGCCGGCGGCCGGGGCGGGGTCCTGGCGCAGGCAGCCCAGCAAGGCCTGGCGCGCGGCCTCCATGCGCACCGGGTCGTCCAGCTTCATGCCGCCCTCGTCGCGCACGTAGAAGGTGTCCGCGGCCTGGTGGCCGTAGGTGGCGGCCTTGGCCAGGTGCACGGCCAGGCCCTGGTCGCGCAGGGTGCTGGCCAGGTCGTAGAGCAGGCCCACCCGGTCCGGGGCGCCCACCTCCACCACGGTGTAGAAATCCGAGATTCCGTTGTCCAGGGCCACGCTGGGCGGCAGGTCCAGGCTGCGCTTGGCCAGGAAGGAGGAACGCTTCTCGGCCAGCCGCCAGTCCAGGGACAGCCGGCCGGTGAGCGCGGCCTGCAGGGAGAGCCGCACCCGCTCCCACAGCTCGTCCGGGGGCAGGAAGTCGGGCAGGTCCGCCACCCGGAAGATGTGCACCGCGCTCCCGTTGCGCCAGCGGAAGCACTCGGCCGAGAGGATGTTGATGTCCTGCAGGGCCAGCACCCCGGCCATGGCCGAGAACAGGGCCGGGCTGTCCAGGGCGGCCACCGTGACCTCCCACAGGGCGGCCTCGTCCCGCTGCCGGGCGGCGAAGACCACCACCCCCTGGCCGGCCACGCTGGAGGGCTTGCGCCGGCGGTCCTCCTCCACCAGGACCCCGAGCCTGGCCACCATGTCCAGGTGGGCCAGGACCTCCTCGGGCTCCAGGGTGAGGAAGGCCCGGGTGGGCATGTCCTCCAGGCCCCGGGCCAGGACCGGCTCGGGCATGCGGCCCGCCGCCGCGCTGCGCACCAGGTCCCGAGCCGCACTGATGCGCTGCAGGGCGTGGGCCGAGGCCAAATGCCCCCGGTCCAGGATGTGGCGCACCTTGGCCGACAGTTCGGCCAGGAGCCCCGCGGTCCAGCCGGTCCACACCCGGGGGCCGGTGGCCCGGCTGTCCGCCCAGGTGAGGAGCATGAGCTGGGCCAGGCGCTGGCGGTCGCCCACCAGGGCGGCGCAGGTGGCCACCACGGTCTCGTCCCCCAGGTCGCGGCGGGTGGCCATCTCCACCAGGAGCAGGTGGCGCTTGACCAGGAACGCCGCGTTGTCGGCCGTGGCCGCGGGCACGCCCCAGCCCGCCAGGGTCCGGGCCGCGATGTCCGCGCCCTTGTCCGAGTGCTCGCCGCCCAGGCCCTTGCCGATGTCGTGGAAGAGCACCCCCAGCATGAGGGCCTCCCGGTCCGCCACCTCGCCCCACAGCTCGGCCAGGTGCTCCTCGCCCGGGCTCGCGGCCAGCTCCCCGTCGCGGCCCGCGGCCAACTCCTCGAGGTGGCCCACGGCGCGCACCGTGTGCCAGCCCACGGGATGGATGTGGTAGGTGTCGAACTGCACCAGGTCCTGCACCCGGCCGAACTCGGGCAGGAAGGCGGCCAGGTAGCCGGTCTCCAGCATGGCCTCCAGCACCGGGGCGGCGCGGCCCGAGGTGAGCACCTCCCGGAAGGCCTGGGCGGCCGCCGGGTCCGCGGCCAGGCGCTCCTTGACCAGGTGGAGGTGGCCGGACACCAGCCGCCGGGCGGCCCAGGACAGGGGCAGCCCGGTCCGGGCCGCGGCCAGGAAGATGCGGGAGAGCACCAGGGGGTCGTCGGGATAGCCCCGGGGCAGGTCGAAGGAGAGCTCCCCGCCCAGCCGCACCACGCCCGGGGCCAAAGCCTCGCGGGTGCAGGGCGCGGGCCGGCCCGCGCACAGCCCGGGCAGGGAGGCCCAGACCGAGCGGTTCAGGGCCCGCAGCCAGGACATCTCCCGGTGCAGCCGGGCCAGGAACCGCTCCACGGGCCGGGCCCCGTCGGGCTTGCCCGGCTCCACCCTGCCGTAGCCCAGGGCCTCGGCGATGCGCTCCTGCCGGCTCAGGTCCAGGCGGTCGGTGCGCCGTCCGGCCAACAGGTGCAGGTGGTTGCGCACGGTGAACAGGTAGCCGGCCTGGTCGGCCAGCACCAGGCCCTCGGCCTCGGTGAGCTGGCCGTCGCGCACCAGGTCGTCCACGCTGCCCGCGCCGCGCCAGACCCGGCCCAGCCAGAGGATCTGGTGGTAGTCGCGCAGGCCGCCCAGCCCCTCCTTGATGTCGGGCTCCAGGAGCACCCGGGCGTCCCCGTGCCGGGCCAGGCGCTGCTGGTTCTGTTCGGCCAGCCAGGCGGTGAACTTGTCGCGGCGCTTGGCCACCACCTTGTCCGCCAGGCGTTTTGCGAAATCCGTAAAAACCTCCCGCCGGCCCGCCAGGAAGCGGGCGTCCAGGAGCGAGGCCAGGACCTGGAAGTCGTCCTTGGCCAGGCCCAGGCACTCCTTGACGCTGCGGAACCCGTGCCCCAGGTCGTACCCCAGGTCCCAGAGGGGAAAGAGCAGGGACTGGGCCAGGTCCAGGGCCTCGGCCGGAATCTTGCGCTCGTAGAGCACCAGGATGTCGATGTCGGAATGGACGCACAGCTCGCGCCGGCCGTAGCCGCCCACCGCCGCCAGGGCGAAGGGGCTCTCCTCCGGGGGCCGGGCCCCGGCGGGCCAGACCTCGGCCAGGCGGTCCCGGAAATACCCGTCCATGGCGTTGGACAGAATGCGGGGCAGGGACGCCCCTGCGTCGGACGCCGCCAGGGATTCCAAGGCCGCGGTGCGGGCCGAAACCAGGCCGGCCACGGCCAGGGAGGGGGTGCTCTGGGGCATGCGCGGGCGGCGTGGGAAAAGGCCCCGCGTCCCTATCGCCGGGACGCGGGGCCGGGGTGTACGGTCCTAGATGGCTTCCCGCCCGGCCTCGCCGGTGCGGATGCGGATGACGTCCTCCACGGGCAGGACGAAGATCTTGCCGTCGCCGATCTGGTTGGTGCGGGCCGCGTCCTGCACGACCTTGACCACGTCGGCCACGCGGTCCGCGGCGACCACGACCTCGATCTTGACCTTGGGCACGAAGTCCACCTGGTACTCGGCCCCGCGGTAGACCTCCTTGTGCCCGCGCTGGCGGCCGAAGCCGCGCACGTCGCTCACGGTCATGCCCTGGATGCCCAACTCGGTGAGGGCCTTCTTCACGTCATCCAGCTTGAAGGGCCGGGTGATGATCTCGACCTTTCTCATAGGGGTATGCTCCTTGTGCTGTCTTGGTCACTGTACACGGGCTGTCCGGCTCCCACAAGGGAGACTAGATCTGATAGCCCGCCTCGCTGTGCTGGGAGAGGTCCAGGCCGCGCATCTCTTCCTCACCGCCGACCCGCAGGCCCATCATGGCGTCCACGACCTTGAACAGAATGTAGGAGCCGATGAAGCAGAAGGCCCAGGTGCCCAGGATGGAGAGGAACTGGGTCCAGGCCTGGGCCGCGTTGCCGTAGAACAGGCCGTCGGCCCCGGCCTCGTTGATGGCGGTGGTGCAGAACAGGCCGGTGGCCAGGGCGCCCCAGGAGCCGCCCACGCCGTGCACGCCCACCACGTCCAGGGCGTCGTCGTAGCCCAGCTTGCCCTTGAGCAGCACGCCGCCGTAACACAGGATGCCGCCGCCCAGGCCGATGACGATGGAGGCCATGGGGGTCACGAAGCCCGCGGCCGGGGTGATGGCCACCATGCCGGCCACCGCGCCCGAGGCCGCGCCCAGGGTGGTGGCGTGGCCGGTCTTGAGCTTCTCCACCACCAGCCAGCCCAGCATGGCCGCGGCGGTGGCCACGTGGGTGGTGACGAAGGCGTTGGCGGCCAGGCCGTTGGCGGCCAGGGCGCTGCCCGCGTTGAACCCGAACCAGCCGAACCACAGGATGCCCGCGCCGAGCACGGTCATGGGCAGGTTGTGGGGGATGAAGGGCTCGGTGCCGTAGCCCTTGCGCTTGCCCAGGCAGAGGGCGGCGGCCAGGGCCGCGGCCCCGGAGCTCATGTGCACCACCGCGCCGCCGGCGAAGTCCAGGGCGCCCATCTTGAACATCCAGCCCCCGCCCCAGACCCAGTGGCACAGCGGGGCGTACACGAACGTGCACCACAGGACGATGAAGATGAGGAAGGCCGAGAAGCGCATGCGCTCGGCAAAGGCGCCGGTGATGAGCGCCGGCGTGATGATGGCGAACATGCACTGGAAGATCATGAAGACCATGTGCGGCAGGTTGGTGGCGATGGACTCGTGAGGCTGCATGCCCACGCCGGACAGGGCCAGGAAGTCCAGCCCGCCGATGAGTCCGTTCAGGTCAGTGCCGAAGGACAGGGAATAGCCCCAGAACATCCAGACCAGGGAAATGACGCCGATGGCTGCGAAACTCTGCATCATGGTGCCAAGGGCGTTCTTGGAACGGGTCATGCCCGCATAGAACAGGGCCAGCCCGGGGGTCATGAACATGACCAAGGCGGCGCAGACAATTATAAAAGCGGTATCGGTCGGATTCACAAAGCACCTCCATTTTTGTCGATGCTAAGCAAGGCCGATGCCAACGAAAAAACATATTCAATTACAGCATGATGCCATTGCTCGGGCTGACCGCGGCCATACGAGAAGATACAATTTCGTGCAGCAATACACCGCAAATTTCCTTTTTTGCAAAAAAACTTCCCGGATACGGCACCAAGAAATGTAATAATGCACATTTTCGTAGCCTGGCCCGAACTCAAAATTCATCAATTGCCATTTCACGCGGGCAGAACACGGAGCGACAACCGCCAACACGAAACAGGACGCCCCGAAATCGTGAAATACCGAAGGGACGAGCCGGAAAGCCATAAGAAAACGAAGAAAGGACAAGCCAGAAGCGAACAATTATGTAATACAAAAATGATAATTTTATAAGTCTCTGATATTATGTAAATATTTAATCTACACGAAAAAGAAGCGTCCACAAATTACGCAAAAATAAGCCGATAGCGACATATTAAACATTATTGTAAATTATGGCTAAATAAACAGGCGATTTCATCAAGAAAAATAACAAATACCGCAGACAAAGCCGAGCCAGTATAAAAAATAATCATAAAAACAGCAGGTTAGGAAACTGGCATCCTCCGTGCTTTGCGTGGGTATCAACACTCACCACCACGGAGGACATCATGTACGCGGCAACCAGACAAACATCGACCCTGCTCAGACCAAAAGTCTGGGCTCTGACCCTACTCCTGGCAACCATTACCCCGACCCTGGCGTTCGCCGAAGGGGAGGCCCTGTCCCAGTCCAACGCGAACCTGCTGTGGACTCTGGTGGCGGCCATCCTGGTCATGTTCATGCAGGCCGGATTCGCGCTGGTGGAGATGGGCTTCGCACGCGCCAAGAACGCCGGCAACATCCTGATGAAGAACCTGCTCGACTTCGCGGCCGGGCAGCCCGCCTTCTTCCTGCTGGGTTTTGGACTGATGTTCGGGCAGGACATCGGCGGCTTCATCGGATCGAGCGGATTCATCCTGGCCGGCAACGACCCGACCAGCGACGCGGGGATGTGGAACCTGACCTTCTGGTTTTTCCAGTCCGTGTTCGCGGCCACATCGGCGACCATCATCTCCGGCGGCATCGCCGAGCGCACGAAATTTTCAGCCTACATCATCGTCAGCGTCGTGGTCTCGGCCGTCATCTACCCCATCTCCGGGCACTGGGCCTGGGGCTCCCTGTGGGGCGCGGGGGAACTCGGCAAGGGCTGGCTTGAAACCATGGGCTTCATCGACTTCGCCGGCTCCACCGTGGTCCACTCGGTTGGCGGCTGGATGGCCCTGGCAGGAGCCATGGTCCTCGGCCCGCGCATCGGCAAGTACTCCCCCGACGGCAAGGCCAAGGCCATCCCAGGCCACAACATCCCCATGGCCGGCC
>DKEU01000026.1 GCA_002452635.1 Desulfovibrionaceae bacterium UBA6814 | reverse complement strand
TCCAGTTCGGCCTGGGGGATGAGGGCGGCCACCGAGTCGATGACGATGATGTCCACCGCGCCGGAGCGCACCAGCATGTCGGCGATGTCCAGGGCCTGTTCGCCGTAGTCGGGCTGGGAGATGAGCATCTCGTCGGTCTTGACGCCCAGGCGGCGGGCGTAGGTGATGTCCATGGCGTGTTCGGCGTCGATGAAGGCCGCGGTGCCGCCCTTCTTCTGGGTCTCGGCGATCATGTGCAGGGCCAGGGTGGTCTTGCCCGAGGACTCGGGGCCGAAGATCTCCACCACCCGGCCGCGGGGGAAGCCGCCGATCCCCAGGGCCAGGTCCAGGGCGATGGATCCGGTGGGGATGGAGGGCGCGGCCACGTGGGCATCCTCGGAAAGCTTCATCACCGAACCCTGGCCGTACTTGCGCTCGATGGTACCCAGCGCGGTCTTCAGCGCCTCGGCGCGCAGGTCTTCGGGGGCGGATGTCTTCTTGGCGGCCATGGGAAACTCCGTTGACGAAAGTGGTGAAATCAGGCGAGGAAGCCATACCAGAACCCCGGCCGGGGGGCAACCTGCCGGGGTCGGGACAGAAGGCTAGGCCTGGGCTCTCATGGCCTCGGCCCGTCCCAAGGGAACGTGGGTGTCGATCTCTTTCCCGTGTTCCTGGATTGCCAGGTCAAGTTCGTATATCTTCTGGAGATTCATCCACAACTGCGGTCCGGTACCAAACCAACGCCCCAGGCGCAACGCGGTGTCGGCCGTCATTGCCCGCTTGCCGGCAATGATTTGGCTGATGCGGTTGGAGGGAACCTGGAGTTCCCTCGCCAACCGCGATGCACTGATCCCGAGTTCGTTCAATTCATCCGCCAGAATGACACCAGGATGGATAGGAGTGCGAGACATGTATAACCTCACTTACCAGATTGAAATAGTACAGCTATAGGATAAGTGGTAAAATAAAGAATCAAGCTATCGTTGTTAGTGGTAATCAGTGATTTCTACGTCTTCGGCGGCGCCATCTTCCCATCGGAAGCACAACCGCCACTGGTCATTGACTCGTATACTGTATTGGCCTTTTCTGTTTCCTCCTAAGGCTTCAAATCGATTGCTCGGCAAGAGCCGGAGCGCATCCAGAGAGTCTGCCGCCTCAAGAATGCGCAGGCGTTTCTCGATTTGGTTTCGGAGCGGTGCAAATCTTCGCACCGCCCGTCCCTCGAGCAAGGCTTGCGTGTCCTTGTCCTTGCAACTTCGAATCATTCGACAACCTCCTTGTCGGGTTTCAAAGAACCGGCTCCAGGCAGAGGCCTGGACGCGTGACGTACTGCGTATAGGTAGCTCTCGACTCTCGGCTTGTCAAGGGTGGCGATTCATGGGCTCGCTGGACCCCTCTGCCGTGGGGCCTGCACGATGAAGTCCAGGGCCGAGGTCCGGCCCTGGTCGTCCAGCACCACCAGGCGGTGGGAGCCTGGGCTGGGGGTGAGGAAAAGCCGTTCCCCCGGGTGGCCCCGGGCCACCAGCCGTCCGTCCTGGTACCAGAAGAGTTCGGCCACGCTGCCGCCGGCCTGGGCGCGCAGGGCGATTTGCTGGTACTCGGCGGGCACGCCGCGGCGCAGCACGTAGGGTGTCTGGGCCGAGGGCGAGACGATCTGCGGGCCGAGTTCCTCCGCAGCGCAGCCACAGCGCGGGTCCAGGGGCGGCTCTCCGGCCGGGGAGCGTCCCTCGGAGCGCAGCCAGGCGGCCAGTTCCGGGGGCAGGTCCGCCACCACCCGCGGGATGGGTCGGGCCAGGGCCAGGCAAGGGCCGGCCAGGCGCAGGCCGGTCTTGGCGTCCACGAACACCTGGCGGTGCATCGGGCAGGGCGCGAGCCGGGTCGTGCCCGGGATGACGCGGATGCGGGCGCGCTCGGTGCAGTAGGGACCGGGCAGGCCCCCGCTCAGGGCGCATACCTCCACACTGTCCAGGCCGGCCGGGTAGCGGGGCAGGGAATGGGCCCCGGCGTCCACCACGCGCAGGATGTCGAAGAGAATGGGCGCGGCGTGCGCCGCCCCGGCCAGGCCCTTGACCGCGTGCCCGTCCAGGTTGCCCACCCAGACCCCCACCACGAAATTGCGGGAAAAGCCCACGGCCCAGGCGTCGCGCTGGCCAAAGGAGGTGCCGCTCTTCCAGGCCACGGGCGGGGCGTCGCGGGTGAATTCCCAGGACTGGGCCAGTTCCGGCCGGGTGAGCTGGCCCAGCACCTCGGACACCAGGCGGCTGGCCTCCGGGGAGAACAGGCGCACGGACTCGGCCGGCTCGCCCCGCAGCAGCCGGGCGGGCAGCCAGGTCCCGCCTCGGGCCAGGGCCGCGTAGAGGGTGGTGAGGTCCAGCAGGGTCACCTCGCACGCGCCCAGGGCCAGGGCCAGGCCGTAGTGGTCCGCGGGTTTGTCCAGGGTGGCCAGCCCGCCCCGGCGCAGCAGGTCGTGCAGGGGCTGCACCCCCACCTGGGCCAGCAGGCGCACGGCGGGCACGTTCAGGGAGCGGATGAGGGCCTCGGCCGCGGTGACCTGGCCGTGGAAGACCTGGTCGTAGTTTTCCGGCCGGTATCCGGCGAAGTCCGAGGGGATGTCCAGGAGCGGGGTCCCGGGCGCGATGATCCCGCGGTCCATGGCCAGGGCGTAGAGGAACGGCTTGAGCGCCGAGCCCGGGGAGCGGAGGATGCGCACCGCGTCGATGGGGCCGTGGTGCGCCTGGTCGGCGTAGTCCGCGGACCCGGCCCAGGCCCGCACCTCGCCGCTGGCCAGGTCCAGCACCAGGGCCGCGGCGTTCTCGATGTCCAGGCTGCGCAGTTCCAACAGCCGGCCGGCGATGGCCTTTTCGGCCACGGCCTGCACCGCGGGGTCCAGGGTGGTGGCCAGCCGGGGCCGGAAGCCGTAGCGCGCCAGCACGGCCTCGGCGAAGTGCGGGGCGCGCAGCGGGGCGCGCTGCATGGCCCGGGGCAGGGGCAGCCGCTTGGCCCGCTCGGCCTCCTCGGCCGGCACCACCCCGAGTCTCGCCACCTGGTCCAGCACCCGGTCGCGCACCCGCGTCGCGGCTTCGGGCTGGCGCACCGGGTCGTAGGACGTTGGCGCGCGGGGCAGGGCGGTGAGCAGGGCCATCTCGCCCAGGGAGAGGTCCGCGGGCCGCTTGCCGAAGTAGAACCAGCCCGCCGCGCCCAGGCCCACGATGTTGCGGCCAAAGGGCGCGTTGTTCAGGTACAGTTCCAGGATCTCGTCCTTGGCCAGGTGCGCCGTGAGCTGGATCGCGCGCAGGGCTTCCAGGGCCTTCGCGGCGAGGGTGCGGGGCCGGGGCTCGGCCAGCCGGGCGAGCTGCATGGGGATGGTGGAGCCGCCGCTGACCACCCGGCCCGCGCGCAGGTTGGTCCAGGCCGCCCGCAGCACGGCCGCGGGGTTCACCCCCGGGTGGCTGCGGAAGTAGCGGTCCTCCGAGGCCAGCAGCACCTGGACCAGGCGCGGCGGCACCTCGTCCAGGCGTACGGGCAGCCGCCACTGCTGGTCCGGGGGCAGGAACAGGCGAAGGGGCTTGTCCCGGGAGTCCAGGACCATGGCCGCGGGCCGCGGGCGCAAGGCCCCCAGGGGGAAGGGGGACACCCGGTCCAGGACCAGGGCCGCCGCCACGAGGGCGGCCAGGCCCAGAGCCAGGAAACGGACCGTCCGCTTCACTGCTTGGGCTCCACCTGCACCCGGCCCTCCCGGCCCGAGCCCAGCAGGGTCGGGTCGTACATGGCCTCGGCCTGCACCGGCGGCAGGGTGAAGTCGCCCTGGTGCACCACCCGCACGAGGGAGTAGTTGGTCACCCACTCCCGGCGGGGCAGCCGGGAGAAGATCAGGATGCGGTCGTCGCGCAGATCCTGGTAGTCGGGCTTGACCTGGGCCTTCTCCACCCAGGCCAAGCCCTCGGTGGAGGCCAGCCGGGTGTTTTCCACCTCCAGGCCTGCGGGCAGCAATTGCATGACCACCACGTTGTCGATGTCCATCTTGGTGCTGCGCACGTTGGTGCGCAGGACCAATAGATCGCCCTGGCGCAGGACCGCGCCCTGCACCGGGTCGCCCGCCCGGTCCAGCAGGGTGCTCTCGGCCTCGATGCCGCTGCTCTGGGACTCGTAGGTCCCGGGCAGGGGCAGGCCCCGGGTCTCCAGGCTGAAGAACACGCTGCCGGGCTTGCCCTTGTCGAGCACGATGCGCAGGGGCGCATCGCCCGGGATGTCGGTGAACACCACCGGGTCGGGCCCGGTGAAGGTCCCCACCTCCGTGTCGCCGGCCAGGACCCGGCCGGCGTAGGGCTCCAGCCCTCCCACTGCGGCGAAGTACTTGCCCAGGGCCATGAACCCGGTGGCCGTCTCCTGGGTGTTGTACCACCACCAGCGTCCGGGCTTGAGGTTGTCGGCCAGGCGCAGGGCCAGGCGGCCGGCCTCGGCCAGGTCCAGGGCCTTGGTGTCCAGGGCGGTCTGCAGGGCCATGCCCAGATTGCGCCGGGCCGAGCCGAAGTTTTCGGGATAGGCCGGGGTGGCGTCGTCCTCCCCGCTGGCCGAGCCCACGATCTTGGTCTGGCTGTCCAGGTCGCCGGTCAGGGCGTAGGCCCCGCCCAGGAGCAGGGCCACGTGCAGGGGCGGGCCGGCGGGCAGCCGGCTGCGCAGCAGGTTCATGGCCGCCAGGTCCGGCTTGCCGGCCCGGGCCAGGACGTAGAGGGCGTAGGCCGTGCGCTCGCGATCCCAGGCCTGGTCCGCAGGCGCGTTGCGGGCCAAGCCCGCCACGTAGCCCAGCACCTCGTGCAGGAATATCTCATCCACATCGTAGCCCGCCTGCCTGGCTTCCAGCAGGAAGTGCGCGGCGTACACCGTGCCCCAGGGATGGGGGGAGCCGCCGCCCGGCCACATGGCCAGGCCGCCCGAATCGGTCAGCATGGAGCGCAGGCGGTAGACCCCGGCCTGCACGAGCAGGGCAGGGTCTCTCCAGGCGAAGAACTTGGGGTTCAGGGCCTTGGCCAGGTCCTTGAAGTAGATGAGGGGGAAGGCGCTGGACGTGGTCTGCTCGACACACCCATACGGATAGTGGAGCAGGTAGGACAGCCCGCTGCCGTAGCGCACCAGGGGCAGGCCGATGCGCAGGGTGCGGCGCGCCGATCCGGGCGCCATGCCCGCGCCGCCGTCGCTGGGCAGGGCCATGTCCGTGGCGTTCACCGCTCCCTGGGCCACCACCGCGCGCGGGGGCAGGGGCGAGCGCACCGGCAGCTCCACCGCGGATTCGGCGGTTTCGCCGTTGCCTCCGGCGGTGAACCGGAAGCTGGCCGCGCCTTCCAGCATCCCGGCCGAGACCGGGAAGAGGGTGGTGGCCTCGCGGCCCTTGGGGATGTCCAGGACCTGGTCGGTCCCGTTGGTGGACGCGGCTCCGGCCACCTCCATGCGCAGCCGGAAGCTGCCGTCCACCGGGGTGTCGTTGCGCAGGGTGACCGGGGCCAGCAGGCCGTCGCCCGTGCCCAGGAACCGGGGCAGGGTGGGGGTGAGCACCAGGGGGCTGCGCACCAGGGTGGTGGCCCGCGCCGCGCCGAAGCGCTTGCCGGCCGAGGCCACGGCCGTGAGCCGCAGCGCGCCCTGGAATTCGGGCAGGGGCACCTGGAACGTGGCCTTGCCCGCGGCGTCGGCCACTACCGGGCCGAACCAGTAGGCCACGGGCTTGACCCGTCGGATGCCGGAGGTGGACACGAACTGCCGCAGGCGCTGCAGGTCCGCGTCGCCGCCGGTCGGGGACGCGCCCTGCCGGGGCTCCAACTCGGGCAGGAGCATGGCGAAGATGTCGAAGGGCGCAACCCCCAGGCGGCGCTTGGCGTAGAAATGGCCGAAGGGGTCGGGGTCCTTTTGGTCCACGAGCTGGAGGATGCCCTCGTCCACCGCGGCCAGGGTCAGGACCGCCCCGGGCGTTGCCTGCACCGCAACCTCCAGGGTGCGGTTGGGCCGCACCCTGGGTTCGGCCGCGATGCGCACGTCCAGGCGGTTGCGGAAACGGTTCACGGACAGGGGCGCGGCCCCGAAGGCCCGGGCCACTCCGCCCGGCTCCAGGTCGCCAGCCGCACGCACCAGCATGGCCGTGACATAGACGTTGGGCGAGTAGGCGGCCTTGACCGGCACCCGGATGCGGCCGGTGTTCCCGGTCAGGGTGAGGACCTGCACGTCGTGCACCTCGCTGCCCTCCACCGTGACCAGCAAGGTGCCGGGGAAGGGAGCGCGGACCTGGTATTCCGCCACCTCGCCGGACTCGTGCTCGTCCTTGTCGGGCACCAGCTCCAGCCGGGCCGGGTTCTTGAGGGCCCAGGGCGAGAAGCCCCAGCCCCCGGCGTAGAAGGACAGGGAGGCCGTGGCCCCGGTGGCCGGGTTTTCCAGGAGCAGGCGGTAGCTGCCGTAGGTGGGCGGGGTGATGCGGAAGCTCCCCGTGGCCTGGCCGGGCTCGATGGCTTGGGTCAGGACCGTGACCGGGGTGGCCTCGGCCTCGTAGTACAGGCTGCCGGCCGGGGTGCGGCGCACCACGCTGCGCCACACGTCGCGGATCAGGGTGGCTACGAGCCGGGGCGCGGGGGCCTCTTTTCCGTCGGACGTGACGTACACGTAGGAGAAGTCCACCGGCTGGTTCGGGGTCTGGGCCGAGGAGCGCAGCCGCCGGAGCCCGGGATAGCCGTCGTAGGCGTGCACCGGCAGGATGCGGGTGGCGGTGACGCCGCGGCCCCCGCTCTCCTGCACCCGGGCGGTGAGCACCGCGTTCAGGGCCGCCGGGGGGCGCAGGCCGGAGGGCACGGTGGCGTTGAAATTGGCCTGCCCGGCGTCGTCCAGGCGGCCGTCCGCGGCCAGGATCTCCTGGTCGTTGAAGGTCCGCTCAGGGTCGCCGAACACGTAGCCCTCGAAGCCCTTGGGCGTGAAGTCCGCCGGGGTGAGGCGCACCTTGGCCTCCACGGACAGGCCTGCGGCGGGAGCGCCGTAGAGGTACGCCCCGTCCACGGCGAAGCCCAGGTCCTCGCCCGGTCCGGGCCGCATCTCCCGGGGGGAGATCTCGGCCTTGATGCGGTCGGGCACGAATTCCTCCACCAGGAAGCTGTACGTGCCGATGGCCTTCTCCCCGGCCAGGAGCTGGGCGGTGTAGCGGCCGGTGCGGGCGAATCCCGGTAGGTCCAGGCTGAACTCGGCCAGGCCCTGGCCGTCGGTGCGCAGGGTGCGGGCGGCCAGGGTGGAGCCCTTGGGGTCGGTGACCTTGAGCACGAAGGGCATGGGCTTGGGCGCGGCCAGGCCGGCGTCGCGCACCAGGGCAGCGCCGTGCACGGCCTCGCCCGGCCGGTAGATGTCCCGCTCGCCGTAGAGGTAGGCGCTGAAGCCTTCGGGCGCGATGTCCGCGCCGCCCACGTCCAGGCCGGTCAGGTCCATGCCGGCCTGCGGGAGGAGCAGGAAGCTGAAGTCCTGTCCCTTCTCGGCCAGGATGAGGAAGGGCGCGCGCTTCTTGGCGGGGTCGTCGGGCACCGTGACCCGGGCCAGGCCCGAGGCGTCGGTGCGGGCCGTGGCCATGACCTGGTTCTGGTTGGACAGGAAGGTCAGCGCCACCCCGGGGACCGGGCGCACGTCGGCAAAGGACGCCACCCACACCAGCCAGTCGTTCCCGGCCCGGCGGGCGGCGATGCCCAGGTCGGTGATGAGCACCCAGCGCTGGGTGTACTCGCGGCTGTTCCGGTGGTCGACCAGGACCCGGTACAGGCCGGGGCTGGAGTCCTTGATGTACTGCGCAAGGCCGAGTTGGGTGGTGGCCTCCTGGTTGCGCTCGCCGCCCAGGGGCAGGTCGAACGCCGCGATCCGGTCGCCCAGGGAGGTGGGGAAGTAGTCGCCGTAGGTCCGCTCGGACCTGGCATAATAGCCCTGGTACTGGTAGAGCGCGTAGATGTTGTTGGGATAGACCCGGTCCACGGCCACCCGCGCGGAGCGCAGGTTCACGCTCTCCAGGGCCAGGGTCTTGTAGCCGCTGCGGGACAGGAACATGCCCTCGTCGGCGAAGTCCACCCGGGCCGGGAGGTCGGGCACGGTGAAGTCCCGGGTCCAGTCCTTGGGCAGGGCGACCTCGTCAGCGCCCTCCAGCCCGGCGCCCACGGTCAGGGCGTATTTCTGCCCTGGCAGGAACTTGCCGGACAGGCGCAGGCGGTTGCCGTCGGCCACGGCGGTGAACTCGGCCTGCGGGCTGACGGTGATGAAGCGCCGGGCCGCCTCGGGATTCACCGGGGTGTTGAAGCCCAGGGCCACCTCCGTGAGGTCGCCGCTGCTGATGACGCGCAGGCCGGTCACTTCCAGCCGCTCCAGGCGGACGATCCTGGCGGTGCGCACCACAACCACGCTCGGACCCAGGGTGGTCGTGCCGGATTCGGGCGTGAGCCCGTTGTCCAGGCGGTAGGTGATGGCCCGGGCCACGTCCGTGCGCTGCACGGGCTCGCTGAGCAGGGTGAAATCCCGGCTGGGATAGGCCGGGGTGGCTTCGAGCTCGAGTTGGGGCTTGCTCCCGTCCGGGTCTTCCAGGCGCGACGCGGCCAGGAGCTGTTGCGGAGTCACCTCGGTGTTGAACTGTAGGGTTGCCTTGACCCGGAGCCAACCCTTCCGGCCTGGTTCCGGCACGGTGTCGATCGTGGTGTAGTTGATCTGGAACGTGCCGGTGACGAACTCGTGCTCGGCCTGCGCCAGCCGGTAACCCGGGGGCAGGAGCGCGGCCGGGTGCAAGGTGAGCCGGTAGCGGGTGAAGCGGCTCAGGGGCGCGTCCGCGGTGAACCCGAGCATGTTGGGCGCAAGCCAGGTCCACGTGCCGCCCGGGAGCGCAGGGGAGAAGCTGCCGGGAGCCTGGTCCAGGGGCCTGGCGAGGTCCTGGGAGGAGGCCAGGGGCTGGTCGAAGACCACTTGCACACTGTTGGGATCGTCCAGGACGTAGAGGATGCTCCGGACATGGACGGTCTTTACCGCGGGTGCGGTCGGGGCTGGAGCGCTGGCCGGTTCGGGCTCGCGGGGAGCAGGGGCCGGGCCCGGGAGTAAAAGCAGCAGACCGAATTGGATCGCCGCGGCCATGCCCAGGACGATGACGACCAGGCGGGTGAAGACGTCGGAACGCGGGAGTTCGGGGCCTTCGGGCATGGGATGGCTCCTTTGGTTCGGCGATATGTGTTCAGGCCAAGAACATGGTCCACAACCCGGAGGCTGGTCAAGCGTTTCATCCCAGATTTATTCGTGATATCGAAATGTCACGCACGGTGGGCCGGGGTGCGGGCGGCCGGGGTCGGCCACCTTTCCTTGCCCCCTGGCCAAACCTCGCGTATATCCGCGCTCCCCATGGCTGAAACCTACCATTGCCTGTCCCTCTTCTCCGCGGGCCTGGACTCCATCCTGGCGGCGCGGGTGCTCATGGCCCAGGGCCTCAAGGTCAAGTGCCTGCACTTCGTGTCGCCCTTCTTCGGCGACCCCCGCCGCATCCCGCACTGGGAGCGGGTGTGGGGCCTGGACATCGCCGCGGTGGACGTGTCGGACGAGTTCACGGCCATGCTGCGCGGCCCGGCGCACGGGTTCGGCAAGCTGCTCAACCCCTGCATGGACTGCAAGATCCTCATGCTCACCCGGGCGCGGGAACTGATGCCGAAATACGGCGCGACCTTCCTGGCCACCGGCGAGGTGGTGGGGCAGCGGCCCATGTCCCAGCGCCGCGACGCCATGAACGCCATCGCCCGCGACGCCGGGGTGAAGGGCATCCTGTTGCGGCCCCTGTGCGCCAGGAAGCTGGACCCCGCGCCCATGGAGGAGTCCGGGCTGGTGGACCGGGAGCGGCTCTACAACTTCGGCGGCCGGGGCCGGCGGCAGCAGTTGGACCTGGCCAAGGAGTTCGGGCTCACCGAACTGCCCACCCCCGCGGGCGGGTGCCTGCTGGCCGAGCCCGAGTCCGCGCGGCGGTTCTGGCCCCTGCTCAAGCACCTGGAGTCGCCTGCAGCCTCGCATTTCCGCCTGGCGGACGAGGGGCGGCAGTACTGGGCCGAGCATGAGGGCGGGCAGTACTGGATTTCCATCGGCCGCAACCAGGCGGGCAACGAGCGGCTGGAGAAGCTGCTCGCGCCCGGGGACCTGGTGTTCAAGACCCGCGACTTCCCCGGCCCCCTGGCCGTGGCCCGCCCCCTGGCCGGCCCCTGGCCCGACGCGGTCCTGGCTGACGCCGCGGCCTTCTTCGCGTCCTACTCGCCCAAGGCGACCCGGACGGGCGGCCCGGTGGCGGTGAGCGTCACCGAGGTGGGCGCAGACGCCCGTGCGGTGGAGGTCACCCCCTGCCGCGAGACGCCGCTGGCCTGGGCCGAACCCCAATGGGACGACTCCACCAAGGCCCGCAATTGCCAGAACTGCCGGGGCGGGGCGGAGTAGGCTCCGACAGGGTCTGCATCGAGCGAGGGTTTTTGTCCAACAATATGCAACTGCATGCATATTGTTGTGTAAGCCTGGTCAGTCCTCCGCCCCGCATTCCGCCAGGAGCCGGGGCGCCGCCTGTTTGAAGACGGCCGTGAGCGCCCCGGAGTATTCCGGGAAGTTGTCCCGCATGTCCTTGAGGGTCTTGGCCACCTGGCAGCGGCCCTCCTTCAGATTCTTCATGAGAGCCTTGGTTTCCTTGACCAGGGAGGGGGTCCGGGCGATCTCCTGGGCCACCGCCTCGATCTGGCTGTGGTCTTTGCGCCTCTTCGGCGCGCGCCATAGCGTGCAGGCGATCATCATCTTCTGCAGCATGAACGCCGGGAGTGAGGGCACCCTGACCTCCTCCGCCCCAGCCAAGGTGATGGTCATGGGATTCTTGAGCAGGATGTCGAGGAGTTCGACCGGCTCGGGGCGCACGCGCAGCTGCGGGATGTCCTGGGCCACGGCTTTGCCGCGCTTGTTCCGGGTCGGGGTGAGGAACTCGATTTCGAGCCCGGCGCCCTCGTAGAAGATGGACATGTCGTCCTTGAACTTCTTGATGAAGCCCAGTTCGTCGAGCAGGCCGTCGAGGTCGATGTCGGGTCCCTCATAAGGAATCCGAATGAGGAAATCCACGTCCTCGGTCCGCGTCAGTTCCGGGTTCGCGTTCAGGCGGTACTTCTCGGCATAGACCCGGAAACACCAGGTCCCGATGAGTTCCACCCCGTGTTCCCAGAGCCCGAGCCGGGTGAATTCGGCATAGAGCCGGGACAACACGTCGACGAAATCGTGTTCAGACAATCGCTTGTTCATCCGCAGCCTTTTCAGGTTGGCAATGGTTGCTTTCAGCTCCTGCTCCACGACCTGCCGGCGCCTGCCCTGGACGACGGCCGATTTGGCTGCGGCATCGGATTGCCTGCCGAGATACTCCGTGCGCACCCTCCTGCCGTCGCGCCGATTGCGGTAGACGTAGTTCTGCGCGCCGATCCGCCGGACCACGAGTGTCCCGGCGGGCAGGGTGAGTTTTTCGGCGATCAGCCGTTTTTTCCTCCTGGCCAGGGTGGCCAGGGACTCCTCGATGATCTGGTTCAGCGCCATGCGGAAAACTTACACAACATTGTTCCTGTAGTCAAAGAATGTAGTGTAAGCGTGCCGTGCAGCCGGAAGGGAACTGCCCAAGCGCGTCGTGTCCCCTCGCTTCCGAGGGGCCTCTTCGGGTTTTGCGCGCAGTCATGCTGCGAGGGAGGACGCCGCCAGAGCCCGCCGCCGGGAGTCTCGCGGGTTCCCAACGGCCCGGCGGGCGCAGCGCCGTCTCGGCAGAGCGGGGCTACATCCTGCCCAGCAGGTGCAGCAGCGCGTCGAGGGTCGTGATGGGGTGGGGCGGGCAGCCGGGGATGAAGAGGTCTACCGGCACGAGCCCGGCGACGCCGTTGTGGACCTCGGGGGAGCCGGCGTAGGGGCCGCCGGCGATGGCGCAGGCGCCGACCGCGATGCAGAGCTTGGGCTCGGGCACGGCCTGCCAGGTCTTGAGCAGGCCCAGGCGCATGTTCTCGGGCACCGGGCCGGTGACCACGATGCCGTCCGCGTGGCGCGGCGAGGCCACGAACTCGATGCCGAAGCGGCCCAGGTCGAACACCACCGTGGTGAGCACGTTGAGGTCCGCCTCGCAGGCGTTGCACCCGCCCGCGCTCACCTGGCGCAGCTTGAGGGAGCGGCCGAAGAGCCGCTGCATCTCGCGGCCCAGGGCCTCCACCCGGGGGGCCTCCCCGGGGTGCAGGACGAGTCCCTCCCGGGTGCGGGAGGACAGGGCGTGGCCGTTGGTGAACGCAATCGCGCCGGTCGGGCAGGCGCGCTCGCACTCGCCGCAGAAGGTGCACGCGCCCAGGTCCAGCACCGGGCCGTGGGGTCCCACCCGCAGTGCGCCCACCGGGCAGGCCGGCAGGCAGGCCGAGCAGCCTTCGACGCACAGGCCCTTTTCCAGCCGGGGCAGGCCGCGCAGCCGGGGCGGCAGCCAGGGCTCGCCCTGGGGAAAGGCCACGGTGCGCATGCCC
>DKEU01000232.1 GCA_002452635.1 Desulfovibrionaceae bacterium UBA6814 | reverse complement strand
TGCAGCGCAACCTCATCTACACCGCGCTCACCCGGGCGCGGCGGCTGGCGGTGCTGGTGGGCCCCCGCAAGGCCATGGCCCTGGGCCTCAAGCGTGAGACCGGCCGCAGGCGCTTCACCTGCCTGCAGATGCGGCTCCAGGAGATGGCTCCGGAGATGTAGCCGCGCTTGGCATTACTCGGCCATTGGTTTAGAACCTCGCCACCCGGCCCGGGCCGGGAATCCGCCGCCCGGCGGCAGCCGGGCATCCGCAGGGAGCACGAGGACCGATGCAACTGAGCCAGTTCAAAGAGGCGGTGCGCGCCCATTTCGACCGGTTCGCCGCCGAGCGCCGGCGCTGGAAGGCCAAGGGCCGTTTCTACCACGACCAGCAGGCGCGGTATTTCCGCTTCCTGGTGCCCGCGGGCAAGCGGGTCCTGGAGCTGGGCTGCGGCACCGGCGAGCTGCTGGCCGCGGTGGAGCCCGCCCACGGGGTGGGCGTGGACTTCTCCGAGGCCATGCTGGCCGAGGCCCGCGCCGCCTTTCCCCACCTGACCTTCGCGGTGGGCGACGCCGAGGACCCGGCCACCTGGACCGACGCCGAGGGCAAGGCCGTGAAGGGCCCCTTCGACTACGTGATCCTCTCCGACGCCCTGGGCCACTTCGAGGACATCCAGGCCTGCCTGGAGAACCTGCGGCCCCTGTGCACCGCCGAGACCCGGCTCATCATCGGCTACTACAACTTCGTCTGGGAGCCGGTGCTGAGGCTCACCGAGCGCCTGGGGCTCAAGATGCCCCAGCGCCTGGCCAACTGGCTCTCCCCCTCGGACATCGAGAACCTGCTGAACCTGGCCGACTTCGAGGCCGTGAAGCGCGACCGCCGCATGCTGCTGCCCGTGCGCGCGCCCCTGCTCCAGCCGGTGCTGGACTTCCTGGCCGGCCTGCCCCTGGTGCGCAAGCTGTGCCTGTGCAACTACACCGTGGCCCGCATGAAGCGCCGCGAGGCCGTGGACAATCGCAAGACCGTCACCGTGCTCATCCCCTGCAAGAACGAGAAGGGGAACATCGAGCCCGCGGTGGCGCGCACCCCGGACATGGGCGCGCACACCGAGATCATCTTCGTGGACGGGCATTCCGTGGACGGCACCCCGGAGGAGATCCAGCGGGTCATGGCCGCCTACCCGGAGCGGGACATCACCTTCCTGGTGCAGGACGGCAAGGGCAAGGGCGATGCGGTGCGCAAGGGCTTCGCCGCGGCCAAGGGCGACATCCTCATGATCCTGGACGCGGACCTCACGGTCCCGCCCGAGGACCTGCCCAAGTTCTTCCGGGCGTTGGCCGCGGGCAAGGGCGAGTTCATCAACGGCACGCGCCTGGTGTACCCCATGGAGGACGAGGCCATGCGCTTCCTGAACCTCCTGGGCAACAAGTTCTTCAGCCTGGCCTTCACCTGGCTCCTGAACCAGCGGCTCAAGGACACCCTGTGCGGCACCAAGGTCATCTCCCGGGAGAACTACCTGCGCCTGGTGGACGGCCGGGCCTACTTCGGGGACTTCGACCCCTTCGGCGACTTCGATTTGCTCTTCGGCGCGTCCAAGCTCAACCTGAAGATCCTGGAGCTGCCCATCCGCTACCGGGCGCGCACCTACGGCGAGACCCAGATCAGCCGCTTCCGGCACGGCTGGCTGCTGCTCCAGATGTGCGTGTTCGCCATGCGCAAGTTGAAATTCGTCTAGGCGGATTATGTCCGATGCGATTCTCCGCGCCCAGCGCGAGGCCTGGGACCGCAAGCCGGGCCTGCGCGCCCTGTACGGCCGCTGGCACGCAGCCATGCGCGGGTTCTTGGCCCCCGGGCCCAGCCTGGAGGTGGGCGCGGGCATCGGCCAGCTCAAGGAGGCCCTGCCCGGGCTCCTGACCCTGGACATCCTGCCCACCCCCTGGACCGACCTGGTGGGCGACGCCCAGGAACTCCCGGTGCGCGACGCCAGCCTGGGCAACCTGGTGCTCTTCGACGTGCTGCACCACCTGCCCCGGCCCGCGCGGTTCTTCGCCGAGGCCGGCCGCGCCTTGCGCCCGGGCGGCCGGGTGCTGGTCATGGACCCCTACGTCTCGCCCCTGTCCTGGCCCGTGTACCGCTTCCTGCACCCCGAGGGCCTGCGGCCGGACTGCGATCCCCTGGACGAGTCCTGCGCCCTGTCCTCGGACGAGCCCTTCGACTCCAACCAGGGCGTGGCCACGGCCCTGTTCTGGAGGCGCGCCGCCCAGTTCGCCCGCCGCTTCCCGACCCTGCGCCTGCTGCACCGGGAGCGCCTGGCCCTGTGGTCCTATCCCCTGACCGGCGGGTTCTCGGGCCGCACCCTGGCGCCCGAGTCCTGGATAAGGCCCCTGGCCGACCTGGAGCGGCCCCTGGCCTTCCTGGCCCCGCTCCTGGCCTTCCGAACCCTGGTGGTGCTGGAACGTGCCGCCTAGCCGCCGCGTGCTCATCCTGGCCCTGGCCGCGGGGTGCCTGCTGCGGGCCTGGCTGTTCGCCACCGTGGCCGGCAGCCCGGACCTGCTGGTGGCTGCGGACCAGAAGATGTACGTGGACCTGGCCGGCTATCTGGCCAATCACCTGGATGTGGGCCTGGGCTTCGGGTCCGAGCGCACGCCCCTGTACCCCCTGTTCCTGGCCCTGTGCGGGGTGGGGTGGGGCGGCAGCCTGGCCTTCGCCGTCCTGGTGCAGAACCTCCTGGGCGGGGTGACCGTCTACGCCGTGTGGCGCATGGGCCGGCTGTGGTCCGCCACCGCGGCCAACCTGGCCGGAGCCTTCGCCGCCCTGTCCCTGAACCTGGCGGTGTACGCCAACCAGACCCTCACCGAGGCCCTGTTCATGCCCCTGTTCGCCTGGGGCCTGTTCCTGCTGCTGCGCCACGCGGCGCAGGGCCGGATGCGGGACCTGGGCTGGGCCGCGGCGCTCTTCGGCGCGTGCACCCTGGTGCGCTCGGCCACCCTGTACCTGCCCCTGTTCGCCGCGCCGTACCTGCTGTTGCGGCCCGGGGGAGGAGGCGCCGGCCGCCGGCTGGGGGCCGCGGCCCTGTTCTGCCTGCTCTTCGGCCTGGTCCTGGCCCCCTGGCTGGCGCGCAACGCCGCCCTGTACGGCCACGCCGGCCTGACCAGCCAGGGCGCGCCGCATCTCATCGGCTGGATCGTGCCCGGGGTGGCCCAGTACGAGGAGGGCCTGTCCCAGCAGCAGGCCATGGCCAAGTACACCGGCATTTGGGCCGAGAAGCAGGCGGCCCTGCCTCCCGAGGTGCGGGACAACCCGTTCGCCCAGGACGCGGCGGCCAAGGCCTTTGCCGCTGACTACCTGCGCGCGGCCTCTCCCGTGTCCCTGGCCAAGGCCTGGTTCTGGGGCGCGGTGAAGAACCTCTTCACCCCGGTCAGCGTGGAGCTGGCCTATATCCTGAAGATGGACTGGACCCACTTTTCCGATTCCCCGGGCGCAGGGTTTCCGCAGCAGGCCTGGAACTTTCTGGCCCACAACAAGAGCACGGCCTACGTGGTCTTCCTCCTGGCCGGGACCGGCCTGACCCTCGTGCTGCGCCTGGTGCAGCTCCTGGGCCTCGGCCCCCTGTGGCGCAAGCCGGCGGCCTTCTGGGCCGCGGCCATGGTGGTGGCCTACGTGCTGGCCGTGTCCGGCCCGGTGGGCTACGCCAAGTACCGTTTGCCCTTCGAGCCCCTGCTCTGCCTGCTGGCCGGCTTGGCCGCGGCCCGCATGTCCCTGTGGCGCAAGGCCGGGGAGGACGCCGTCGGCGTCCGCTCGGGGGGCGCGTGAAGAAGGCCGCCAGCCTCGCCCTGCGCTTCGGCCTGGCCGGAGCCTGCCTGGCGTACGCCCTCTGGGGCGTGGACTTCGCGGCATTGGCCGCGGCCCTGCGCTCCTATTCCTCGGCCTGGGTGCTGGTGGCCGTGGCCGCGGTGTTCGTGGACATGGCCGCCGTGGGAGTGCGCCTGAACCGGATTGCCGGGGGCCGGGCCACCTTTACGGCCTCCTTCAACGCCGGCATGCTGGGCCTGGGCCTGAACAACGTGCTCCCGGCCAAGCTGGGGGAGCTGGCCAAGGCCGCCTACCTGCGCCGCAGCGCCGGGGTGCCCCTGGGCCAGGCCATGGGCATGGTGTTCTGGGAGCGGTTCGCGGACCTGCACGCCCTCATCGCCATGGCCCTGTTCGCCGCGGCCTTCCACGGCAAGCACCTGGCGGTGGTCCCCCTGGCCGCGGTGGTGGGCGGGCTGTGGGCCTGCCTCATCGTTCTGCGCCTGTGGCCGGGACTGGCCCCGCGCCTGGTGAGCCTCTTGTATTTCGCGCGGCTCAAGGCCTTTGCCGCCGACGTGCTGGACCACCTGGCCGAGCGCCGCGGGGGGCGGTTCTTCGCAGTCCTGGCCCTGGCCACCGCCCTCACCTGGGGCCTTTACTGCCTCCAGTACTACATCATCCTCTGGGGGGCTGCGGGCCTGGGCCTGACCTTCGGGCAGGTGCTCTCGGTGTTCGTGTTCGGGGCCCTGGGCCTGGCCGTGCCCTCGTCCCCGGGCGGGGTGGGGGTGTACGAGGCGGTGATGGTGGCGGTGCTCACCGGCCTGGGCGTGGACAAGGAACAGGCCCTGGCTGCGGGCCTGGTCTACCACGCCGTGGTCTTCTTCCCGGTCACGGGCTACGCCATGGGCCTGTTGGCCCGTTCCGGGCTCACCCTGGCCCGCATCCGCTCCACCGGGAAGGAGGGGGAGGAGGAACCATGAGACCCGCTCCCTGTGTCCTGACCATCGCCGGCTCGGATTCCGGCGGCGGGGCCGGCATCCAGGCCGACCTCAAGACCATGGCCATGCTCGGGACCTTCGGCATGAGCGTCATCACCGCGCTCACCGCCCAGAACTCGGTGGAGGTGCGGGCCATCCACGCCCCGCCCCCGGAGTTCGTGGCCGTGCAACTGGAAACCGTGCTGGACGATTTCCCGGTGGCCGCGGCCAAGACCGGGATGCTGTTCTCCGCGGGCATCATCGCCGCGGTGGCCGGGGTGCTCCGGCAGCGCAAGGACTTTCCCCTGGTGGTGGACCCGGTGTGCGTGAGCCAGACCGGCCACGCCCTGCTCCAGGAGGACGCGGTGGAGGCCCTGCGCCGGGAGATGCTGCCCCTGGCCGACCTGGTGACCCCCAACCGGCCCGAGGCCGAACTGCTCTCCGGCCTGCCCCTGGCCGGGGAGGGGGACGTGGCCCGGGTGGCGGGCCGGCTCCTGGACCTGGGCGCCAAGGCCGTGCTGCTTAAGGGCGGCCACATGCCCCCAGGGGGCCCCGAGGAGGGCGGCGGCGAGATCGTGGACTTTCTCTGCCTGCCCGGCCGTGCGCCCCTGGCCCTGCCCATGCCCCGCCTGGACACCCGGCACACCCACGGCACGGGCTGCACCCTGTCCGCGGCCATCGCGGCCTACCAGGGCAGGGGCCTGGATCTGGCCGCGGCGGTGCGCGCGGCCCGCGCCTATCTCCAGGAGGCCCTGCGCACCGGCTACGGCCTGGGCAAGGGGTACGGCCCGCCCAACCACGCGCATCCGCTTGAAGCGGCGCTGCATTCCCTGGATAAGGCGGGGCAGGGGAGTTGAGGCCCGGGTATATTGCACATTGACAGCCCCCGGGGTGCATGGTTAATTCATCCGCTTTTGCGTGACGCGCGTAGGCGTCCGGGCAGTCAGCGGGCGGCCGGGTGGCGGAATTGGTAAACGCGCTGGTCTTAGGAGCCAGTGTCCATGCGGCTTGCGGGTTCGAGTCCCGCCCCGGCCACCAGGCAATCCCGGGCCGGTCCTCCCGGCGATAGCCAGCCCGTCCCGGCCCACGCGCCGCCGGCTCCGGCCGGAGCCCGTAGATTACATCTCCCCAAGGAGGAGCCGTCCGTGGAATACAAGATCGAAGAGACCTCTCCCGTCACCCGCAAGGTCAACGTGACCGTGCCTGTGGATGAGGCCAACGCCGCCATCCTGGCCACCCTGGCCCTGTACCGCAAGAGCGCGGACGTGAAGGGCTTCCGCAAGGGCAAGGTCCCGTCCGCCATCATCGAGTCCCGGTTCAAGAGCCAGATCTACGCCGAGGCCACCGCCGACCTGGTGAACTACCAGCTCAACGAGATCCTGTCCCAGGAGAAGATCACCCCCCTGTCCCGCATCAGCGTGGACTCCGGGGAGTTGGTCCGGGACCAGGAGTTCGCCTACTCGTTTTCCTACGAGGTCGCGCCCAAGATCGACCTGCCCAACTACCTGGGCCTGGACGCGGAGATGGACGTGCCCGAGGTGGCCGACGAGGAGGTCGCGGCCGTGGTGGAGCGCCTGCGCAACCGCATGGCCGAACTCACGGACGTGACCGAGAAGCGCAATCCCGCCGACGGCGAGGTGGCGGTCATCAACTTCACCGCCTTCGAGAACGGCGAGCCCCTGGGCGACCTCAAGGCCGACAACTTCCACCTGCACCTGGGCCAGGGCGAGGCCCTGCCCATGTTCGAGGACATCGTCAAGAAGCTGGTGCCGGGCGAGACCCGCACCGATCCGGTGTCCTTCCCCGCGGACTTCATCAACACCCAGTTGGCCGGCCGCACCGTGGACATGCGCATCACCCTGAAGGAGCTCAAGGTCCGCAACGTGCCCGAGGCGGGCGACGAGCTGGCCGCCAAGGCCGGCTTCGGCTCCATGGACCGCATGCGCGAGTCCATCGTGAACTCCACCCTGGAGTCCCGCAAGAACCTGCACAAGTCCGAGGCCCAGAAACGGCTGCTGGACGGGCTGCTGGCGGGCGTGAGCTTCGAGCTGCCCCCCACCCTGGTGGAGGAGAACATCGACCGCATGGTGGAGGACATGGTGCAGCGCCTGGAGTCCCGGGGCAAGAGCGTGGCCTCCCTGGGCAAGAAGCCCGCCGAGATCCGCGAGGAGTTCAAGCCCAAGGCCGAGGACATCGTGCGCAACCAGATCTTCCTTCTGGCCGTCGCCAATCAGGAGAACCTGGTGGTGGAGCCCCAGGAGGTGGACGAACACCTGCGGCGCATGGCCATGCAGACCCGGCAGGACCCGGAGTGGCTGCGTTCCTACTACGAGGAGCACAACCTGATGTTCGCCCTCAAGGACAGCCTGTTGGCGGACAAGGCCATGGAGTTCATCTGGTCCAAGGCCAAGGTGCGCGAGATTCCGCCCGAGGAATGGAAGGCCCGCGATGCGGCATCTGCCGCAGAGGCAAACAAAGAATCCAAGGCGGAGTAGAGAGTTTGCGGGGGCCGGCTGACGGCCCCCGCGCGTTTTCCGCCTCCCGGGCAAGGCGTCAAGCAACCGTCGCCCGCTTTCTGGACTTGCCGGAGGGCCATAGCGTATATACTTCTGGAGCCAGGGCGCAGCGCCCAGCCATCCAGCGGAGGATTCCATGCCCACCATTCCCATTGTCATCGAGACCACCGGCCGCACCGAGCGGGCCTACGACATCTATTCCCGGCTCCTGCGCGAGCGCATCATCCTGCTGGGCACGCCCATCGACGACCACGTGGCCAGCCTGATCTGCGCCCAACTCCTGTTTCTGGAGTCCGAGAGCCCGGAGAAGGAGATCAACCTCTACATCAATTCCCCGGGCGGTTCGGTCACCGCCGGCCTGGCCATCTACGACACCATGCAGTACATCTCCGCGCCGGTGGCCACCCTGTGCCTGGGCCAGGCCGCGAGCATGGCCGCCATATTGCTGGCCGCCGGGGCGCCGGGCATGAGATTTGCTTTGCCCCATGCCAGGATCCTCATCCACCAGCCCATGGGAGGGTTCTCCGGCCAGGCCACGGACATCGACATCCACGCCCGGGAGATACTCCGGCTCAAGGAATCCCTGAACGGGATCCTGGCCAAGCACAGCGGAGCCCCCCTGGAAAAGATTGCCCAGGACACGGACCGGGACTACTTCATGGGCCCCGCAGAGGCCAAGGAGTACGGCATCATCGACCGCATCCTGACCACGCGCAATGAGATAGTGGAAGAGGGCAAGGAGTAGCCGCGCATGACCAAGAAGAAGGTGGGACTGCCTCCGGAGCTGTGCTGCTCGTTCTGCGGCAAGAACCAGGACGAGGTGCAGCGGCTCATCGCCGGGCCGGATGTGTACATCTGCGACGAGTGCGTGTCCCTGTGCAACGACATCATCGCCCAGGAGAGCCTTACCGAGGACCTGGAGCAGGGCAAGCTGCTCACCCCGGAGGAGATCAACAAGCTCCTCGACGAGTACGTCATCGGCCAGGAGCGGTCCAAGAAGATCCTGGCCGTGGCCGTGCACAACCACTACAAGCGGGTGTTCTTCGCCGGCAACAAGAGCAAGGACGTGGAGCTGGACAAGTCCAACATCCTGCTCATCGGCCCCACCGGCTCGGGCAAGACCCTTTTGGCCCAGACCCTGGCCCGGGTGCTCAAGGTGCCCTTCGCCATCGCCGACGCCACCACCCTCACCGAGGCCGGCTACGTGGGCGAGGACGTGGAGAACATCCTGGTGCAGCTGCTCCAGAACGCGGACTACGACCTGGAGGCCGCGTCCAAGGGCATCATCTACATCGACGAGATCGACAAGATCGCGCGCAAGGGCGACAGCCCCTCCATCACCCGCGACGTGTCGGGCGAGGGCGTGCAGCAGGCCCTGCTCAAGATCATCGAGGGCACCGAGGCCAACATCCCGCCCAAGGGCGGCCGCAAGCACCCCCAGCAGGAGTTCATCCGGATGAACACCGGGAACATCCTGTTCATCCTGGGCGGGGCCTTCATCGGGCTGGAGAAGATCATCCAGCAGCGGCAGCAGGGTTCGGGCCTGGGCTTCGGGGCCAAGGTCAAGGGCAAGGGCGAGGAGAACACGGACAGGCTCCTGGCCGACGTGCACCCCACGGACCTCATCAAGTTCGGGCTGATCCCCGAATTCGTGGGCCGCATCCCGGTGGTGACGTCGCTCACCGAGCTCACCGAGTCCGACCTGGTGCGCATCCTCACCGAGCCCAAGAACGCGTTGACCAAACAGTACCAGAAGCTCTTCGAGCTGGACGGGGTGCGCCTGCGCTTCACCCAGAACGCCATGGGCGCCATCGCCCAGAAGTCCCTGGAGCGCAAGACCGGAGCGCGGGGCCTGCGCAACGTCATGGAGAGCATCATGCTGGAGATCATGTACAAGCTGCCCTCGCTCACCGGGGTCAAGGAGTGCGTGGTCAACAAGGCGGTGGTGGACAAGGGCATCGAACCCTTGCTCTTCTACCACCAGGAAGTGAAATCCGCCTAGCCGGCCGTTGAAAATCCCGCGATGGCTGCGTTGCTTCAAAAACGGCAAACCCTCGCGTATGCCCCAATACGCGTCGGCCTTGCCGTTTTTTCGCGCCTTGCCCTCGCGGTTTTTGAACGGCCGGCGGGACTGGCTTTCCCGCCTTTGACCATTGCCGGTCGGCCGGCGCGTTGACAAGCCGCGCCGGGGAGTTATTCTGTGCGATGACGGGGCGGCCGGCCCCGTCTCCAGCCTGTTGACCGGAGGAAACGATGACCAATTTCGTGATGGTGGACGACGACCGCCCGACCATGACCCTGCCCCTCATGTCCCTGCGGGAAGTGGTCATGTTCCCGCGCTCCATCGTCCCCCTGTTCGTCGGCCGGGAGGCCTCGGTGAAGGCCATCGAGCGCGCCCTGGCCGAGTTCGACAAGAAGATATTCCTGGTGGCCCAGCGCACGCCGGAAAAGGAGAAGCCCGGTCCCGAGGACCTCTTCGAGATCGGCACGGTGTCCAAGATTCTCCAGCTCCTGCGCCTGCCCGACGGCACCATCAAGGTCCTCTTCGAAGGCCTGTACCGCGCCGAATGGTCCCCGGAGACCGGCTTGTCCGACCCGGCCCACGAGGTGCTCATGGCCCGGGCCCGGGCCCTGCCCGAGGCCGAGGCCGACACCTCCGAGGCCGAGGCCATGGTCCGGGCCACCCACGAGGCCCTGGAGACCTACGGCAAGATCAACAAGAAGCTGGCCGCCGAGACCATCATGGCCATCTCGTCGCTCAACAGCGCCGGGCGGCTGGCCGACGCCATCATGCCCCACCTCAAGGTGGACTACCTCAAGAAGCAGTCCCTGCTGGAAGAGCGCAACCCCCTGAAGCGCCTGGAAGAGACCCTGGCCCTGCTCCAGTCGGAGATCGAGATCAACGACCTGGAGAAGCGCATCAAGAATCGCGTGAAGAGCCAGATGGAGTCCAACCAGCGGGAGTACTACCTGAACGAGCAGCTCAAGGCCATTCACAAGGAGATGGGCCGCGAGGACGACCCCCAGGCGGAGGTCGGCGACCTGGAGAAGCGCCTGGAGGAGAAGGTCATGCCCGACGAGGCCCGGGAGAAGGCCCGCCGGGAGATGAAGAAGCTCAAGCAGATCCCGCCCTCGTCCGCGGAATACACCGTGGTGCGCAACTACGTGGACTGGATCCTGGACCTGCCCTGGAACGTGCTCAAGGAGACGGACCTGGACATCGGCAAGGCCAAGGACATCCTGGAGGCCGACCACTACGGCCTGGACAAGCCCAAGGAGCGCATCCTGGAATACCTGGCCGTGCAGAGCCTGGTGCAGACCATGAAGGGCCCCATCCTCTGCCTGGTGGGTCCTCCGGGCGTGGGCAAGACCTCCCTGGCCAAGAGCGTGGCCCGGGCCATGGACCGCGAGTTCGTGCGCCTGTCCCTGGGCGGGGTGCGCGACGAGGCCGAGATCCGCGNNCTACATCGGCGCCATGCCGGGCAAGATCATCCTGTCCATGCAGAAGGCCGGGGTGATCAACCCGGTGTTCTGCCTGGACGAGGTGGACAAGATGTCCACCGACTTCCGCGGCGACCCCTCGGCCGCGCTCCTGGAGGTCCTGGACCCGGAGCAGAACTCGGCCTTCAACGACCACTACCTGGACATGGACTACGACCTGTCCAAGGTCTTCTTCATCACCACGGCTAACACCCTGCACACCATCCCCCTGCCCCTGCAGGACCGCATGGAGATCATCCGGCTGCCCGGCTACCTGGAGAACGAGAAGCACAAGATCGCCAGGAACTTCCTGCTGCCCAAGCAGGTCAAGGAGCACGGGCTGGGGGCCGGGAACCTGAACCTCTCGGACAACGCCATCCTGGAGATCATCCGGCGCTACACCAAGGAGGCCGGGGTGCGGAACCTGGAGCGCGAACTGGCCTCCATCTGCCGCAAGACCGCCATGCGCCTGGTGGAGGAGAAGGACCGCGACAAGGCGGTCTCGGTGACCACCCAGAACGTGGCCACCTTCCTGGGCGTGCCCAAGCACCGCTACGGCGAGAAGGAGGAGGCCTCCCAGGTGGGGGTGTCCACCGGCCTGGCCTACACCGAGCTGGGCGGCGAGCTGCTCCTGGTGGAGACCGCGCTCATGCCCGGCGCGGGCAAGGTGGAGATCACCGGCAAGCTGGGCGACGTGATGCAGGAGTCGGCCAAGGCCGCCCTGTCCTACATCCGCTCCCGCTCGGACCTCTTCGGCCTGCGCAGCGAGTTCCACAAGGAGATCGACATCCACGTGCACGTGCCTGAGGGCGCCATCCCCAAGGACGGCCCGTCGGCCGGCATCACCCTGGCCACGTCCATCATCAGCGCGCTCCTCAACCTGCCGGTGAAGAACGAGCTGGCCATGACCGGCGAGATCACCCTGCGCGGCCGGGTGCTGCCCATCGGCGGCCTGCGCGAGAAGCTCCTGGCCGCCCACCGCGGGCTCATCAAGACCGTGCTCATTCCCAAGGACAACGCCAAGGACCTCAAGGAGGTGCCGGCGGCCATCCTCAAGGACCTCACCATCATCGAGGTGGAGCACATGGACGCGGTGCTGGAGGCGGCCCTGGAGGTGGCGGATCCGGAGCGCATCTTCTGCGGCCGGGAGAACCGCTGCCCCATCTCGGGCACCCTGCTCAAGGAGCAGTACCTGAACCATACCCACTAGGCGGCTGCGCGCCGCTCCAACGAAAAAGGCCGGGGCGACCCGGCCTTTTTCGTTCTGGTGGGCGGAGGGGGATCAGGCCGCGGCCTTGGCGCGTTCGTATTCCAGCTCCAGGGGCCGGTTGCGGCGCAGGGGCTCCATCACCTTGCCGGTGCGGCCGCGCCACTTCTTCACGTAGTCCACCACCTGCCAGTCCGGGATGCCCCAGTTGAACAGCTTGTTCACGTACACCGTGTCCCACTCGTCGGCGAAGTTCCGGCATACGCCCTCATGGTCGAAAATCCGCTGCACGGCCTCCTGGAGGTTCCTGCGGTGGACCAGGCTGCGCATCAGGGTCTTGCGGCGGATGGTTTCCGCAGGGATGCACAGGGACTTGAGCTCCTCCACCGCATCGCGGACCGAGATGGGGGCGGGGTCCACGATCCGGGAGAATTTGGGCAGCAGGAAGTGGTTCCGGCCCCCGGTGTTCTTGGTGGAGACCACCGGAA